>NZ_RKHK01000001.1:2588316-2911856 GCF_003752405.1 Bogoriella caseilytica | reverse complement strand
CCACCAGGACGGCGCCGTCGCCGAGCACCAGCACGTCCCCGCCCTCGACGGTCGCCGCAGCGTCGTCCAGCGCATCCGACCATCGCTGGAAGGCGCGACCGGCAAAGCGCGGATGCCATCGGTAGATCGCCTCGTAGGTATAGGCCTCCCGGATGCGCGCCGGCATCCGCATCGAGTTCACCGCGACGCCGTCGTAGACCCAGCAGGAGGCATCGCGGGTGAAGAGGTGGTTGGGCAGTGGGGCGAGCACCAGGTGATCCATGCCGAGGGTGTGCAGCACCACCGACGGCGGTTCGTCGGTGAGCTCGAGCAGTTCACGCTTGGTCAGCCCTCCGATGATCAGCTCCGCGAGAGCTGCATCGTCCATCCGGTCCGCCACCTCGCGCAGGACTGGAGCCAGCGCAGGGCCATGGATCCGCTCATCGGTGGCGCGGTCAATGAGGAAGGACCGAGCTTCGGCGTGGGAGAGCGTTTCGCGCAGCAGCTGGTCCAGGTGCAACACCGTCACGCCGTGCTCGACCAGCGCGCCGGAGAAACGGTCGTGTTCCTCCTGAGCGCGGTGCACCCAGATCAGGTCGTCGAAGAGCAGATCGTCTTTGGTCTGCGGGGTCAGGCGCAGCAACTCCACGCCCGGGCGGTGCACGATGACCTCGCGGAGGCGGCCCACCTCCGAGCCAACAAAGGGGTTCGGCATGCCGCCAGCCTGCCATGACCCTGGCCACATCCCTGAGCGCACACCGCCCCGGACGTCAGTTCTCCCCCGCCTGGGTTGGCTGACGGGGCCCTGGACACGGCAAGATCAGAGCATGACGACACCCGCAGCCGACGGCACCACCGCATCAGCGAACCTCAGCCTCTGGGGCGGGCGGTTCTCCGGCGGGCCCGCCGACGCACTCACCGAGCTCTCGCGTTCGACGCACTTCGACTGGCGCCTGGCGCAGTACGACGTCGCCGGCTCCCGGGCGCACGCGCGAGTGCTCCACCGCGCCGGCCTCCTGAGCGAGGCGGAGCTCGACGGCATGATCGCCGCGCTCGACCGGCTCTCAGCGGATGTGGCCTCCGGGGAGTTCGCTCCTCAGCCCCAGGACGAGGACGTGCACACCGCCCTGGAGCGCGGGCTGATCGACCGGGCTGGCCCTGATCTGGGTGGGAAGCTACGGGCAGGTCGCTCACGCAATGACCAGATCGCCACGCTGGTGCGGATGTATCTGCGCGACCAGGCCCTGCGCATCGCGGGCGGGGTGCTCGACGTGGTCGAGGCCCTGTGCGAGCAGGCGGCTGCCCATCCCGAGGCCGCAATGCCCGGGCGCACCCACCTGCAGCACGCCCAGCCGGTGTTGCTGGGCCATCATCTGCTGGCCCACGCCTGGCCCCTGTTGCGCGACGTCGATCGGCTCCGTGACTGGGACGCCCGCGCAGCGCTCTCCCCCTACGGCTCCGGAGCACTGGCCGGCTCGTCATTGGGGCTGGACCCGGCGGTCGTGGCTGAGGAACTCGGGTTCGATGGGCCGGTGCCCAACTCGATCGACGGCACCGCCGCGCGAGACGTGGTGGTTGAGTTCGGTTTCGTGACCGCGATGATCGCCGTCGACCTCTCCCGGATCTCCGAGGAGATCATCCTGTGGGCTACCAAGGAGTTCGGGTTCGTCACCCTCGACGATGCCTTCTCCACGGGCAGTTCGATCATGCCGCAGAAGAAGAACCCCGATGTCGCTGAGCTGGCCCGCGGCAAAGCCGGTCGTCTGATCGGCGACCTCACCGGACTGCTCGCCACGCTCAAAGGCCTCCCCCTGGCGTACAACCGGGATCTGCAGGAGGACAAGGAGCCGGTCTTCGACGCCTGTGACACGCTCGAGGTCTTGTTGCCGGCGGTTGCCGGCATGGTGGCCACGCTGACCTTCCACCCGGAGCGGATGGCCGAACTCGCTCCGCAGGGCTTCTCCCTGGCCACCGACATCGCCGAGTGGTTGGTGCGTGAAGGCGTGCCCTTCCGCGAGGCCCACGAGGTCGCCGGGGAATGCGTGCGGCAGTGCGAGGCCCAGGGCAAGGAGCTGCACGAGCTCACCGACTCCGAGCTCGCCTCCATCTCCCCCGCGCTGAGCCCGCAGGTGCGCGAGGTGCTGACCGTCAGCGGCTCGCTGGCATCGCGCGACGCCGTGGGCGGCACCGCCCCCGTTCGGGTGGCCGAGCAGCTCGAGCAGGCCCGGACGGAGCTGGAGCGCTGGCGTGCCGGCATCGCCGCCATGCGTCCGCGCGCCGGTGGCGCCGGAGTCAGCGACGTGGACGACGCTGCGGAATGACCCTGGCCGGCGCCCTCGCCCGGGAGGCCGTGGAGGTTGCTCCGCGACTGCTCGGAGCACTGTTCCGGGTGCGGAGCGAGGACGGTGAGGTCGCGGTACGGATCACCGAGACCGAGGCCTACGCCGGCGCGGGTGATCCCGGCTCCCACGCCTCGCGGGGCATGACGCCCCGCACCGCCACGATGTTCGGGCCGCCGGGCACCCTCTATGTCTACTTCAGCTACGGGATGCACTGGTGCACGAACGTCGTCTGCGCGCCCGACGGCGTCGCCTCGGCGGTGCTGCTGCGCGGCGCCGAGGTGATCGCGGGGCACGAGCTCGCCCGGTCGCGCCGTGCCGCGGCGCGCACCGACCGCGACCTGGCCCGCGGACCGGCGCGATTGAGTCAGGCGCTGGGCCTCGGCGGCTCGGACGACGCTCTCGCCCTGACCGCAGGTGGCCGGGCGGAGTTGGAGCTCACCGGGCGCCCCGTGCCTGCCAGCGAGATCCGCACCGGGCCGCGCGTGGGTGTCTCCGGCCCCGGTGGTGAGGGCGATCGCTTCCCGTGGCGCTTCTGGCTCGATGGCGAGCCGACCGTCTCGGTCTATCGCCCGGCCGTGACGCGCGGGCGCCGCTGAGCGCACGTCCCCGTGCGCCCAGAACTGACCGCTCGCCACAGCATGGGCATGACTCAGCCCTTCACGGCGCCTGACATCACCCCCGAGACCAGTTGCTTGCCGAGGAAGACGAAGACGATCAGCAGGGGCAGGGCGATCAGCAGCACGCCGGACATGACCAGCGCGTGGTCGGCCGTGAAGGCACCCCGGAGCTGCGGGACCACCAACGGCAAGGTCATCTGGGAGCGCAGCACCACCGATGGCCAGAAGAAGTTGTTCCAGGAGCCGACGAAGGTGAACAGCGCCAGCGTGGCCGCTGCGGGCCGTGCGGCTGGCATCGCGATGGACCAGAAGGTGCGGAACATCGATGCTCCGTCCACGCGGGCCGCCTCGACGAGTTCGTAAGGCAGCGCCTCGGTCAGGTACTGGGTCATCCAGAACACTCCGAAGGCGATGACCAGGTTCGGCACGATGAGCGCGGTCAGCGTGTCGATCCAGCCGAAGGTGTCCATCATGATGAACATCGGCACGGTGCCGAGCTGCATGGGGATCGCCATCGTCGCGATGACGAATACGTAGAGCGGCCGGCGCCCGCGGAAGGTGAGTTTCGAGAACGAGTAGCCCGCCAGGGTGGAGAAGAACACCGTCGCCGCTGAGACCACTACCGCCACCACGACCGAGTTGAGGAAGGCACCCCAGAAGTCCAGCTGGTGGTGCCGGATGATCTCTCCCAGGTTGTGGAGCAACTGGGGCCCGGGCACCCACCGGGGTATCGGCGACTGCGCGATCTCCAGACGCGTGGACGAGCCCAGCAACGCGGTGTAATACAGCGGGAAGACCGAGACCATCACCACGATCCCGAGGAAGAGGTAGGTCAACCAGCCGGGCCGCCGGTGGGCGGGATCGTGAGACGGCGAACGCTGCTTGATGGGACGCCCGGCCGCGGCGCGCTTCTGTGCGTAGCGCTTGGCGCCCTTGCCGGCGAGGTTCTCGATCAGTGCTGTGCTCATCGGTCCGAGTCCTTTGACGGCGTGGGTTCCTCCGGGTCACGCCTGGTCCGCACCAGGCTGGGGACACCGGCCTCCGCGGCGGCACGAGCGGAGGCATCGGCGGAGGCCTGCGCCTGCGCAATGACGGCCTTCGTCACCGAAGCCGGGACCTGAGGAGGCCCGGATCGGCTGGAGGCGATGGACCGGGTGAGTGCGAAGTTGATCAGGGTGAACACCACGATCACGAGCGCGAACAGCCAGGCGACGGCCGCAGCATGACCCATCCGGTCCGGCCAGTCACCGAAGCCGAGGTTGAAGAGGTAGAGCACCGTCGTCAGCCACTGGTCGTTCGACCCGCCGGTGCCGGTGCCGTCGTACATGCGCGCCTCATCGAAGATCTGCAGCCCCCCGATCGTCATGGTCAGGACCACGAAGATCATGGTGGGGCGGATGCCGGGGATCGTGACGGAGATGAACTGCCGCAGCCGACCGCCCCCGTCGATGGTCGCCGCTTCGTAGAGCTCCCGGGGAACAGCCTGCATGGCAGCCAGGAAGATCAGGGCGTTGTACCCCGTCCAACGGAAGGTCACCATCGTCGCGATCGCCACGTGCGAGAGCAGCCGATCCTGGAAGAAGGGCGAGTTCACGTCTGCGAACAGCCCGAGGTCCTGAATCAAGGGTGTGATCAGGCCGAACTGACCGAAGACCTGACCGAAGATGAGCGCCGTGGCCACGGGCATCACCACGAAAGGCACCAGCACGCTCATCCGCCAGAAGGTCCTGGCCCGCAGGTTCTGATCCAGGAAGGCCGCGATCGCCAATGCGAGGACGAGTTGCGGGACCATCGACAACAGGAAGATGGAGAAGGTGTTCTGCAGTGACGTCCAGAACGCCGGTTGCTCGAGAACCCACCGGAAGTTGTCCAGCCCCACGAAGTCCCCGCGCCCGAGGCGGCGGTGCCAGGAGTGCATCGCGACGACAACATTGAACGCGATGGGAAAGAAGCCGAAGATCGCGAAACTGATGAAGAACGGTGAGATGTACAGGTAGGGCGAGAGTCTGATGTCCCAGCGGGACGATCGACCTGCCAGGCCGATCCGACGCGGTGGGCGGGTGGTGGTGTCCATGGGAGGTGCCTCGTCTGGACCCGCGTCAGTCCGTGGGCAGGCCCAGGCTGTCGAAGTTCGCGACTACGGACTCCCACGCCTGCTCCGGTGTCTGGCTGCCGTCCTCCACCCGCAGGATCCCGTCAGTCACGAGCGTCTGGATGCCGGCGAAGTTCACTCCGCGATAACCACCCGCTGCGGCGTCCCCGGCCTCAGCGGCGAGCTGCCCGTAGATGCCGCCCACCTCTTGATCGTTGAAGAACGGGTTGGCGGTCTCGGAGACTGCCGGATCGTCCATGGCCTCCAGTTGGGAGGGGAACTGGCCGTTCTCGTGGAACATCGCGACCGCGGCCTCGGCGGACGTCAAGTGGGCGGCCAGCTGGATGGCCTGCTCGACGTGGTCCCCGGTGGCCGGCACCGACACGAAGGATCCACCCCAGTTGCCGCCGCCTTCGGGAAAGACATCGGCGATCATCCATCCCTCGATCCCTGCGGCGTTCTCCGCGATGATGCCCGTCATCCACGCCGGAGTGATCACGGTCGCCCACTGCTGCGCCTGGAAGCCGGCGCCCCAGTCGGCGTGGCCGATGGGGATACCTGCCGATGCCTGCCCCTGAGCCTCCTCGGCGAAGCGCATGAAGATCTCGCGGATCGGCTCGTTCTCGCTCATGGGGATGGCGTTGCCGGTGTCCGGGTCCTCAAATGCCGCGGGGAGGAGGTTGATCGCGGCCTGCATCGGCGTGGTCATCGAGTCGGTCCAGTAGGCATCGGAGGCCTCGGTGAACTGCCGTCCGGCCTCCAGGAAGGACTCCCAGGTCGCGTCCCGACCTCCGACGAACTCGGCGAAGCCCTCCGGATCCGACGGGAGTCCTGCCTCCTCCATCAGCTCGGAGTCGAAGGCGATGGCCAAGGGACCGATGTCCGTGCCGTAGCCCTTGATCTCATCCTCGACGCTGCCCTGGGTGACCTTCCAGTCCACCCACCGTCCCTCGACCTCAGGGAGCGTGGCCCAGTCTTCGGGGACAGCCATCATCTCGGTCCACCAGTCCAACTCCACCAGGTGGACGTCCGAGAGGCCGGCACCATCGGATGCCAGTCCGTTGCGCAGCACGGTCTGCGCGGAGGCGCCATCAGGGAAGGAGTTCACCTCGACGGTGATCCCCGTCTCCTCCGCGAAGCTCTCCAGGAGTTCTTCGGGGATGTCCATCCACGCAGCAACGGTCAGGACATCGGGGTTGTCCTCAGCGCCGGGCTCACCGGAGGTACTGCAGGCGGCAAGCACAAGCGTGGTGACGGCGGCGAGGGCGGCGGTCCCGGTAGTACGAACGTGCCTCATCGTTGAGGTCCTTTCAGGAGTGTTTCCGGATTCAGTGGGTTGATTCCTGGGCGATCGAGGCGACTGCCCAGGGCGAAAGCACGAGGTCAATCTCCAGCACGCCGTGATCCGATGCGGTCAGGAGACGACGATCGAGCCGGTCGGCGATCTCGCGCAGCTCAGCGGTCTGTTCGCGTGAGAGATTCAGGGGTGAGCCCATCTGGTACCAGGCCTCGGCGACGTTGCCGTGCTCCCAGTCGAGGACCTCGAGCTCGAAGCTGGCCCCCGGCGGCAAGCCCTCGACGGTGTGCCGGACCCGGAGCTCAGGACCGATCTCGGACAGTGCCCGGGCATCACCGTAGGTCCGTTGGGAGGCCAGTCCTTCCGAGCCCATGTCGGCCGGATAGTTGTAGAAGATCGCTGAGACAGCACCGGTGCTGGACGAAGCGGTGATCGCACCGTGCGGCAGCTCGGCGAGAAGACGGTCGCCCAGGCGGTTGAGCATCGCCATCGCGTGGAAGGTCGGCTTGTGCAGGCCCTGTTCGTTCACGAAGCCGAAGCCCCCGTGGAAGGGGCCGATTCCCCCGCCACCCTCCTCGAAGACGTCCGTGAAGGTCCAGTAGGCGATCGAGTCGGCCAGCGGAGCGCCCCGGAGGAAGGCCCGCACGATGTACGGCGCCGCGAACAGGGTGTCGTGCATCGCGTCCCGGCTGGACGGCGAGGTCGACCACTCCGTGATGTGCAGGCCGGCGTCGGGGTACGGGCTGTTCTCGATGACCGTGCGCATCACCTCGAGATCGCGGTGGGTGGCGTCCTTCTGGCGGGTGATGGCCCTGACCTTGTTCAGGGAACTGGCAGCGAAGTCCGTCGGATAGAGATGGGTGGAGAAGAAGTCGATCGGCACCTCACGCTGGGCGCAGTACTCGATGAACTCGTGGATCCACACTGGCCGCCAGTCGAGCTCATCGGGTGACTCCGTCTCGGCGGTTGAGGACTCATGCGCAGGGTCGTGGTACTCCCCGGCGTATCGGTCATCCGGCACGAACACACTGGTGGACGGTCCGCCCACCGCGAGGCTCGGGTCGACCGACTTGATGGCCCGAGCGGTCGCCTCATAGAGCTCGAAATACTCGGTCCGGGTGCCGGTCCAGAAATGGGGAACGAGGTTCGGTTCGTTCCACACCTCGAAGGGCCACTGCCGCACCTCCTCGATCCCGTAGCGCTCCACCCAGTGCACGACCGTGGTGGTCACCAGTTCGACCCAGCGCCCCATGTCCGTCGGGGGACTGCAGTGCGCCTTCCACCAGAACAGCGTCTCGGTCTGAGTCGCCAGAGCGCGGGGCATGAAGCCCAGTTCCACGAAGGGCCGTGCCCCGGCATCGAGGATCGCATCGAAGACTTTGTCGACGTAGGCGAAGGTGTACACCGGTTCCGGTAGCGGCTCCGGTGGAGCGAAGCCCCCGCCGTCCTCGACCCGGTAGACGAACATGTCATCGTGGAACAGGCCATGGAACCGGACGAACCGCACGCCCAGGACGTCGACCGCCTCGCGGAACTGCGCCTGCCAGTCGGCCCGCAGCGCCTCGTTGGCCCGCCCGGCGCCCACGCACTCGTTCCAGACGTGCCGCAACGCGAGATCGGTCGGAGGCCGCCCATCGATCATGAGGGTGGGCAACGACGAATCGCGTGGCATGCGGAGCTCCTTTGGTCTGCTGTTCGCGCTCGACGACCGTACTCGAAATAGTTTCGCACCGATCGCGCTGCGTTTAGATTAGGACAGCAGCACTATCCGCGCAATAGGCATTCTCGCCGGCTTCTTTCGCCACCGCGCAGCCGAAATAGTTTCGGGGTACTATGGAGTATGGAACGAACACGCGCCCGGCGAGCAACCCTGGCGGACGTCGCCGCCGCCGCCGGCGTCTCGAAGGCCACAGTGTCCAAGGCACTCAACGGTCGTGACGACGTCGCCGGTGACACCCGAGAGCGAGTGCTCGAGGCCGTCGCGGCACTCGACTACAAGCCAACGACCTCCCACGGCCCACCTCCACAGCGCAGCGCGCTGGCCGTGGTCTTCGACATCCCTGCCTCGCCCTACATCCTCAGCGTGCTCCAGGGCGTGCTGGCCGCCGCGACCGGTGAGGACCTCGACCTGCTCACCCGCCTCGCTCCCGACCGTGCGCGCCGGACCCAGCGCCGTGTTGCTCGCCAGTGGATGTCGGATCAGCATGCCGGCGGCGTGACCGGCGTGATCGGCTTGACCTTGTCCGAGCCCGACGCGCTCCTGGATGCCGCTGCCGAGGCAGAGATCCCCTTCGTCATGGTTGATCCGGTGGACACCTCTCACCGGCGCATGGTCAGCGTGGGCTCGTCCAACTGGGCCGGTGCCCGGGAGGCGGCCGACCACCTCATCGCCCTCGGCCACCACCGGATCGCCTGGATCGGCGGGCCGGAAGCTTCCGACGCCGCCCGAGACCGCTTCTACGGTTTCAACGCCGCCCTGGACGCCGCAGGCCTCACGGTCGACCCCTCATTGGTGCGCGTCGGCCAGTTCGATGTGGCCACCGGCTCTCGCTACGCCCGCGAGCTGCTCGAGGCGCCCCACCCGCCGACCGCGATCATGGCGGCCGACGACGAACTCGCCGTCGGCGTACTCGCCACCGCTCACGAGCTCGGTGTCCCTGTGCCGGAACGCCTGAGTGTGACCGGGTTCGATGACACCCCACAAGCAGCCTGGACCACGCCACCGCTGACTACGGTGCACCAGCACCTCAGCGACATGGGGCGGATGGCCGTGCAGGCGGTGACCGACATGGCCGCTGGCAAGGCTCCGGCCTCGCGCCATGTCGAGCTCGCCACCACCATGACCATTCGAGGGAGCACCGGCCCCGCGCCCACCTGAGGCGTACTCAGGACAGGAGCGCGACCAGGACCGCCTTGATGGTGTGCATGCGATTCTCAGCCTGGCCGAAGACCACGGAGGCCTCGGACTCGAAGACTTCGTCGGTGACCTCCAGCCCTTCGAGACCGAAGCGCTGGTAGATCTCACGGCCCACCGCGGTCTGGAGGTCGTGGAAGGCCGGCAGGCAGTGCATGAAACGGACGTCCTTGCCGGTGGCGGCCATCAACTCCGCGTTGACCTGATAGTCGCGCAGCAGCCCCACGCGCTCGTCCCAGGCCTCCTGCTTCTCCCCCATCGACACCCAGATGTCGGTGGAGAGGAAATCCGCACCCCGGACCCCGCGCGCGATCTCGTCGGTGACCGTCACGCGGGCGCCGGTCTGTGCGGCGATCTGCTCGGCGGTGGCCACCACCTCGGGCGCGGGCTGTAGTCCGCTCGGTGCCACGACGCGGATGTCCATCCCCAGCAGCGCACCGGAGACCAGGATCGAATGCCCGGTGTTGTTCCGGGCATCGCCCACGTATGCATGGGTGAGTTCACCGAAGGGCACCGCGGAACCGCTGGGCCCACGTGGCGCGTGCTCGCGCATGGTCAAGGCATCGGCGAGCATCTGCGTGGGATGCCAGTCATCGGTCAGCCCGTTCATCACCGGCACGCCCGCGTGCTCGGCGAGCAGCTCCACGTTGCGGTGCGCCGCACCGCGGTACTCGATGGCGTCATACATGCGCCCCAGCACTCGCGCGGTGTCCGCGATGGACTCCTTGTGCCCGATCTGTGAACCAGCCGGGTCGAGGTAGGTGGTCTGCGCCCCCTGGTGGAAGGCCGCGACCTCGAAGGCTGCGCGGGTCCGGGTGGAGGTCTTCTCGAAGATCAGCGCGATGGTCTTGCCGCCCAGGCGCGCGATCTCCGAGCCCGAAGCGCGCTCAGCCTTCAAAGCCTCTGCGAGGTCGACCAGGCCCACCCACTCCTGGGGGGTGAAGTCCGCTTCCTTGAGGAAGTGCCGGCCCCGCAGTCCCAGCGATGCGGGATCGGGCACTGCCGCGGCCGGCGTCACGACGCGTTCTCACGCGCCGCGGCGAGCTTGGCCGGCAGGCCGTAGATGTCGATGAAGCCGCGCGCGCTGGACTGGTCGAAGCTGTCGCCCGTGTCGTAGGTGGCGAGGTTGAAGTCGTAGAGGCTGGAGTCCGAGCGACGCCCGGTGACGACGGCGCGTCCGCCATGCAGCACCAAGCGGATCTCGCCGGTGACGTGGCGCTGAGTGTCCTCGATGAAGGCATCGAGGGAATCCTTGAGCGGGGAGAACCACTGGCCGTCGTAGACCAGCTCGGTCCAGCGCTGACCCACGGTCTTCTTGAAACGGGCCTGCTCCCGCTCGATGGTGACGTTCTCCAGTTCCTGGTGTGCGGCAATCAGCGCCATGGCACCGGGCGCCTCGTAGATCTCGCGAGACTTGATGCCCACCAGCCGGTCCTCGACGATGTCGATGCGACCCACGCCCTGAGCACCCGCGCGCCGGTTCATCTCCTCCACGGCTCCCAGGGGGGTCACGGACATGCCGTCGATGGCCACCGGCACTCCGCGCTCGAAGGCGATGACGACCTCATCGGCGGGCGGCGGGAAGGTGGGGTCGTCGGTGTAGCTGTAGACATCCTTGGTCGGGCCGTTCCAGATGTCCTCGAGGAATCCGGTCTCCACTGCGCGCCCCCACACGTTCTGGTCGATGGAGAAGGGGTTCGACTTGGTGGTCTCGATCGGCAGGTTGTGCCGGTCCGCGTAATCGATGGCCTTGTCCCGGGTGAGGGCGAGGTCGCGGACCGGTGCGATGCAGGTCAGCTCCGGGGCCAAGGAGGTGATGCCCACCTCGAAGCGCACCTGGTCGTTGCCCTTGCCGGTGCACCCGTGGGCCACGGTGGTGGCCCCGAACTGCTTGGCGGCGGTCACAAGGTGCTTGACGATCACCGGCCGCGAGAGCGCGGAGACCAGCGGGTAGGCGTCCATGTACAAGGCGTTGGCCTTCAGGGCCGGCACGCAGTACTCGCTGGCGAACTCCTCACGGGCGTCAGCCACGTAGGCCTCGACGGCGCCGCAGTCCAGGGCGCGCTGACGGATGACCTCGAGGTCCTCGCCGCCCTGGCCGACATCCACGGCCACCGCGATGACCTCGGCGCCGGTCGCCTCGGCGATCCAGCCGATGGCCACGGAGGTGTCGAGGCCTCCGGAGTAGGCCAGGACGACCCGTTCCCGCGTGGTGTTCTGCTCGCTCATGTTGCTCCTGTCTGGGTCAGAGAACGCCGGTCAGCCGGCGAGGTCGATCAATCGGGTGGTGAGCCGCTCCGCGGTAGCGTCATCACGAGTGATGACGAGCACCGTGTCGTCTCCGGCGATACACCCGAGCACCTCGGGCAGCACCGCATGGTCAAGAGCTGAGGCCAGGATGTGCGCGGCACCCGGCGGCGTGCGCAGGACGACCAGATTCTGGGCGGCCTCGGCGGTGACCAGCACTTCGGCGCACCACCGTTGCAGTCGAGCACCGAGTTCCTCCACCCCTGCCGGTGACGTGGTCTCGTTCCCGCCGCCCTCGACCGGCAGTGCGTAGATCGCGGCGCCCTCCGGGCCGCGCACCTTGTGCGCCCGCAGTTCGTCGAGGTCACGGGAGATCGTCGACTGCGTGGCGTGCAGCCCGCGCTCGGCCAGCGCCTCACTCAGTTCGGCTTGGGAGCGCACGGCACGGTGGGTCAGGATCTCCGCGATCAGCGCATGCCGGGCCGTCTTTGTTCCCGCGGTGCGCGCCCCCACGGCCGCGGCGGACTCCGGGGCGCTCATCCCGTCACCCCGGCGGCACGAAGCGCAGCCGGCAGTGCCTGCAGCACGGTGTCCGCCTGCTCGGCATCCAGAATGAGCGGCGGGGCGAAGCGCAGCGCGGACTCGGTGGGGGCATTGACGACGAAGCCCGCCTCGAGCATCGCGGCCACAGCAGCCTTGGCCTGCGGGGCGGCGAGCTCGGCAGCCAGGAGCAGTCCGGCTCCACGAACCTCGGTGACGCCCTCGATCTCGGCGAGACCGGCACTGAGCTGACGGCCGACCTGCCACACCTGGTCCAGGAGGTCCTCGGTTTCCAGGGTGCGCAGAACCGCCAGGCCGGCGGCGGCCGAGACCGGGTTCCCGCCGAAGGTCGTGCCGTGCTGACCTGGCGCCAGCGCGGTGCCCGGCCCCTCACCCAGGGCGACCACCGCCCCGATAGGCAGGCCGCCACCCAGGCCCTTGGCGAGAGTGACCACATCCGGGACCACCTGCTCAGCGCCGGTGATCGCGCCCTGGTGGTGACCCATCCACTCACCGGTACGGCCGATACCGGTCTGGACCTCGTCGAGCACGAGGAGGGCGCCCGCCTCGGTAGTCAGATGCCGCGCCGCACTGAGATAGCCGGGCGGCAGCGGCCGCACACCTGCTTCACCCTGGATCGGTTCCAGGAAGAGCGCGGCCACATCGTCGCCCAGTGCTGCCTCCAGGGATTCGAGGTCACCGAAGGGCAGGTGCTCGATCTGCGGCACGAGCGGTTCGAAGGGTTCGCGTTGCGCGTGCTTCCAGGTCAGCGACATCGCCCCGTAGGTCCGGCCGTGGAAGGCGCCCTCGAGAGCCAGCACACGCCGCCTGCCTGGCCCACCGTGCCGTCGTGCCAGCTTGAGCGCTCCTTCATTGGCTTCCGCCCCGGAGTTGGCGAAGAAGACCTTTGAGCCATGGGGCGCTCCTCCGGGCGTCACGAGGCGCAGGATCTCCTCGGCGAGACGCACCTGGGGAGGAGTGGAGAAGAAGTTGGAGACATGACCGAGTTCGCCGAGCTGGCCGGTGACGGCGTGCAGCACCGCCGGGTGCGCGTGGCCGAGGGCGTTGACGGCGATGCCGGCAAGCAGGTCGAGGTAGCGCCGTCCCTCGGCGTCCCAGACGTAGGCTCCCTCTCCCTTGACCAGAACGCGCTGCGGGTCCCCGAAGACGTTCATCAGCGCGGAGCGGTGACGCTCCATCCACGCATCGGCGGAGGTCATGTGTTCTCCTCGCTCTCGGCGGTCCGGGGTTCTTCCAGTGTGACCAGGGTGCCCACGCCGGCGTCGGTGAAGATCTCCAGGAGCATGGAGTGCTCCTGCCGGCCATCGATGACGTGGGCCTGGGCGACGCCATCGCGCACCGCCTGCAAGCAGGCGGCCATCTTGGGCACCATGCCGGACTCCAGGCTTGGCAGCAGCGTGGCCAGCCGCTCCGAACCGATGTGCGAGACCAGCGAGCTCCGGTCGGGCCATGCAGCGTAGAGGCCCTCGACGTCGGTGAGCATCACGAGCTTGGTGGCTCCGAGAGCGCTGGCCAGCGCCGCCGCAGCGGTATCAGCATTGACGTTGAGGACTTCGGTGGGTTCCTCGGCATCGACCGCGATGGTCGAGACCACCGGGATGCGCCCGGCGTCGAGCAGATCCATCACAGCGGTCGGATCCACGGCCGCCACGTCGCCGACGTGACCGAGGTCAATGGCCTCGCCCTGGGCGTCGAGTCGGCGCCGCGTGGCCTGGAAGAGGCGCCCATCCTCCCCGGAAAGTCCCACGGCGTGGGCGACGTCAGCATTGAGCAGGGAGACCAGTTCGCGCTGCACCTGACCGGTGAGCACCATGCGCACCACCTCCATCGCCTCCTTGGTGGTGACCCGGAGCCCGGCGCGGAACTCGGTGGTGATCGCCAGACGCTGCAGCATGGCTGAGATCTGCGGTCCTCCGCCGTGCACCACCACGGGGCGCAGTCCGACCTGGTGGAGAAAGAGCACATCGGCGGCGAAGGCGCGCTTGAGCCGCTCGTCGACCATCGCGTTGCCGCCGTACTTGATGACCACGCGGGTCCCGGCAAAACGACGCAGCCACGGGAGCGCCTGGATCAGGACCTCCGCCTTGCTGTGGGCGGGCAGCCCGGCGACGGACAGGGAGTGTTCGCTCATGTGGAGTACGCGCTGTTCTCGTGGACGTAGTCGTGCGTGAGGTCGTTGGTCCACACCGTGGCGGTAGCGTCGCCGGCGTGCAGGTCCACCTGGATGCTCACCTCACGTGCCGCAGCGAGATCCACGAGAGAGCGGTCCTCCCCCACGCCCCCGGCCCGGCACACCAGCACCCCGTTCACCGAGACATCGACCTCGTGGGGCTCGTACGGGGCGATCTCTGCGGGGACAGTCCCAGCCGAGGCCAGGATGCGGCCCCAGTTCGGGTCGTTGCCGAAGATCGCGGTCTTGACCAGATTGGAGCGCGTGATCGCCCGTGCCACCGCCAGGGCAGCTGTCTCGCTGCTCGCACCTCGCACCTCGACGGCGATGTCGTGGCTGGCGCCCTCGGCATCAGTGAGGAGCTGCTGGGACAGGCTCGAACAGACCTCGGTCAGGGCGGCGGTGAACTCCTCGGCACCGGGAGCGATCCCGGAGGCACCCGAGGCCAGCAGGATGACGGTGTCATTGGTGGACATGCACCCGTCGGAGTCGATGCGGTCGAAGGTGCGCGACGTCGCTGCCTGGAGAGCTTCACGAGCGACGTCCGGAGTGAGCACGGCATCGGTGGTGATCACGGAGAGCATGGTGGCCATGGCCGGAGCGAGCATGCCCGCACCCTTGGCCATGCCGCCCACGGTCCAGGCGGAGCCGCCCGCGGTTCGCGTCACGGCGGCCTGTTTCGCCACCGTGTCGGTGGTCATGATGGCCACGGCAGCGTCGTGTCCCGCACCAGGGTCGAGAGCGGCGACGGCCTGATCCAGCCCGGGCAGAAGCGCGGCCATATCGAGCTGCTCACCGATGAGGCCGGTGGAACAGACGAGTACGTCGATGGGACCGATCTCCTCCCCGGCCGCGGTCAGCAGCGTCGCAGTCCGCTCGGCCGTGGTGTGCGTGTTCTGGAAGCCCGGCGCACCGGTGCAGGCGTTCGCGCCACCCGAGTTCAGCACGACGGCGCGGGCCTGCCCATCCGCCACCGCCTGGCGGGTCCAGAGCACCGGCGCAGCTTGGATGCGGTTCGTGGTCAGCACAGCGGCTGCGACGTGCTCGGGGCCGTCGTTGACGACCAATGCAAGGTCGGGCGCACCGGAGGTCTTCAGACCTGCGGTGACTCCTGCGGCACGAAAACCTGCGGCGGCGGTCACCCCGGTCGGGTGGTCCTGCGCGGCCATCTCGGGCGGGTGACTCATGGCGCGACTCCTGTGGTCGGCAGGCCGGTGGTCTCGGGGAGCCCGAGGGCCAGGTTCATGGACTGGATGGCCGCACCGGCGGTGCCCTTACCGAGGTTGTCCAACGCGCACATGGCCACCACGCGGCCGTGGGCACCGCCGGCCCCGGAATCCAGGGCCACCTGCACGGTCGCACGGTTCGTGCCCGAGACCGCCGCCGTACTCGGCCATGTGCCAGCAGGAAGCAGATCGACAAAGGGCTCGTGCTCCCAGTGCTCGGTCCAGACCTGGCGCACCAGATTTGCGTCCCCGACGGTCAGCGGCGCCGTCACGGTGGCCAGGATTCCCCGCGACACCGGCGCCAGCATCGGTGTGAACGAGATCCGCGGAGCGATCGCACTGTTGCTCGCACTGCGCAGGTTCTGAGCGATCTCCGGGATGTGCCGGTGCGTGCCGCCCACGCCGTAGGGCTGGAGGTTTCCGGCGGCCTCGGAAGCGAGGAGGTGCGGCTTGAGGGACTTGCCTGCTCCGGAATAGCCGACCGCCAGTGCCGCCACGATGTCGCCCGGATCGATGATCTCTGCCGCGACACCCGGCTGCAGGGCAAGGGTGACGGCGGTGGCATTGCAACCAGGGACAGCGATGCGCCGCGCGCCGCGCAGATCCTCCCGTTGCCGGTGGGCGGCCTCTGGGCTCCCCGTGAGGAGCTCGGGCATGCCGTAGGGCCAGGTGCCCGCGTGGTCACTGCCGTAGAACCGCTGCCAGTCCTCTGCCGAGATCAACCGGTGGTCCGCGCCACAGTCGATGATCAGCGGCCCAGCCCCCTCGGCATGAGCACTCAGGGCATCCGCGAGTTCGCCGGAGGCGCCGTGGGGCAGGGCAAGGACCACCACATCGTGGCCCGCGAGGGTGCCGGCGCTGGTGGGTTCGATCACCCGGTCTGCCAAGGCGGGCAGGTGCGGCTGGTGCACCCCGAGCCGGTCACCGGCGCTGGAGTGTGCCGTCAGAGCTCCGATCCTCACGTCGGGATGATTGAGCAGGAGACGCAGGACCTCGCCCCCGGCATATCCGGAGGCGCCGGCGACAGCAACAGAGAAGCTCACTCGCATAACCATACAGGCACTCGCATACTCTGGATACACCGAGGCGAGGAGGTCAGGCGGCACCCCTCCGTTTGACAGCCCTGCGAGGTTCCATGAGGCTCAGGGCACCGGCACTCAGAGACCGACATCACAATCCAGGGGGGATTGACCATGACCGATCTGACTCGCCGCACCGTCATCGGTGCCGCACTCGCCACGCCCGTTCTCGGCGTCGTGACGGCCGGGCTTGCCGCACCGGCCTACGCTGCGGGATACACCTGGAGCCGTACGCTCCGCCAAGGAAACTCCGGTGAGGACGTGCGTCAGCTGCAGATCCGCGTGGCGGGACGGACGAACAGCACCACCCGCCTCGCCATCGATGGCTCCTTCGGCCCTGCCACCCACAGCGCCGTGCGAAACTTCCAGAGCGCCTATGGTCTCGGCGTTGACGGTGTCGCAGGCCCGCAGACCTTCGGCCGCATCTACGACATGCAGAGTTCGGACAACTCGCCACGCAACTTCACCTTCAGTGAGATGACCGGCTCCGGCCAGTGGTCGGGCGGCAACACCTCGGCCGCCACTGCCCGGGCGAACGCACTGATCGTCATGTGGCAACTGCAGGCGCTGCGTGACGCGATGGGAAACAACCCTCTGGTGGTGACCTCCGGCTTCCGCACCATCTCCGGGAACGCCGCGGTGGGCGGTTCGACCAACTCCCGGCACACCTACGGCGACGCCGCCGACCTCGTCTCGCCGGCCTACAGCTTCTGTCAGATCGCCCGGGCGGCACGTTCGCGCGGCTTCTCCTGCATCCTCGGTCCGGGTTTCCCCGGGCACGACGACCACATTCACGTCGACCGCGGCTCCACCACGATCTCCGCGCCGAACTGCTCGGGGTTCTGAGCGGGCGCTACTTCTCGGGCCAGTCCGCCGCCCGCAGTCGTCGCACGTGGTCCTGGAGTACCTCGGCACCCCGGCCGAGCTGGAAGCGCAGCGAGGCCGGGGTGTCGGTGCCAGCGCGCACATAGCGCCCAGAGAGTTCATCGATGCCGCCGCGCGCGATCATGACTGCGAGCTCCACGACCTCCGCCACATCGTTCCATTCCGTGCGGTCGGCGTGCATCGCGGTACCCGAGGTCATGTCGGTACGGACCACGCCCGGGGCGAGCTCGAAGATCCGCAGTCCGCGCGGGTATCCGGCCTCATGGATCGAGCCGCCCAGGCGGAAGAGTGCGGTCTTGGAGGTGTAGTAGGCGCTGGAGGCTGCCGTGTCGCGCACGGCAGCGCCGGAGGACAGGTCGATGATGCGGCCGCCGCCACGAGCGAGCATGCCTGGGATGATCGCGCGATCGAGCAGGAAGGGCCCGAGCACGTTCGTCTCCATGATGGCCCACCACTCCTGCGGGTCCGCTTCCCACGGTGGCACCTCGGCGTCGAAGCGGCCGGCGTTGTTGACGAGCAGGTCGACCGGTCCGATGCCCGCTTCGATCGTGGCCACCGCCGCACTCAGCGCAGAGGCGTCGGTGACATCGGCCGGAGCGGCCACCGCCGTGCGCCCCAGCGCGCGGATCTCACCGGCGACCTCCTCCAGCCGGACGGCGTCGCGGGCCAGCAGGCCGACATTGAGCCCGGCACGGGCCAGCCCGAGGGCCAGCTCGCGTCCGATCCCCCGGGAGGCGCCAGTGATCAGCGCAGTGCGCGCTGCTGGGGGGTGCTTCTCAGCCACGGAGCACCGCCCCGACGCGCTCGGCCGCCGAGGCCACCACGCGCTCTCGCACCGCGGCAGTCTCCTCGGCCGTCAGGGTGCGGTCCGAGGCGCGGAGGCGCAGGCTGAAGGCCAGTGACTTCTTGCCCGCGGCCAGCTGAGCACCGGTGTAGACGTCGAAGAGCCCGATCTCCTCGGCAAGCTCCCCCGCTCCCTCGCGCACGGCCGCGAAGACCTCGGCAGCGGGGACGCTCTCATCGACCACCAGTGCTACGTCCTCTTTGGCCGGCGGGAAACTCGAGACGGCACGCGCTGGGGGCGGGGTTGTCGCCATCGCCCCGAGCAGGGCGGACAGGTCCATGTCGAAGGCGCAGGAACGTGCAGGGAGCTCCAGCCGGGCCACGACCTGGGGGTGGAGTTCACCGGCATGACCCACAATCCCCTCGTGACCGGCGACGCGGAGCTCCGCGCAGCGTCCCGGATGCCACGGTGCGTGACCCCCCTCCGGTCGTCGCAGCTCGAGTTCCAGCCCGAGGGTGGCGGCAACGGTTTGGGCCGCCTCGATTGCGTCTGCCCAGTCTGCGGTGCGCCCGGTCTGCGGCAGCTCCGCGACGCCATCGGGCAGGCGGCGCCCGGTGAGGACGCCTGCGATGTGCCATGGCTGGGCCGGCACCGCGCGAGCCAGAGCCTCGAGCTCACCGGCGCTGGGCCGCTGATCCGTGCCGGGCGAGGGCGCTGCCTGAATCCCGGCCGGGTGGGTAACCAGTCCCATCTCGAACAGGGCGAGATCGCTACTGCCCGGCCGGCCCGAGCCACGGGCCACATTGAGCCGCGCGGTCGGCAGCAGCGTGTCCAGCAGTGAGGTGCGCAGCGCTGGGGCGTCCTCGGCGAAGGGGTTGGCCAGGCGGAGGGTGATGCGCCGTGGGTCGGCGGACGGGATCAGCATGCGGTCGTGGACGTCGCCGATGAAGGGGTAGCTGAGCACCTCCACGTACCCGGATTCGGCCAGGGCGCGGGCGACGTCGCGCCGGCCACGCTGCTCCGGGGTGAGCCCGCGCCCGCCCGGGGCCTTGGGCAGGATCGAGGCGATGGCGTCGTAGCCGGTGATCCGGGCGACCTCTTCGACGAGGTGCGCCGGGCCGGTGAGGTCGGGCCGCCAGCTCGGCGGAGTCACGCTCACCGCAGCGGTGGCGTCATCCGTGCTGGCTTGAGGCGCCTCGGCCACGGTACAGCCGATGGTCTCCAGCACGGCGAGGGCATCCTCGCGGCTGTGCGCCACGCCGGTGAGTCGCACGACCTCGGCCGGGTCGAAAAGGATCGGGGCCGGGAGCGCCTCCGCGCTGTGACCGAGGTCGCCGACCGCTGGGTCGGCGGTGCCACCGCCGTGCGCGACGAGCAGGTCGACTACGCGCTGGGCGGCCACGGCCTGCAGCCTGGGATCCACGCCGCGCTCGAAGCGCTTGGCGGCTTCCGAGGGCAACTTGTGCCGGCGTGCGGACCTCGCGATGGAGACGGGCGCAAAGTGGGCGGACTCGATGAGCACGTCGGTGGTGGAGCGCGACACCTCGGTCTCGGCTCCTCCCATCACTCCGGCCAGGCCGAGGGGCCGTGCTGCGTGCCCGCCGCGGGAATCGGTGATCAGCAGGTCCTCGGGGTGGAGGGCGCGCTCGACATCATCGATGGTGGTCAGCTTCTCACCGGCCTGCGCGCGCCGGACCACGATCGGAGCGGTCAGTGCACCGAGGTCGTAGGCGTGCAGCGGCTGGCCGAGATCGAGCATGACGTAGTTGGTGACGTCCACCGCCAGCGAGATGGGCCGCATGCCGGCCTGCACCAGCCGGGCGCGCAACCACGCCGGGCTGGATGCTGTGGGGTCGATGCCGCGCACGATGCGCGTGACGAAGCGGTCACAGCCGGGTGAGGTCAGGCCGGAGGACGCCGGGACGCTGTCGTGAACCTCGACGGCGAAAGCGTCCTCAGTGGCGCTTGGCAAGCGAAGCGAGAGGTTCTCCTCCACGCCGGGGTCGGTGAAGGCCTGCCCGGTGGCGTGGCTGTACTCCCGGGCCACACCACGCATGGAGAAGCAGTAGCCGCGGTCGGGGGTCACATTGATCTCCAGGACCTCCTCCCCCAGGCCGAGCAGATCCAGCGCGCTGGTACCGGGACCGGGAACAGCCTCGGAGCCGAGGTACTGCTCGAGGACCAGGATGCCGTCGTGATCCTCTCCCAGGCCGAGTTCTTTCGCGGAGCAGATCATGCCGTCCGAGATGTGACCGTAGGTCTTGCGCGCCGCGATCGGGAAGGGGCCGGGCAGGACAGTCCCCGGCAGAGCCACGACGACGTGATCGCCGGGGCCGAAATTGTGCGCACCGCACACAATGCCGCGCGAGGCGACCTCGGCACTCTCCGAGCCTTCGCCGGGTGCATCGTTGTGCTCGCCGACGTCCACCCGGCAGTAGTTGATCGTCTTGCCGTTGGAGTGCTCCTCCTTCACGGCGTTCAGGACCCGCCCCACCACGAGCGGCCCGGTGACGACGGGAGGGAGGATCTGCTCCTCCTCCAGCCCCACGCGCACCAGGGTGGCGGCCAGCTGCTCGGCCGTGGTGTCCTCCGGGACGGCGACGTGGTCGCGCAGCCAGGACATCGGGACGAAAGGCATGTCAGTTCCCCCTGCCGGTGGTGCCGAATTGCGAGGAGAAGCGCACGTCTCCTTCGATGATGTCGTGCATGTCGGCGATGCCGTGGCGGAGCATCAGGGCGCGCTCGGTACCCACGCCGAAGGCGAAGCCGGTGACCTTCTCCGGATCCAGGCCGGCGGCGGCGAGCACGCGGGGGTTGACCATGCCGCAGCCACCCCACTCGATCCAGCCCGCCCCACCCTTCTTCTGGGGGAACCACAGGTCCATCTCAGCGCTGGGCTCGGTGAAGGGGAAGAAGCTGGGCCGCAGCCGGGTACGCGCCTCGGGCCCGAAGAGGGCGCGCGCGAAGTGATCGAGGGTGCCCTTGAGGTGGGCCATGGTCAGGCCCTCATCCACGGCGAGCCCCTCGACCTGGTGGAAGACGGGCGTGTGCGTGGCGTCGAGGGCGTCGTTGCGGAAGACCTTGCCCGGGCAGGCGATGTACAGCGGCGCGCCGCGGGAAAGCATCGAGCGCAACTGGACGGGTGAGGTATGCGTGCGGAGCAGCAGTCCCGGGGTCGCCGCGCTGAGCTCAGCGTCCGTGGCGCCGGTGGTCACACCCTCGGCATAGAAGGTGTCGGCCATCTGGCGGGCCGGGTGGTCCGGGCCCTGGTTGAGGGCATCGAAGTTGTACCACTCGTGCTCCACCTCCGGGCCTTCGGCGATCTCCCAGCCAAGTCCGACGAAGAAGTCGGAGACCTCCTCCATCAGCGTGGACAGGGGGTGCCGTGCGCCACGCGGGCGGCGCGGTGAGGCGGTGGTGACGTCCACCGTCTCCTCACGCAGCACGCGCTCCGCCTCGGCCGCCTCGAGCTCGGCCTGGCGCGCGGCGATCGCCTGATTGAGCCGGCCACGAGAGCTGCCGACGAGCTTGCCCGCGGCGGCCTTGTCCTGCTTGTCCAGGGAGCCGATGGCCCGGTTCGCCAGGGCCAGCGGACTGCGATCACCGGCATGGGTCAGCCGGGCGGCCTTCAGCTCGTCCAGGCTGTTCGCCGCGGACACGGCGTCCACAGCGCGCGCCAGCGCAGCGGCGACGCCGTCTTCATCGAGGGGGTGCAGATCAGTGGAGGACATTCCTACCTTCCAGGCGGCTCAGCTGGCAGGCCACAGGGCACTGCCGGGGATCGAGTCTAGTTCGCTGCCCGCCCGGGCTCGCAGGATGTCTCAGGCTCGCTGCATAAGGCCCTGGGCGGGCCTGATAAATCGGCTCTCACGGCCGGCGAGTCGCTGGATCACGAGGTCACTCTAACGGGTCGCTCCGGCCAATGCGCCAGGGCAGGCCGAGCCAGAGCGCCAGCAGCAACACCGTGCAGGCCGCGGCAGCGATCCAGGTGGCCGGCTCCCCCAGCACGATGTCGAAGACGAAAGTCGTCGTTCCGATAACCACGAGTGCGAGCGTGATCAGGCCAACCCGGGTCAGCCGATCGGCGACCCGCACCATCTCCGGCTTGCGTCCGCGCTGAAAGAGGAACCGGTGCAGACTCACCGGCGCCACCATGAGCGCAGTGGTGAGGACTGCCAGGCCCACCAGCACGAGGTAGTGGGTCTCCTGCCGGGAACTGAGATCGGCAAATCGCGGCTGGAAGGGCAGGGTGAGGAGAAAGGCAGTGAGGATCTGGGTGCCGGTCTGGGTGACCCGCAGTTCCTGGGCGAGTTCGTTCCAGTTCCGATCGGCGCGTTGCACCGCGGTCTCGTCGCGGCCGGGTACAGGCTTGCTCGCGGTGGCCATAGGGCTATCGTCCCCCGGCAGCGTCGCTCACGCATCGCGCCACGTCCCGCCAGTGCAGGCCGCCGTGGTCACCGTCCGGCTGGGCCGTTCCTCTGCTCTCAGCAGAACTCCCTCGGGGGCGTGCCCTCGTGTGGTGGGCTTGCGGTATGTCGATCCTGACCTTCCGCCGGATGACCCGCCGCGAACGCTTGTGGCGGGAGGTTCTGGGTGAGCAGTTGCGCGAGCGTCGCCGCGATCAGGGCCGCACGTTGACGGACACCGCACGGGCGGCCGGCCTCTCTCCCCAGTACCTCTCCGAGATCGAGCGCGGGCGCAAGGAGCCCTCGAGCGAGGTGGTCGCAGCGGTGGCGGAGGCCCTCGGAACCACGCTGCTTGAACTCACCGGCCAGGTCACCGAGCAGCTGCGGCGCGACGCCGCGGCAGCCACGCTCACCTCACTGTCCTCGGCGCCTCGCCACGCGGCGCATCGCCAGCGCCCAGCGTCGGCTCCGAGCCTTGGCTCCGGCGAGGTCCAGCTGAGCCTCGCGGCCTGAGGACCTCATCGACCAGGCCGTAGTCACGAGCCGCCAACGCGCTGAAGACCCGATGCCGGTCAGTGTCCCGGCGCAGGTCATCCAGTGGCCGGCCCGTGTGCTCGGAGAGGATTTCCTCGAGCTCGGCGCGCAGCCGGATCACCTCATCGGCATGCAGGATCAGGTCCGGAATGGTGCCGCGCCCCTGGATCGCCGGCTGGTGCAGGATGACCCGCGTGTGCGGCAGCACCGCCCGCTGACCGGGTGCGCCGCCGGCCAGCAGGACGGCCCCCGCAGCGAAGGCCTGGCCCACGCAGGTGGTCGCCACGGGAGCCTGGATGTACTGCATGGTGTCGTAGATGGCCAGTGTGGCCGCGGGATCTCCGCCCTCACAGTTGATGTAGAGGTTCACCGGGCTCTCCGGTGACTGCGACTCCAGATGCAGCAGCTGGGCGATGATCGTGTTCGCCACTCCGGCGTCGATGGCCGTGCCGAGGTAGACGATCCGTTCGGAGAGCAACTGGGAGTACACGTCCATCATGCGCTCGCCCCGAGGGTGAGCAGCAATGACGTGGGGGATCGGATACGCGCTCATGAGAGCACCCCCAAACCGGCGGCCCGGCGCCGTGGTGACGGCACGAGCTGAGTGAGATCCGGGGCCAGGTGGTCGATGAAGCCGTAGTCCCGGGCCTCCTCGGCGGTGAACCAGCGATCGTGCAGCGAATCCTCGAAGACCCGCTCGGGCTCCTGCCCGGTGTCCTGCGCGATGAGCCGCAGGACCGTGTCACGGGTGTGGCGCAGGTCGCCGGCTTGGACCTCGACCTCGACGGCGCTGCCACCGATGCCGGCGGAACCCTGATGCATGAGGATGCGGGCGTGCGGCAGGGCGAAGCGCTTGCCGGGAGTGCCCGCCGACAGCAGGAACTGACCGGCGCTGCAGGCCAATCCGAGAGCCACTGTCGCGACGTCGCAGGGGAGCATCTTCATGGCATCGCGGATGGCGAGCATCGCGGGCACGGAGCCGCCAGGTGAGTGGATCCATAGAGTGATGCCGGTCCGGGGATCCTCCGCGGACAGCAGGAGCAGGCGGGCGAGCAGCTCGGCACCGTTGGCGTCATCAAGCGGGCCGTCGAGGAGCAGCACTCGGCGGTGGGCGAGCTCGTCGCGCAGGCGAGGATTGAGCTGGGAAGCGTCGTCATCGGTCATGCCCTGAGCCTGACTGGCCTCCGGGCCACGAGCGCCCCGGCGCTGCTGAGAGCAGATCTGCTCTCAGCAGCGATCTCTCAGCACGGCTGGGCCTGACGCCACACCGCGTTCAGCGCTGTGCTCGCGCTGAGGCGTAGAGGCATAGGGCGGCTGCCGTGGCGAGGTTCAGCGACTCGGCCTGACCGTGGATGGGGATGCGGATGGCGGCATCGGCCAGGGCGAGCTGCTCGGCATTCAGTCCGCGGGCCTCGTGCCCGAAGAGCCATGCCGTCGGCGCGGTCAGGGCCGGGCCGGCGGTCTCGAGCATCGCGACCTCATCGGCCACCGAGCCGACCAGGGCCGGGGCACTCCCCTGTGCTGCGGCGGCGTCCAGGAGTTCATCGAGGTCATGATCCCCCTGGCCATCGGCCGCGAGCACCTGCAGGCCGCGCTCGTGCACCGCCGCGATGGCCGCGGACAGAGTCACCCCCGTGAGCACAGGAAGGTGGAAGCTCGATCCGGCGCCGGCGCGGACCACCTTGGGATTGGTCACGTCGACCGACCCGTTGCAGAACACCACGGCGTCCGCGCCAGCGGCGTCTGCGGCGCGAATCAGCGTGCCGGCATTGCCCGGATCGGTGACCTCAGCACAGATGGCAAGGAGACGCGGCGGTCGAGAGGGCAGTTCGGCCAAAGCCTCGAGGCCGCGATGCTGGGGGATCTCTGCCACCGCGAGGATCTCCTGCGCGTCCGGGCTCATGGCACGGAGCACTTCAGGGCTAGCGAGGTGGACGTACAGGCCGGACTCATCGGCTGCCTGCGGGATCTCGGGATACCGATTAGCAGCACCCTCGGTGAGGTAGACGTCGCGCACCGAGCTCGCGGCGTACTGCACTGCCTCACGAACGGCCTGCGGGCCTTCGACGAGATATCGGCCCTGCCTGGCACGCGCAGAGCGCCCGGAGAGTCCGGCCACCCGCCGCACCCTGTCGGCGCGGGGGTTGGTCAGCATCTCCGGGCGCTCCTCTCGAGACCGGTCAACGACCGGCCAGTCCCACTTCTGCGTCAGGCAGCGGGAGCGTTGACGTCGTCGGGCAGAGCCTTCTTCGCGGTCGCGACCAGCGCCTTGAAGGCCTCCGGCTCGTTGACGGCCAGCTCGGCCAGCATGCGACGGTCGACCTCGACCTCAGCGGCCTTCAGGCCCTGGATGAGGCGGTTGTAGGTCATGCCCTCGGCGCGGGCCGCCGCATTGATGCGCTGGATCCACAGCTTGCGGAACTCACCCTTGCGGGCCCGGCGGTCGCGGTAGGCGTAGGTGAACGAGTGCGTCACCTGCTCCTTGGCCTTGCGGTACAGCCTCGAGCGCTGACCCCGGTAGCCGGCGGCGCGCTCGAGGGTCGTGCGGCGCTTCTTCTGGGCGTTAACTGCCCGCTTGACGCGTGCCACGATTCATCTCCTTCAGTCGTTCAGGTTGGGTGCGCGTCGGTTACTTGCCGAGCAGGCGCTTGATCTTCTTCACGTCAACCGGAGCGACGTCCTGGTCCTGGGCCAAGCGGCGGGTCCGGCGGCTCGACTTGTGCTCGAGCAGGTGACGGCGGTTGGCCTGTTCCCGGCGCAGCTTGCCGCTACCAGTCAGCTTGAACCGCTTCTTCGCACCGGAGTGCGTCTTGTTCTTCGGCATATCAGCCTCGTCTCTCAATCTGCACGCGCGCGGACGCGTGCGTCGTCCTTCCCGGGTCTGACGCCCCGGGTCGTCTGTGGGGGCCGATCAGGCCTCGCTGGGGGCCTTGCCTTCTGCCTTGGCTGCGTGCTTCTCAGCCCGGCGGGCAGCTCGCTCGTCCTCACGGCGCTTGCGCTGCTCGCTCGTGGCCTCGGACTTCTTGCGGGTGGGGGCCACCACCATGGTCATGTTCCGGCCATCCTGACGCGGCGAGGACTCGACGGTACCGAGCTCGGCGATGTCCTCAGCCAGGCGCTGCAGCAGTCGCATGCCCATCTCGGGGCGGGACTGCTCACGACCACGGAACATGATCATGACCTTGACCTTGTCGCCGCCCTTGAGGAAACGCTCGACGTGACCCTTCTTGGTCTCGTAGTCGTGGTCGTCGATCTTCAGCCGGAAACGGATCTCCTTGAGTTGCGTGTTCGCCTGCTTACGGCGGGCGTCACGCTCCTTCACGGCGGACTCATACTTGAACTTGCCGTAGTCCATGAGCTTGGCCACGGGTGGGCGCGCCTCGGGCGCGACCTCCACGAGGTCGAGGTCGGCTTCCTGCGCGAGGCGCAGGGCGTCCTCAACCCGGACCACGCCGACCTGTTCGCCGCCGGGCCCGACCAGCCGGACTTCCGGTACGCGGATCCGGTCATTGATACGGGGTTCGCTGATGCTGAGCTCCTTCGTCCTTCGTGTTCCCCAGGCCACCGCACACACGAAGAAGGCCTCCGCCGTGCAATCGCACGCGGAGGCCTCAAACGGTCAGTGAAGCGACGGGACTCAACCCGCCACCACAACAGCACCACACCGGAGCGTCGTGCTGCTTGACCAGAACCCGGCCCCGTGAGGAACCCAGGTGGGAGAGACTCCGCTTGCGTGCTGGATCCTCGAGGTCACCAGCCGGTCGGACATCAGGTTACCACTGCCCTACCATCCACGTCCCGGTGGTGCTGCGCCGAGTATTCGTGGCGCTGGTCTCACCGGAGGTCAGCTCGCCCCGACGTCGCGGCCGGCGTCGTCGGTCTGTGGGACGCCGTCGCTGTCGGTGGCGTCCTCGAGCCCGAGCTCGGTCGCGAGAGAGTCGAGCTCCTTCAGCCAGGCGCGTGCGGTGCCGTCGGACGGGGCGCGCCACTCGCCGCGGGGGGACAACGCACCACCGGCCATGACCTTGGGACCATTGGGAATCGCCGAGCGCTTGAACTGACTGAAACCGAAGAAGCGGTCGAGGAAGACGCGCTCCCACGTCACGATGGTGGACAGCTCGTAGGAGTAGCGGCCCTCCTCGGGGAATCCGGGTGGCCAGGAACCCGAGTCGGCATCGCGCCATGCATGGTGGGCGAGGAAGGCGATTTTGGCGGGCCGGAAGCCGAAGCGCAGCACGTAGTAGAGGATGAAGTCGTGCAGCGAGTAGGGACCGATGGCGTCCTCGGTGGACTGCACCTCTTCCTCTTCGCCGGCGGGCACCAGTTCCGGGGTGATGCGCGTGTCGAGCACGTCGCGCAGCACCTCCGCGGCGTTCTCGTCGACCTCTCCGGAGGAGATGACCCAGCGCACCAGGTGCTGGATGAGGGTCTTCGGCACCCCGGTGTTCACCGCGTAGTGCGACATCTGGTCTCCGACACCGTAGGTGCACCATCCCAGTGCCATCTCCGAGAGATCCCCGGTGCCCACCACGATGCCGCCGCGGTCATTGGCCAGGCGGAAGAGGTAGTCGGTGCGCAGCCCGGCCTGCACGTTCTCGAAGGTCACGTCGTAGACCGGCTCCCCGCCGGCGAAGGGGTGCCCGATCTGGGTGAGCATCTCCTCGGCTGCCGGCCGGATGTCGATCTCCTCGAAGCTGATGCCAAGAGCCTTGCCCAGCGCGTGAGCGTTGGAGCGGGTGCGCTCGCCGGTAGCGAAGCCGGGGAGGGTGAACCCGAGGATGTCGCTGCGTGGCCGCCCGAGGCGGTCCATGGCGCGCACGGCCACCAGCAATGCGTGCGTGGAGTCCAACCCGCCGGAGACGCCGATCACGAGCTTGGGCTCACCGATGGCCTGCATGCGCTGGGCCAGAGCGGTGACCTGGATGGCGAAGGCCTCGTAGCAGTCCTGGTCGAGCTGGGCCTCGGAGTTGGGCACGAAGGGGAAGCGGTCGATCGCGCGGCGCAGGCCGACGTCCGTGACGGGCGGCTCGACCTCGACCATCAGGCGGCGGTAGTGCCCCTCGGAGGTCGTGTCGCCCCGGGAATGGTGATGCTGCTCCACCGAGCGGGCGTTGTCGTCGAAGGTGCCCATGCGCTGGCGCTCCTGGCGGAGCAGGTCGAGATCGACATCGGCCACCGAGCGGCGGGGCCCGTCGGGGAAGCGGTCGGTCTCAGCGAGCAGCACGCCGTTCTCGTAGATCATGGTCTGCCCGTCCCAGGAGAGGTCATTGCTCGACTCCCCCTGCCCGGCAGCGGCGTAGAGGTAGGCGGCCAGGCAGCGTGAGGACGCAGACTTCGCGAGGAGGTGCCGCTCCGCGGCACGGCCCACGGTGATCGGCGAGCCGGAGAGGTTGACCAGCACCGTGGCCCCGGCCAGTGCCGCCTGGGCACTCGGTGGCACCGGAACCCACATGTCCTCGCAGATCTCAACATGGATGGTCAGGCCGGGAACGTCGACCGCCTCCGTCAGCAGATCGACGCCGAAGGGCACCTCGAGAGGCCCGAGATCTTCGTCCGAACTGCCACGGCCTGGCCGCCTGGGTGCGCCGACGGTGATCCACTGGCCTCGGATGCCGGCACCCGAGGCGAAGTGCCGGGCTTCGTAAAACTCCCGGTAGGTGGGCATCATCTGTTTCGGGACCACGCCGAGGATCTCGCCCCGGTGGATGAGCACCGCGCAGTTGTAGAGCCGATGCCGCCAGCGCAGCGGCGCACCAACCACGATCACCGGGAGGAGGTCGGCCGAGGCCCGGGCGATCGCCGACAGCGCCGCTCCGGTGGCCTCGAGCACGGCGTCCTGCAAGAACAGGTCGTCGATCGCGTAGCCGGTCAGGCACAGCTCCGGGAAGACAGCGAGGGCCACTCCCTCCTCGTGGCATGCGCGCACCTCGGTGATGACCGCGTCGGCGTTGGTGGCGGGATCAGCGATGGCGACCGGGATGGTGCAGGAGGCCACGCGGGCGAAACCATGGGAGTAGACCGACTCGAAGCTCATGCGCCGAGTCTGTCAGGTGAGCGGCGTGCTCTCATCCGGAGGACGACGCGCCGGGCGTGGCCCAGCGCGACCGAGCAGCCCTGCGCTATCCGGCCATGACCTGCGGGGCCAGCTCCAGCGAGTCCGACCGCTCCCGGATGAGCGCATCGTTGCTCAGTGCCTGGGAGGCCGCATTCAGCACCTCACGCAAACGCTCGGGGGTGACGTCGGCGCGCACCGCGAGCCGGATGCGCAGTTCGGATCGGTCACCCGGCTCGGTCCGCAGGCCGACAAGTTCGGTCAGTCCGCGCAGTGCCTGCGTGGCCGCGTGTGTGACCTCGGGATCCTCCCAGGACGGTGTCCACGGCTGCTGACGGGCAATGGCCCACACGGCCGGTCGCGGCACCAGCACGGTCAGCTCGTTGCCCGGGTCGAGGACGAGCAAGGAGTCCGACTCCTGAACCGCCGCCAGCGCAGCGCGTGCGCCCTCAACCGGGACCGGGCGGGCGGTGGCATCCCAGGCCTGGAGCGCGTCCACCGAGGAGAAGACCGGCACGGCCGACCGCCCATCCGGGGTGCGGACCGAGACCAGGTTGGCCGAGGCCATCGCGTCCCCTGAGCGGTCACCGAGCCGGAACGTGTCCGCGGCGTGCGGCTTGGGGTTGCCGTGCTCGTCGGTGCCGGGATGCTCGTGGGCAACGATCGGGGCGAGCACTCGCGTCTCCCGCAGCGCGGCGACGACTGCCACGACGCGCTGCGGGCGGCTCTCCAGGGCGAGCGCCGCCGCCATCGCGGGCTGGATAGCGCCGTCATCGCCGGAGAAGGGGTTGGGCTTGAGATGCCGGCCGGCCCAGGGCTGCCCTGCGGAATCCGCCCGGTGCTCGGGGCCGGGGCCGCGGTGCTGTTCGGTCACGGGCGTCCCGCGAGGTCGAGCGCCTCGACGAGCGTGAAGTTCCCGGCGTACAGCGCCTTGCCAACGATGGCCCCCTCCACGCCCTCGCCCGTGAGCTCACGGAGCGCGGCGATGTCGTCCAGGGAGGAGATGCCGCCGGAGGCGACGACCGGGGCATCGGTACGGGCGCACATCAGCCGGAGCAGGTCCACATTGGGGCCCTGCAGGGTGCCGTCCTTGGTGACGTCGGTGACCACGTATCGCGCGCAGCCGTCGGCTTCGAGCCGCTCGAGGACCTGCCAGAGGTTGCCGCCTTCGCGGGTCCATCCTCGGGCAGCCAGGGTCTCGCCGCGCACGTCGAGGCCGACCGCGATCCGCTCGCCGTACTGGGCGATGGCTCGTGAGGTCCATGCGGGATCCTCCAGGGCTGCGGTCCCGAGGTTGACTCGTACGGCACCGGTCTCCAGCGCTCGTTCCAATGAGGCGTCGTCGCGGATCCCACCGGAGAGCTCGACCTTGACGCCGAGTTCGGCCACGATGCGCGCGAGGAGATCATGGTTGGAGCCACGGCCGAAGGCGGCGTCGAGGTCGACCAGGTGGATCCACTCGGCACCCTGTTCCACCCAGGCTGCTGCCGCATCCGCAGGATCGCCGTAGGAGGTCTCTGAGCCGGCCTCGCCCTGCACCAGGCGCACCGCCTGCCCATCGACGACGTCGACCGCGGGCAGCAGCTCGAGGCGGGGTGCGGATGGGTCAGTGGTGGTCATGCGCTCTCTCTCATCGGGGATGGTCATGTTCTCGGAGTTCACAGGCTCTGGACCCAGTTGCCCAGCAACCGGGCTCCGGCATCGCCAGACTTCTCCGGGTGGAACTGGGTGGCTGCGAGCGGGCCGTTCTCCACGGCCGCCACGAAGCGACCGCCATGCTCGGCCCAGGTCACCAGCGGCGGTGTCAGACGGGGGTTGTTCAGACTGGCGGCGGGGTCGGACTGCACGGCGTAGGAGTGCACGAAGTAGAAGCGTTCGCCGGACAGCCCCTCAAAGAGCACCGAGCCCTGCGGGGCCTCCACGGGGGACCATCCCATGTGCGGGACGACAGGCGCGTCGAGGCGCGTCACCTCACCGGGCCACTCCCCCAGCCCCGGCGTGCGCACCGGCTCGGCGTGCTCGGGCGTCTCGCGACGTCCTCCGTTCTCGGTGCCGGCCTCGAACAGGATCTGCAGGCCCACGCAGATGCCCAGCACCGGGCGCCCGCCGGCCAGTCGCCGCTCGATGAGTTGATCGCCGCGCACCGAGCGCAGCGCCGTCATGACCGCAGCGAAGGCTCCCACGCCCGGCACGACCAGACCGTCTGCCGCCATCGCGGCGCCGTGATCGGCAGTCAGTTCGACCTCGGCTCCCACGCGCTCCAGAGCCCGGACCACGGAACGGACGTTACCCGAGCCGTAGTCGAGAACCACGACCTTCTTGGCGGGCTGAGAATCAGTCGCCATCCTGCTGGCCTCCCTCGGATCTCTTGCCGCGCCCACGCATCAGGCGCCCGAGCACGCCCAGGGCCTTGCGGCGCGGCAGTTCGCCGGAGCGAAGGCGGCCCGGGACGTCACCGGGGCGCGCGCGACCCAGGATCAGGTCCTCGACCACTTGATCGGCGCCGGCGAGGATCAGGCCGGCCGGCACGTCCTCGGTCTCCCCCTCGACGGCTTTGCCTTCCGGCACGCTGTAGCGGCGCGCGGTGAGTTGCCCGGAGAGTCCGGTCTCGATGCCCACGTCATTGGCCAGATCGCCGCAGATGAGCACCACGTCGTGGCGGACCACGCGAACCAGATCGCGCGCGAGGGTCTCTGCTGCCGGCGGGAAGCCTTCGTTGTGACCGCCGAGCAGTTCAGCGATGTCCCAGTCGCCGTCGCTGGCAGCCTTCTGGGGGGTGACTTCGAGGACGACGACGGCGCCGGTGCGTGCGGGCACGATCTCGACGTCGAGGCCGGCCACGGAGCACAGCGCGCCGAGAGCTTCCGCTGAGGCCACGGGCGTGAGGATCAGCGCCAGCCGGCCCGGCTCCTGGGCCGCGCCGGAGGCCGGCGCCTCTGTCGAGGTGGGACCCTCGGCATTCAAGGCGGCGATCATGCGCTCGACCTCGGCCTCGGTCAGCGGGTTCTCTCCCTCAGCACCCTGCTCGCGCGGGGCATCGCCGGAGCTGGTCACAGGGCGCCCTTGGTGGAGGGCACACCCTCCACCCGCGCATCGGGCTCGATGGCGGCTCGGAGGGCTCGTGCGAGTGCCTTGAACTGTGCTTCCACGATGTGGTGGGGGTCGCGCCCGGCGAGCACCCGGACGTGCAGACAGATCCCCGCGTGGTGGGCGATGGACTCGAAGACGTGGCGAGTCAGCGAGCCGGTGAAGTGCCCGCCGATGAGGTGGAAGGCCTGCCCTTCGGGTTCGCCGCTGTGCACCAGGTAGGGCCGGCCGGAGACGTCCACGACCGCCTGGGCCAGTGCCTCATCGAGAGGCACCAGGGCGTCGCCGAAGCGGGAGATGCCCGCCTTGTCGCCCAGAGCCTGCCTGAGCGCCTGGCCGAGGCAGATGGCCACGTCCTCCACGGTGTGGTGGGCGTCGATGTGCGTGTCACCGGTGGCGCGCACCGTCAGGTCGATCAGGGAGTGCTTGGCCAGAGCCGTGAGCATGTGGTCGTAGAAGGGCACCGTGGTGGAGATCTCGGGGCGCCCGGCGCCATCGAGGTTCAGTTCGACGGTGACGTCCGACTCCGACGTCGTGCGCGTGATGCGCGCTGTGCGGTCCGTGTTGCTCACCGGGGATCAACCTCCTGTAACGCGGCTGTGAATGCCGCCATTTCCTGCGGTGTGCCGACCGACACGCGCAACCAGCCCGCTGGTCCAGTCTCCCGGATCAGCACGCCACGTTCCAGCAGACCATTCCACACCGCGTGGCGGTCCTCGAACATCCCGAAGAGTACGAAGTTCGCATCCGAGTCGGCGACGGCGTGCCCACGCGCGCGCAGCCACTCCACCAGATCGTCCCGCTCCTGACGCAGCGAGGCCACCTGGGCGATGAACTCCTCGCGATGCCGCAGCGCGGCCAGTGCCGCCGCTTGGGTGACGGCCGAGAGGTGGTAGGGCAGCCGCACGACGCGCAGGTGCTCGACCAGCGCCGGTGCAGCTGCCAGGTACCCCAGGCGCAGTCCGGCCATGCCGAAGGCCTTGGACATGGTGCGGCTGACTGTCAGGTGCGGGTGCTCATGGAGGAGCGTCAGGGCGCTCGCCACCCCGGCGCGACGGAACTCGCCGTAGGCCTCGTCGACCACGACGACGGAATCGGTGTGCCCGCCATCGGGCCCGGCCGGTCCTGATCCGCGCGCGGCATCGAGCACCGCTACCACGGTCTCCAGTGGCAGGGCTGTGCCCGTGGGGTTGTTGGGGCTGGTCAGGACGATGAGCGCGGGGTGGTGCCGGCGGATCAGGTCCGCGGCGTGTGCGGGATCGAGGGTGAAGTCGGCGCTACGCCGGCCCGTGACCCAGGTGGTGTGGGTATCCCGGGCGTACTCGGGGTACATCGAGTAGGTGGGGTCGAAGGAGATCGCGGTGCGGCCCGGCCCGCCGTAGGCCTGGAAGAGGTGGAGCATCACCTCGTTCGACCCGTTGGCGGCCCAGATCTGCTCGGCCGGCACCCGCACGCCGGACTCGATGCGCAGGTACTCGGAGAGCTCGGCGCGCAGTTCGGCGAACTCACGGTCCGGGTAGCGATTCAGTCCGGTGGCGGCCTTGGCCACGGACTCGGCAATGTCCGAGACCACCTCTTCTGAAGGTGAGTGCGGGTTCTCGTTGACGTTGAGTAGCACGGGCACGTCGAGCTGGGGGGCGCCGTAGGGGTGCAATCCCTCCAGGCCTGGGCGGAGAGGGAGCCGGGCCTCGGGACCGGGCCCGCTGGCGTCGACGTCGCTGGTCACGCGGCCAGTTTAGTGATCGCGTGCGTGCGCGGTTGCCCGGCCCACGGATCGGGCATGTGGCCTCGGCTACGCGTCGGCGCTCCAGCGTCGGTGGCGCGTGAGACGGTGACGCCATGACTGACACCGTAGCGACCGCATCCGCCGGCTCTCTGCGCGAGCAGGCCGAGGCTGCCCTGCGAGCCCTGGTGGGCCATGACGCAGCGCAGCTTCGCGAGGATCAGTGGCGGGCCATCGAGGCCCTCGTGGCCCAACACCGGCGTGCGCTGGTGGTGGAACGCACGGGCTGGGGGAAGTCTGCGGTGTACTTCGTGGCGACGGCGCTGCTGCGTTCCGGCGCTGCCGGCCACCGGGCCGGCCCCACCGTCATCGTCTCTCCCTTGCTGGCGCTGATGCGCGATCAGATCGCGGCCGCCACCCGGGCGGGCATCCGGGCGGTGACGATCAACTCCGCGAACGTGACTGAATGGGAGGCCGTTCATGCCGGCATCGCCGCCGGTGAGGTGGACGTGCTGCTGTGTTCTCCGGAGCGACTGAACAACCCCGCCTTCCGGGACGAGGTGCTCCCCCGGCTGGCGGCCAGCGCCGGGCTCGTGGTGGTGGACGAGGCGCACTGCATTTCCGATTGGGGTCACGATTTCCGGCCGGATTACCGTCGCATCCGCACGCTGCTCGCTGAGCTGCCCGCGGGCATCCCGGTGCTGGCCACCACCGCGACGGCGAACGCCCGGGTGAGCGCCGACGTTGCCGAGCAACTCGGACTCGGGGCGGGGCCGGTCGCAGACGCCCACTCTCCGGGCGCGGATCCGGGCAGTAGCAACGGCGTCCTGGTGCTGCGCGGGAGCTTGGACCGGGACTCCCTGCACCTGGCGGTGGTGCGCCTGCGCGACCAGGTGGCGCGGGTGGCCTGGTTGGGGAGCCAGCTCTCCCGCTGGCAGGGATCGGGAATCATCTACTCCCTCACGGTGGCCTCGGCCGAGACAGTCGCCGCTCAGCTGCGCGAGGCGGGGCATGAGGTGGCCGCGTACACCGGCCGCACCGACCCGGCCGAACGGGAGCGGCTCGAGGCTGATCTCAAGGAGAATCGCGTCAAGGCTCTGGTGGCCACTTCCGCTCTGGGGATGGGCTTCGACAAGCCGGATCTCGCTTTTGTGGTGCATCTCGGCGCGCCGTCCTCGCCCATTGCCTACTACCAGCAGGTGGGACGGGCCGGCCGTGGTGTCGACCGCGCCGACGTGGTGCTGCTGCCGGGCGCGGAGGATCAGGACATCTGGGCGTACTTCGGGTCCATGGGCTTCCCGCCGGAGCTGGAGGTTCGCCGCACCCTCGACGCGCTCGCGCAGCACGGCACGATGTCGACCGCGGCACTGGAGACCCAGGTGAATCTGCGCCGCACCCGGCTCGAGACCATGCTCAAGGTTCTCGATGTGGACGGCGCCGTGCGGCGCGTGCGGGGAGGCTGGGAGAGCACCGGGCAGGAGTGGCATTACGACCAGGAGCGCTACGACCGGGTGGCGCGCGCACGCGAAGCCGAACAGCGTTCCATGCTCGAGTACGTGGCCCTCGAGGATGCCTGCCGAATGGCCTTCCTGCGCGGACTGCTCGATGATCCCGAGTTGCCGCAGGGGTGGCGTTGCGGGCGATGCGATCGCTGCGGCGGCATGGAGCTGGATCGTGAGGTCGAAGCCGGTGCCCTCGAGCAAGCACGGGCCGCACTGTATCGCCCCGGTGTGGAGATCGCGGTCCGCCGGCAGTGGCCATCGGGGATGGGCGCACTGGGCGTGGAACTCTCCGGCAAGATCCCGGAGAGCGAACGCGCCGAGGCCGGCCGCGCGGTGGCGCGCATGGATGGCCTGGGCTGGTCTTCGGCGCTACGCGAGCTCTTCGAAGCCCGGTACGCCGAGGATCACCAGGGCGCGGATGCCAGTCCTGTCCTGGACAGCGCGGACGCAGTGGCACGCGGAGGCCGAGACGGTCTCGTTCCCCCGGCGCTGCGCGGCGCGGTCAAGGAGGTGCTCGGCTCCTGGCAGGCAGGTCGCATCGACGGCGTGGTGATGGTGGCGTCTGCCAACCGGTCGCGGCTAGTCGAGCACCTGGCCCGCGGTGTCGCTCAGGTTCTCGGGGTTCCGCTGGTGGGGGCGATCGGCCCCAAGACCGACGCGGGTAGCGGTGAGGCGACTCCCCCGTCGCGGCATGACGTCAACTCCGCCCAGCGCTTGGCCGCGGTGAGCCGCCGACTCGGCCTCCAGCTGAGCGAGGGTGCTGCTGACGGGCTGCCCGGGCGGCGTGTGCTGTTGATCGATGACTACACAGACTCTGGATGGACGCTGACCGTCAGCGCACGCCTCCTGCGTCACGCGGGAGCCGATGCGGTGTTGCCCTTCGTGTTGGCCCAGAGGTAGCGGCCCCGAGGCGACTCGTTCCAGCGGGTCGCGCCAGGGCCAGCAGGGCCAGCAGGGCCAGCAGGGCCAGCAGGGCCAGCAGGGCCAGCAGGGCCAGCAGGGCCAGCAGGGCCAGCACGATGTTGCCGCGCGCGGCCCGTGCCACGAGGCTCAGGAGGGCTGGCTGGAGTGCACATCCCGCGGACGCTCACACGATTCGTGCCAGACTCTGCCCGTGCGCGCCATCCTGAACATCATCTGGCTGGTTTTCGGCGGCTTCTGGCTTGCTCTCGGCTACTTCCTCTTCGGCCTTCTCGCCTGCCTCTTGATCATCACAATTCCGCTCGGTGTGGCCTCCATGCGCATGGCCAGCTACGCGTTGTGGCCCTTTGGGCGCACGGTGATCCGCCGTCGCCGCGTCGATAGTGTCTCCACGGTGGCCAATGTGATCTGGGTCGTGATCGCAGGCGTCTGGCTCGCCATCGGCCACCTCGTCACCGCCGCCGCCCAGGCCGTCACGATCATTGGCATCCCCCTGGCGATCGCGAACATCAAGATGATCCCGGTGACGATCTTCCCGTTCGGTAAGGACATCGTGAGCACGCGCTACCTCCCCCAGGGCACCTCCGTCGCCCATCAGGTCGACCTGCGACCCTGAGGGATCCCTCACCGCGCGTCTAAGCCCCATGACCGGACCCGCACCACGCTGACTGCCGCCTGAGTCCGTCACTGCCGCGCGCGCGGGCGGCGGTGTCTGCATGAGGTGGCAGTCAGCAACATGGGAAGCCTGAGCCAATCCGGATGGCTGGTTCGGAGGCTTCAGCTGGTCCAGGCAAACGTGGCGCTCCTGTCACCGTGAACGGGCTCGACCCGTCGCGGCTTCGATTCTGCGACGCACCAAGGCGACGTCGCCAAGGGAGCGCGCATCGAACCGGACTATCTCGTATCCCAGGTCCCGGATCGCGTGTTCGCGGTCCTTCTCCCTGCGGAGTGTGCGCGCAGCCGCCTTCCCATCGTCATCGAGGTACTTCGAGAGACCGTCAACCTCGACGACGACCATGCCGCCCTTGAGGCGTAGATCGACGCGGGCAACGAACACGCCTTGCGGGGTCATCAGTTCAGGTTGCGGCTCGACCGGGTAGCCAAGTTGTTCGAGCAAGACCCGAGCTCGAGATTCTTGCGGCGACTCCGCCCGTCCATCGGAGTGCTCGACCGCCGCCTCGGCAGCGCGGACTCCGCGGTGCCCACCCAGTCGTCGAAGCCAGCGCCACGCCTCGTCCTTGGTCGCGACACCCTGATGCAACACCGCATCGAGTGCGGCCACTCCCGCCGTCAAGCCATGCACCTGGGCGACCCCGACGGCGGCAAGCGCCGGAGGCACACACATCACGCCGTCGACCTTCTCGGTGCGGAGTCCCTCGAGCCGCTGGTGCAGGATGAACCCGCGCCGACAACGCGGCGGTCCACCGTCGGTTCGCATCATATGAACTCGGCGCGGTGATGCGAGCAACGGCAGCCCGTGAACCGCAGCCGCTGACGAATGGCTCAGCGCAGGCCCCTCTGGCTCATCTGCCCTGTTCTCCATGTGAGCCAGGACTGCCCGCGAGCGAAGCGCGTGCTTGCGCTCAGGCTTCGCTGCGGTCCAGAGCTGGAGAGTGGTGAAGACCCCTGGCACGACGCGCACCAGAGTGCGGGACCCGACGAGAGCATTGAGGTCGTGACGGCTCAGCCCTTGCCGCCTCGCTTGCGCCACGGAAAGGAGGCCAGCGTGATCGAGAAGCGGCGCATACTCGTCGGTGCTCTCGCGCCGGTCCCGATCCAGCGCATCCGTTGAGATAGACATGCCAGGAGGATGCCGCTTCCCGCCCGCCCGGCACGCGGTCGAGCGAAACTCTGTGGAGAACCCGGTTTCGTCCACACCCCGCCCCGTTCCCTTCGGCATTACATCGTGACGACCGCCCCGACGACCGCGGACGCCCTCCACACGACCGCGGACGCCCTCCACGCTGACTGCCGCCGATACCCGCTATTGCCGCCCGCACGCGCGGCATCATCAGCATCGAACGGCAGTCAGCGGGCGGGCGGGCGCGTACAGCGCGCGAGTGGGCACAAGGAGCGAGCGGAGGCGCGCCGGGGCAGCACTCGCCTCTACTCGAAGCGGGCGTTCACCGATTGCGCGTGGGCGGGCAGGTCTTCCGAATGCGCCAGGGCCGTGAGCGGAGCCGCCAAGGTCTTCAGGGCGCGCTCGCCATACTCGACCTGCTGCACCGACTTGATGAAAGCCATCACGCCGAGCCCACTGGCGAACCGCGCTGTGCCACCGGTGGGAAGCACGTGGTTGGAGCCAGCCAGGTAGTCCCCGAGCGGAACCGGGGAGTACGGGCCGACGAAGATCGCCCCGGCATTGCGGATCCGTCCCGCGACGGCGGCAGCATCAGCCGTCTGGATCTCCAGGTGCTCGGCACCGTAGGCATCAGCCACCTCGATGGCACGGTCGATGCTCTCGACCAGCACGGAGGCAGACTGCGGTCCGGAGAGCGCCTGGCGTATCCGCTCGGCGTGGGCGGCATGGGGCACCCGCGCCGCGATCTCAGTGTCGACCGCGTCTGCCAGTTCCACCGAATCGGTGATGAGCACAGAGGCGGCGTGGGGGTCGTGCTCGGCCTGGGAGATGAGGTCCGTCGCTACGTAGGCCGGGTTCGCGTGGGCATCGGCGATGACGGCGATCTCGGTGGTGCCGGCCTCGGAGTCGATGCCGACGGTGCCCATCACGGCGCGTTTGGCCGCCGCGACATAGATGTTGCCGGGCCCGGTGATGACGTCCACCGGCTCGCACAGCTGGCCGGTGCGTGTCCCGGCGCTGCCCGCCAGCGCCGCGCGATCCTCCTCGCTAGAGGCAGCAGCGCCGTAAGCGAACATCGCCACCGCCTGCGCCCCGCCGACGGCGTAGACCTCATCGATGCCGAGGAGACCGCAAGCGGCCAAGACCACCGGCTCCGGCAGTCCCCCATTACTCTGTTGCGGTGGTGAGGCCACAGCCAGCTCTTCCACCCCGGCCACCTGTGCGGCCACCACGTTCATCGCCACCGATGAGGGATACACCGCCAGTCCGCCGGGGGCGTAGAGACCCACTCGGCGTACCGGGACCCATCGCTGACGTACGACGCCGCCGGGCATGATCTCGGTGGCACGATCCTCGGGAAGCTGGGCCGTGTGGCCGGCGCGCAGGTGGGCGATCAGTCGCTCCAGGGCATCACGGACCTCCGGGGCGAGGCTGTCGACGGCTTCGTGGATCGCAGCGATCGGCACTCGAAGATGCGTGGGGCGCACCCCGTCGAACCGCTCAGCGAGATCCCGTAGCGCCGCGGCGCCCTCCTGCCGCACCTGGGCGATGATCGGCTGCACTCGGCTGAGCGCCTCGTCGACGTCCATGGCCGCACGCGGCAGGGCCGAGGTGAGCTCCGCTCCGGTCAGGGGTCGTTCCCGCAGGTCGAGTCGAGTGAGCATGCTCCGATCCTAATTCCGCTAGCCACGCGCTCTCGACCCGCGCCGACTGCCCGGGCACCACCGAAGGTGGGGAGACACGTCGCCCCCGGCGCCAGCTGATCCGCCGGCGCCGGGGGCGTCGTCATCGCCAGGTCAGGCCCTCCACCTGCCCCGACGGGAGTTCATGCCAGAGCCTCCCCCGGCACGAACAGCTCTATTCGATATCGCTCAGTTCGGCGACGGCGAGGACATTCCAGATCTGCTCCTGGGAGTCGGTCAAGGCATAGGCGGGCACGAGCAGGAGGGAGCCGTCGGCGTTCTCGTAGGTCTGCCAGGTCAGTTCGGCGTCGGCGATGGTCAGGATCCCGCCGGGGGCCTGCGTTCCTGGCGGTCCGGGCGGGACCGGGTCGATGCGCGCACCCATGGACGGATCGTTGAGCATCTCGACGGCGTCCTCCGGGCTGATGAGCTCGACCTCGCCCAGATCGAGGAGCTCTGCGCTGCCTGCGTCCGCATCATCGACCTGCAACTGCCACGCCGCAGCCGTGCTCGGGCCCGCAGACAGCTCGGAGGCGAGGAAGAGCACCTCGGTGCCCGACTCCACCTCGTCCTGCATGGGCGCCGGCACGTCCTCCTCGTCGGCGGCATCGTCAGAACCTGCGGTGTCATCCGCCGCCTCGTCGCCATTCTCGTCGGGCTCCGCGAAGACTTCGGCCTCAGGCTCAGCATCCTCCTGCACCGCCGTGTCGAAATCCTCCCCCGCGTCACCAGCCGGGGCCGCGTCGAAGGCCCCCTCACCGAGCCCGCCGGAGCCGAGGAGGAGACCGCCACCGCCGAAGATGACGGCGGCCGCAGCCGCGGCAGCCCAGCCGCTGCCGGTCATGCCACGACGCCGGCGGGCAGCCAGCTCATCCACCGGCTGTTCCGCTCCGTGGCCTGCGACGGAGCGTGCGCCGCCCTCAGCTCGCCGGGCTTCAACTCGCGCGCGCAGTGCTGCGAGGTCCACGTCACCGGTTGCCGGTGCGGCAGCGCGAAGACGCGCCATCGCCTCCGAGTTCCGGTCCGCGGTCATCGTGTGCTCTCCTCACGCTGGGGCAATGGCGCAGCGCACCGCGTGATGACGGGCCTGCTACGGGGTATCTGTTGCTCCGAGAGGCGGTGTTGCAGCGCCTTCATGAGTGACCTCCGGCTCGCTCTGCCCACACGGCCTCCAAGCGCGAGCGTGCTCGGGACAGGGCAGCCGCGGCTCCCCCGCGCGAGATCCCGAGAGCCTCGGCAAGTTCGCTGCCGTCGAGCCCTTCCCAGGCATGCAGCAGCAGGATCCGGCGATCACGTGGGCTCAAGGTCTGCAGTGCGGCCGACACTGCGTCGTCCTCAATCGCCACGGTGGCGGGATCCTCCGCAGAGGTGTCACTGTCGTCGACCTCCTCGACCGGCACGGGCTGCTGCTTGCGCCGGTGGTTCGCGAGCACGAAACCCGCCGTGCGATAGAGCCAGGGCAGCTCGTGCCCCTCGGGGACGTCCGCGCGCCGGCGCCAGGCGGTGGCGAACACGTCGGCGGCCAGATCCTCGGCGTCCTGCCGACCGGCCCGGCGCGCGAGGTAGGCGTGCACAGCTCGCGCATGGTCAGTGAAGAGCGCGTCAAACCACGCCTCGTCACGGGGTGCCGGGTCACCGCGCACACCGCTGGGCTGTTCGTTCACGTCTGCTCCCCGGGAAGATCGGCCGCCTGGAGGGCTCTTGGCTACTGCGTGCCCCGCGACGATGGTGGCACGAACGACCGCCGATTCCGCCGAGGCATGCCCACATGGGTATTGGTTGGCTCTGACAGCAGCTCCGGCCCGTAGACTGAGGGCGCGGATGAGTTGGCCAGGCGGCCGCGTTGCGCCCTTCGGGGCGCACCGAGGAACGTCCGGGCTCCGTAGGGCAGGGTGGTGGGTAACGCCCACCCGGGGTGACCCGCGGGACAGTGCCACAGAAAGCAGACCGCCACCGGGAGGGATTCGTCTCGCCCGGTGGTCAGGGTGAAACGGTGGTGTAAGAGACCACCAGCGCGGCAGGTGACTGTCGCGGCTCGGTAAACCCCACCCGGAGCAAGACCAGACAGCAGGCGCATGAGGGCTGCCCGCCCGATGCCTGCGGGTAGGTCGCTAGAGGCGTGCGGCAACGTACGTCGTAGATGGATGGCCGTCACCAGGGCGTGAGCCCTGGCTACAAAACCCGGCGTATCGGCCAACTCATCCGCACCCGGGATACGATCCGGCGGTGCTTCTCTTGCTGCCGCCCTCGGAGGGCAAAACCCCACCCGACGACGGCCCCCCGGTGGACCTGCAGAGCCTCATTTACCCGGAACTAGCCGGGGCACGGCAACGGGTGCTCACCCGCCTCGCGAAGGTCTCGGCGCAGCGGAATGCCGCCAGAGTGTTGGGCGTGGGCGATTCGCTCTCCCAGGAGGTCGCCGCGAACACGCAGCTGCTCGCCGCGCCGTCCGCACCGGCAGCCGAGGTCTACACGGGTGTGCTTTTTGCCGCTGCTGGGCTGTCGGAGCTGAACGGGGAACCGGCTCGTCGGGCGGCAGAGCATGTGCGGATCTTCTCCGGGTTGTGGGGCGCGCTCTCCCCCGCCGATCACATTCCGGCGTACCGGCTCTCGATGGGAGTGGCCCTGCCGGGGCTGCCGAAACCGCGGGCAGCAGCTGCCGGTCCCGTCAAGCTCGCCACCTACTGGAAGCAGCACCTGGCGGGCGTGCTGGACCGCGGAGAACCGGGGGTCATCGTCGACTGCCGCTCAGCGGCGTATGCGGCTGCGTGGAAGCCTCCCGCCGGCGGCGCCACCTACGCGAGCGTGCAAGTAGTGCGGGAGCGTAATGGCTCGCGCACGGTCGTGTCGCACAACGCCAAGCACGCCCGGGGCCTACTGACCCGGCACCTGCTGACACGCGCTGGGGACATGCCCCGGAGCGCGGAGGAGCTGGCTACCGCGAGCGAGGAGATGTGCGCTGACCCGCAGATGCCGGTACACGGTGTGGAGCTGCACGACGGTCCTGCGAGCAGGCACACGCTCACCCTGATCGAGCGTGGGTGAGACCAGGGCACTGCCCGCTCAGGCTCTGCCGGAGGTCTCTCCGGCGTTCAGCCGCACGAGGATGAACCCGTGATCCTCGGAGACCAGCACCTCATTCTCGGGAGCGGACTCCAGCCATGAACGCTCGGAGAGCGTGAACTCGATGTTCACTCCCTCGGTCTGGAATCCGTGGACGGCAACGGCGCCGAGTCCGCCGGTCTGCGAGCGAGCCTGCTCGTACAGGTCCACCAGTTCGGGATCCAGAGAGCTTGCACTCTGCTCGCGCTCGGCTCGGATCTGATTGACCTCGCCGTCGATGCGGGCGAACTCCGCATCCCTGGCAGCCGTGTGGTGCACGACATCTGCGCGGATGGACTGTTCCTGCGCCTGAAGGGCGTTCACCCGCTCCTCCGCGGATTCCAGGCGCTCCATGACCTCGAGCTGCGCCTCTTCGAGCACCCCTTGGCGCACGGCGAGCTGCTCCAGTTCCTGCTGCAGTGCGAGCAGTTCGCGGGAGAGGCCCTTGCCGGAATCGAGCGTGGCCTGGTGGCGTGCGGCGCGGGTGCGCACCTGCTCGACGTCGGCCTCTGCTTTGGCGAGTTCACGCCGGGCATCATCGGCCTCGGTGCGAGCCAGGGCCAGCTCGCCGTGCAGGTCCTCACTGCGCCCGGCAAGTTCCTTGAGGGTTTCCAGCACCGGAAGTGAGCGTCGCTGGTGGGCGAGTTTGGCCAGCTTGGTGTCGAGCGCCTGCAGATCCAGCAGCTTGCGCTGATCGGCCGGGGATGCGGTGGTCATGGTGTCGATCCTCCCACGGTGAGCGCCCAGGGATCCGTGACCCTGGTGGAAACGTGCACCTCGAGGGTGGCTCCGCGAGTTCGAGCGGCCTCGTCAAGGAGTGCTGCGGCGCGCGGGAGCCAGGGCCACTCGCTCGCCCAGTGCGTCGCATCCACCAGGTAGGGCTTTCCCTCGGCGAGGTGCTCCGATGCGGGATGGTGCCGCAGGTCGGCAGTCAGATACACATCCGCACCCAGTTCGCGCACTGCCCCGAGCAAGGAATCACCGGCTCCGCCGCACAGCGCCACGGTGCGGACCTCCGCCTCGAGGTCACCGCCCACCCGGATACCTTGCGCGGTGGCCGGGAGCACCTGCGCGACGAGCTCGGCGAAAGTGCGCAGGGGCATGGGCTCGGGGAGCTCCCCGATGCGTCCGCTGCCAGTGGTGCCGCCCTCCTCGTGTGGGGCGATCGGACGGCGGCCCTGAAGCCCGATCAGGTCCGCCAGCGCCTCATTGACGCCGTCGATGGCGGCGTCAGCATTGGTGTGGGCAGTGTAGAGCCCGCAGCCACCGCGGATGAGCTGGTGCACCACGCGGCCTTTGGGCGAGGTTGCCGCCACGCTCGAGGTTCCGCGCAGGTAGAGCGGGTGGTGGGTGAGGAGAAGCCCAGCCCCCAGCTCCAGAGCCTCACGCGCCGTCTCCTCGGTGGGATCAACCGCCAGCGCGATACTGCGCACGGGCTGCTCCGGATCGCCCGCCACCAATCCGACCGCGTCCCATTCCTCGGCCGTTGCGGGCGGGTAGTGCTGTTCGAGGATCGCGACGACGTCGCCCAGGGTCAGGTGGCTCATCGTTCCAGCCTAGGTGGGGCGTCCGCCGCGAAGCGATCGCGGTCACGCCGGTCCAACTTGACGGCCACTCTGAGGGATTCTCGCTCATGTCAGCTCCTCCTTGTCGGCTCCGCCGGGACCATCGCCTGATGAGCGCGCGCGACGGACGAGCACGACGGCCGCGAGGACACCGGCGATGGCCACCAGGCCGAGCACGGTCATCCAGACGGGAGTCACGCCTCTCGAGTGACTCTCCGTGACCTCACCGGACTGGGCCGCTTTCCCGGCGCCTTCGCTGGATTGCTCGGTCGGGGGATCATCGGGCTCTTCGGTCGAAGGGCTGCCGGAGCCTGGCTCGCCATGCTCCGTCCCGTGAACATCGTCATCCACCCCCTCGAAATGCTCTGCGTAGTAGTCCTCGTACAGCTCTTCCCTCGCCGGACCTCGGGGGAAGCCTGCGTCGAGTTCCTCTTGACTGTACGTGGGCAGCCATTGCCAGAAGATCTCGTCAGTTTCCACCGGGTGCATGACCGGCGGCGGATCATCGTCGAAAGCCCAGCGCAGACCGCCATAGGTGGGGTGGAAATCGGGGTACTGGGTGGGATCTATGGTCAGAAGCGCATCAAGATCCACGGCGCCGAATCCCCGACGTAGGTCATAGAGCACGTCGTCGGGGCGCTCCGCGTTGCGCACCAGAGACTGCAGAATCTGATGGGGAGTGGCTTCTGGCCAACGCTCCAGAGCGAGAGCCAGGAGCCCGGACACCTGCGCCGCGGAGGCAGACGTCGATCCGGGCGCCACCAACGCGGAACTCCACTCACCGTTCACGATCGCACCGGAGATGGTCATGTGGGTGTGGGTCCCGATAGCGGGCCGGCCACGGTCATGAACGTAGGGATCGGGCGCGATCCCGTTCTCCGCATCCTCCACGAGCCACTGCTCACCGGGATGGTCGTCGACGAATTGACCGCGCTCGTCGCGCATCTCCATGGGCTGCGCGCCGGAGGAATTGGACGCCCAGAATGCGTCGCCCGGAGCGAGCGCATGGGCCCTGACACCACCGTCCAATGCGTACCCCCCTCCCGGAAGTGCCTCAGCACCGGAGTTCCCTTGCGAATTCACGATGATCACCTGATCTTCGAGCACCGCCTGAGTGAGCAGGTCCATCCACTCCCAGTCTCCGCTCTCACCGTCATATGCGTCTTGGAAACCTCGCATCGACAGCGAGATGATGTCTGGATCGGACTCGAGCGCCGAACGCAGTAGGTCAGTGACGCTCTCCCGCTCACCCCACTCGCAGAGCCTCGAGATGGATTCATCACCTAACTCCTCAAGCGCCACGAAAGCCGTGATGGTGGCTCCGGGTGCCATTCCTTGCACCCCCCTCCCGCCGGGCCCGTTGCCACGCCCATTGCCCGCGATCCGCGCCGCCATTGCCGTGCCGTGGGACGCCTCATCGCGGACGGCGCCCAAGGCCGGTGACGGGGAGTCATCGTCAGGGCCTGCAGCGCACACCGAGTCGCCGTCATGGAGGTCCGCGTCCGCCAGTTCCGGCACGTCGGAAGCGACCGGCGTATCGATGAGAGCAATACGGACTCCGCTACCGGTGACTTCCTGATGCCAACGGCCCAGGTTCAAATGATCCACGTGCCACTGCGCATCGTCGAACTCCGCCTCGGTGGCGGCACGCGACCACTCGCCGGCCGGTGCGTCGTCGGGGTAGGCCGCAGCCGCGGCACCGCAGACGACAACCGCTGTCAACGTTCCCACGGCCACTGCTGGAACCCGCCAAGAAGTAGCCATGATCTGCTGTCCTTTCGTCTCCGAGTGAGCGGGCGCGGTCAGCAGGCCTCAGGATGTCTGCGGAAACTCCGACGGTCGTGATCGGTCACCAAATCCGCCCCCTGCCGGTTGTTCCGATACTCGGCAAGCTACCCGCAACGGAGCAGGTCGTCGAGACGTGCGCTGCGCAGCGAGGCATCATCCAGCCTGCGTGAAGTGATCCGGTGGTCTGAGCCGCGCACCCCGGGAATGGGCGGCGTTCGACGACTCCGGGGTTAGGCTGATCGTCGCGAGGTTGCCTCACTATCCTGCCCGCGACGGCATCCCGCGTCACACGACGAGCACCTGAGGAGGGCTGCGCTGATGACTCCCGCGCCCGACCATGAGCGTGTCGAGTCCCGTGCGATATCCACTCCCGCCGGCAGGAACGTCACCGCGCAGCAGCCACGCCCGCGCGGCCCGCGTCGCGTGGGCATCGCCGAGGATCACAACCTCGTGGCACGTGGCCTGATGGGGCTGTTGCACGCTGCCGGCGTGGACGCAGTGCTCGCAGCGACCGTGCCGGGCCTGCTACACATTCACCGCTCGCAGGCCCGGCTCGACCTGGCTGTGCTGGACCTGCGCCTCGCCGACGATTCCTCAGTGACCGATAACGTCCACGCCCTTCGGCAGGCCGGGCTTCCCGTGCTGGTGCTCACCTCCGCCGAGTCTCCTGCGCTGCTGCGCGAAGCCGCACGGGCCGATGTGCTCGGCATCGTGCGGAAATCTCTCACCGAAGGTGAGATCCGTGACGCGGTGCTGGAGGCGCTCCATGGCCGGCCCGTGACGTCCCTGGAGTGGGCGGCAGCCGTCGACGGCGATCCACTGATCCAGGACGCCGGACTCACCGAGCGCGAACGCGAGATCCTCGGGCTCTACGCCGCCGGTGTCCCCGCCAAGGCAGTGGCCCGAGCCACCGGACTCTCAGCAGGCACGGTGGCAAACTACATCTCGCGCATTCGGGCCAAGTACACAGCTGTCGGTAGACCCGCAGCCAGCCGCGTGGATCTCTACCGCCTCGCTGCGGAAGATCACCTCATCGAAGGCCGCGAGTGAGCGAGAGCGCCGTCTTCGAGACCCGCACCGCGGAATCGAGAACACGGCGCGTCCTCGGCGTAGCACTCGGAGTTGCCGCGTTGTTCTACGCGATCAACGGCTACGGCACCGCCACGGCGCAGCTTGCGCTCATGCCTCCCGTGGCAGTGGTGCTCTATCTGGTCGTCAGCATTGCTCCGATCGCGGTGGGCCTGGCCAGTGTGTGGGCGCCGGACTGGGGCATTCGCGCACTGGGCAGCGTCCACTGTCTGGTGTATGCGGTGAGCCTGGTCTCCTTCGTGCCGCTGTTGGGAACCTCCAGCCTGCCGCTAAGTACCACCCCGTGGACCTACGAGGTCACCGTCGTGGCCACTGCGGCGTCCGCGCTGTGCTGGCCCGCCCGCGCTGCCTGGAGCTACGCGGTGCTGATTTCCGCCGCTGCCGGAGTGGTCCGCTATGCCACGCTGCCTGGAGAGGACCTCACCCGCGGATTCCAGGACGGGGCGATCATCCTCGCCGTCGCCGCCATCTTCGTGGCCCTGCCCCAGCTCGCACTCCGGGCGGGGCAGGAGCTCGATGCCGCGGGCGCTCGCGCTCGGGAGGAAGCCACCAACGATGCGAGAGTACGGGCCGTCCAGAGCGAGCGGATCCGGTTAGATGCGCTGATGCACGATCACGTGCTGGCGCTGCTGCTCGCAGCCGGCCGTTCCGGTGACCAACCCGCAGAGCGAGCGGAACTCCAGGCGCGAGCCCAACGGGTCGTCGAGCTACTGCCCGCCCCCGACAGTGCCACGCTCGACAGCCACATGACCGCCACCGATTTCCTTCAGCGGCTCCATGAGAGCACCCCAACGGCCTTTGAATGGCGCGAGGCGGTCCTCCCCGAACAAGATCTCGCAAGCGTGAGGCTGCCCCAGAGCGCCGCGCATGCTCTCCTGGGTGCCGCGGCAGAAGCCGTGACGAACTCTGTGCGCCATGCCGGCCCGGCCCAACGGTCCATCGAGGTGCACATCACGGCTCCGACTCGGGTGGACGTGGTTGTCGCCGATGACGGCCGCGGCTTCTCGCGCGATGCCGTTCCGGCCGAACGCCTGGGTGTCCAGCTCAGCATGGAGGCGCGTGTGAACTCCGTGGGCGGGAGTGCTGACCTGCAGAGCCGACCGGGCGAGGGCACCACCGTGCGGCTCGCCTGGCCGGCGCTCCACGAGACCGGGCGAATGCGAACGAGAGCGGTCGCGAAAGACCCGTCCGAGGTCAGCACACCCACCGACATCTCTTCAGCATTGCGGCTCGGCGCATGGCCGGCCTGGCTGCTGATGGCGGCCTTCACCGTCGCCAACGCGCTCAATACGCTCAGCACCCTGTCAGAGGTCTACTGGCCTCCGTACGCCATCCTGACGCTGCTCGCGGTGACCACCGGTGCGTTCCTGCTGTGCCAGCCGGCGCCGGACCCCTACGTGCGCCTCCCGTCGATCCTCGTCGTTCTTCTGGTCATCGGAGTCTCCTTCGCAGCGTGGAACGTGCCGCCAGGTCACCTGGGCACGCCCACCTCGTGGTTCCTGCTCTCCTCCGCGATCCTGCTGTTCTTCCTCGCGGTACGGGGCCGCATCGTGCTCGCGTGGTTCGGCTTCGCCGTGCACATGGTCATCGTTACCTGGGCCGCGCTCGCGGCGGGTTTCACCCCCACCGCAGCCCTCAGCTTCACCATCCCTCACGCCGTCCCCATCCTGGCCGCCAGCGTCTTCGTTCCGCTCCTGCGCAGCACCCTCGCTCAGGTGCGGCAACTCCAGGAGGAGGCGCGCACCCATGCCGCAGCGCAGGAAGGCGCCCGCGCCGGGCTCGCCGAACAGGAAAGGCGCATGCGCCGACTCTGGGACATCTCCGAGGAAGCACTCACGCACCTGGCCTCCCCGGCGCCGCTGACTCCGGCGGATCGCCACGACTTCCTGCTCACTGAGGCCGCTGTCCGGGACTGGCTGCGCGGCGGTCCGCTGGCCACGCCTGAGGTGCTTGCTGCAGCTCGCACCGCTCGAGAGCGAGGAGTCCGCATCAGCCTGCTGGATGACTCTCACGGCTCAGCGAGCCCCCAGATCCTCGCCCGAGTCACCGGGGAGGCGGTCGCCGCCCTGGCGGAGGCGAACTCCGGGGACGCCGTGATCCGGCTCCTCCCCGCGGGCCGATCCCTGGCGGCCACCGTTCACACCGGGGCACGGACCCTCATCATTCCGGCCATCGATACCAGCATTTCCGCCGACGTGGGAGATTCCACGGCGTGATCCGGGCTTCTGATCTGCGCACCTCCGCAGGTCCGGCAGTCAGGCGACAGCGAGATCGAAGTCCTCGGTCACCATGGCCATGTTCGCCATCGCGCCTGCCATGGTGCCGGCGGAGATCGCCATGGGCACGTTGCCCATCGGTACAGACAGGTTCCCCGGCGCCCAGATGCGGGCGTGGCTGGTCTTGCTCGACGCGTCTACCTGAAGGAAGCTCCCGACAGGGCCCTCGGCTCGCTCCAGGTTGAGCCCGGCGAGGTAGCCGTCGTTCGGGATGAGCTGACCGCCGGTGAAAAGGGCATCGATGGCGATCTCGCGGCCATCGCTGAGGACGACGGCGCCGATATCGGGCGCATCGCCGCGAACGTCGATGACCTCCGCGGGTTCGATCACGACGCCTCGCGAGCGGAGTCGCCCCGCCGTTGCGTCGTCGAGCTGACCGGCGCCGGCGCTGAAGAAGGTCAGGTCCTCGGTCCACTGCCGCAGCAGCTCGGCCTGGTGCAGATTCATAGGACTGGTTGCGAGGACACCGAGCCGCTGACCGCGTACCTCCCAGCCGTGACAGTAGGGGCAGTGCAGCACCGTCCTGCCCCACCGTTCGGCCAAGCCGGGAATCGGGGGGAGCTGATCACTCACACCCGTGGCGGCGATGACGGTGCGGGCCGTCAGGCGCTCGCCTGAGTCGAGCTCGAGCTGGAGCAGCCGAGGCCCGCTATCGGCGGGTTGCTCTCGGACCGTGCTGACGTTTCCTTCGCGCAGCACGACGCCGTACTGGGCGACCTCGCGCGCGCCGCGACGGAGGAGTTCCCGCGGTGGCAGGCCTTCATGGCCCAGAACGGTGTGCATGTGCTCCGCAAAGCGGTTTCGAGGGCTACCGGCGTCCACGATCAGCACACGCCGCAGTGCCCTGCCTAGTGTCAATGCTGCGGCCATGCCGGCGGCTCCGCCACCGACGACGATGTTGTCCCAAGGGGTGGTGTCTGTAGTCATGGAGACATCATGTCCACGGTTTGCGATATCAGGGTACGCTCTTGCGGTATCTGCAAGAGGTGAGGAGAGGCGCATGGACGAGCTCGCCCAGGTCGGACCGCGATTGCGGGCCGCACGGATCGCCAAGGGCTGGACCCTCGAACGCCTGGCCCGGGCGGCCAGCATCTCCGCGAGCACCCTCTCGCGCTTGGAGTCCGGCAAACGTCAGGCCAGCCTGGAACTGCTGGTGCCGCTCACCCGCCAACTTGGGATCGCCATCGAGGATCTGATCGTGACGACGATGGCCGATCCGCGCGTGCGGCGCCAGAGCTGGGAATCGGACGGGATGGTCGTGCATCCGCTCTCACCGGAGACCTCGCCGGTCAGCACCTACAAGGTTCACTACCGCCCCTCACCACCGGTGCAGGAGCTCCGCTCTCACGACGGCTACGAGTGGCTCTACGTCCTGTCCGGGCGGATGCGGCTCCAACTCGCCGATCGCGAGATCGTGCTCTACAAGGGCGAAGCCGCAGAGTTCGACACGCACACTCCTCATGCACTCACCGCCCTGGGTCCGGAGGACGCCGAGGTGATCTCGATCTTCAACGAGGCCGGCGCCCGCTTCCACACTCAGGCGCCGTAAGGCGAGGAAACCGAGGTCCAGCCCATCCCGACTCCCCCACCACTGCGGTTGTGCTCACTCGATGTCGTTCCGCAGGGCCTGGGACCACCTGAGAACGACGCGAAGTGAGCACAACCGCAAGGGGGACGACATCGGCGTGCGCCAGGTCTCAGTGCATGTAGAGGCCGCCGTCGACGTTGAGGGTCTGACCAGTGATGTAGCCGGACTCCTGCGAGACCAGGAAGGCGATGGCCGCAGCGACGTCCTCGGCGGTGCCGACCCGGTCCACCAGGAGCTCCTGGGCGAGCAGTGCCTTGCGCTCCTCGGACAGCCGTCCACCCATGATGTCGGTGTCGATCGGACCAGGAGCGATGGCATTGGCCGTGATCCCACGCGGACCGAGTTCGCGCGCCACCGCACGCGTCAGTCCGATCACGCCTGCCTTAGCCACCGAGTAGGGCGTCTTGGAGTAGGTGCCGCCACCGCGCTGCGCCGAGACCGATGACAGGGACACGATGCGCCCGACGCCGTCCATCAACCGCGCGGCGCTCCGGGTCACGTAGTGCACACCGAAGAGGTTGATACGCAGCACGCGATCCCACTCCTCGTCACCGAGTTCCTCATACGGCACCGGTGAGCTCACGCCGGCGATGTTGGCCAGCGCCACGACCTGCGGAAGATCCGACCCCGCAATCCGTGTCATGGCGGCGTCCACCGCGTCAGGGTCGCTGACATCCACCCCCAGCCCCAGAGCAGGCCTGCCATAGTGCCGGCCGAACTCTGCGGCAAGCTCCTCCACCGCGACGGCATCAACATCGAGCAGCGCAATTGACCAGCCATCGTCGGCCAGTCGCCTCGCCGTGGCCCGTCCGATGCCTCGGCGAGAACCGGCTCCGGTGACGATCGCGGTGCGTTCAACAGGGAACGTCTCCATGGTTGCCTCTCCGCTCAGTAGGTGTAGTCGACGCCGCGTTCCCAGTCAGGGAACTCCCAGTCACTCCGGGACACATTCGCGCCTTCATCCGCTGCGCGCTCGATCGCCGAATCGCGCATGCGGTTGTGCGCGTCATTGAGATCGATCAGCTGCTGACGCAGGTCAGAGATGTCCCCACCGAGGTATCCCTGGATGATGTCTCCCAGCGCGGGAGAGACCGGCTGCTCCAGCGCCAGCGCCTCGCCCACCTCGACATTGCGCACCTGAGCCTGCGGAGCGCGGAACACACGCTGCTGGAACTCCTCGACGAGCCAGGCCCAGGGTTCGATGACGTCAGCGTCAGCCACGACATCGAGGTTCAGCGGCGGCTGATCCATCCCCACAGCGAGAGCGGTCTGGTAGTCGTCCCGCGTGAAGGTCTCGATCAGTGCGCTCGCCGCCTCGGGATTGTCCGTGGTGCCGCTGATCAACCAGTCCGAGCCCCGGGCGCCGCGCGTGGCGACGACATCCTCGCCCTCGGGAGTCAGCATGCCGGCCACTGCCATGGATGGCAGGAAGTCCTCGTTCAAAGACCTGACACCACCGGGTGAGTACGGGCCATCGATGTGGAAACCGATATTGCCGGCCGCGAAGCGTCCCCGAGCATCGGGAATCTGCAGTGAGTTCGTTCCCGGCAGTAGCCAGCCGTTGTCAGAGATCTCCTTGTACAGCTCGATCGCATTGATGTAGGTGTCATGGTCGTACGCGTACTCGCCGGTGTCGTAGCGCATGCCCTCGAAGCCGGGGAACCCGCCGGCTTGGGCCAGGTCATTGATCTGTTCCCCCATCCGGCCGGCAGAGCCCAGGGCGATGGTCATCGGTGCGTACTCACCGTGATCGGCGATCGCGCGGAGCGCCTCACGCATTTCGTCATAACTGTGCGGCGGCTCGAAGCCCACCTCCTCGGCGATCTCGGAGTTGTACCAGGTGCAGGCGATGTACTGCTTGTCGGTGAAGGCCGGCAGTCCGTAGATGACGCCGTCCAGCATCGTGAGACCCTCGACGAAGCTGCCCTCCGGAAGGCGGTCCATGGCCTCGTCGGAGAGCTCCAAGGGGTGGACCCATCCGGCATCGACCAACGCCGGCAGTGGCAACCCGAGCAGGTTGGAGTAGACATCCGGCAAGGAGTTGCTCTGATTGGCCAGCTGGAGGGCCTCCGTGGCACGCCCCGGCTCGTTGTAGGAGTACGTGATGGCGGTGCCGATGCGCTCACCTTCCTGCGCCGCCCACTCACGGTGGAGGTTCTGCAGACCACCGAAGTGGTCCCACCACTCGAGGCTTCCGCCACCACCTCCCCCACCGCCGCCACCGCCGTTTCCGCTGGTGGGTGGCGGACTGTCCGAACAGGAGGCAAGGAAGGCGGCCACTGATGCTGCACTGACGCCGCCCAGAAAGGTACGGCGAGTCCATGGGGACATGAGATCTCCTCGTTGAGATAGATGGATCAAGACGAATCAGGACTTCACCGCTCCCGCGATGCCCTCGACGAAGTAGCGCTGCATGAAGGCAAACAGGGCGACCACGGGAAGCATGGACAGCACGCCGGCTGCGGCCATGCCGGTCCAGTCGGTGGAGTTCTCCCCGACGAAGGCCTGCATTCCCACGCTCACCGTGCGCAGAGCCGGATTGGAGAACGAGAACACCAGCGGGAGGAAGAAGGCGTTCCACGTGAAGAGAAAGGTCAGGATCGAGACGGTGGCGGTCACCGGCATCGACAGGGGCAGCATGATGCGGCCGAAGGTACGGAAGAAGCCCGCGCCATCCACGATCGAGGCTTCCTCAAGTTCTTTGGGCAGGCCGCGGAAATAGCCGGCGTACACCAGGATGAACGCGACATGGGATCCTCCGGCGAGCGCGAGGATCATGCCGAGGTGGGTATCGAGAATGCCCAGGCTCATCGAAAGGTGCACCACCGGGATGATCGTGTACCCGGTGGGCACGAACATCGTGGCCACCAGGATCACGATGATGATCCGCGAGCCCGGGAACCGGTAGCGACCAAGCACGTACCCGGCCAGAGCGCAGCGCACCACCACCAAGACCGTGGTCGCGACCGTCACAATCACGGTGTTGACCAGATAGCGGCTGAAGTTCCCATCGGTCCACGCCCGGCGGTAGTTCTCCCACTGCATGACCTCGGGAATCAATCCGAGGCCGCCGCCGAAGACCTCACCGGGCGTCTTCAGAGAGGTGGAGAGCATCCAGATGAAGGGATACACCCAGAGGAACGCGAGCCCGAGCAAGAGGGCGAAGGCACCCCACCAGAGCGTCCGTCGACTGATACGACGGCGGCCGTGCTGGGCCGCAGGGCTGGGCTGCTGACTCACCTGCGCCTGCTGCTTCGGCGTCATGACTGCACTCATCGCTGCCCCCTCATGCGACGTGAGACTGTCAGGCCCCACACCTGGAAAATGACGAAGACCATGACCAGCAACCCGAAGAGCACCGCTGCCGCTGAAGCGAAGCCGAGCTGCGGGATCGAAGCGGCGAAGGCCCACCGGTAGATGAAGATCTCGATGATCTCGGTGCTGTAGTAGGGACCGCCGGCCGTCATGGTCTGCATGAGGTCGAAGGCCCGGAAGCAGTCCTCGATGGTCAAGATGGTGATGATCAGCAGGAAGGGCAGCAGCATCGGCAGCGTGATGTACCGGAACAGATTGACCGGGCCGGCGCCATCGATGCGGGCAGCCTCGTACAGGTCTTTCGGGATGGTCTGTAGCGCAGCGAGCCAGTAGACCAGCGTGATACCGAAGAACTTCCACACGTACACCACGGCCGAGGTCAGGAGCGCCGTCGAGGACGAGCCCAGCAGGTCGACGGGCCCGAGCCCGAGGAACTGCGCCACCACCGAGGGCGGCCCGTTGGCAGGGTCGAAGATGAATCGCATGACCACGCCGACGATCGCCGTCGTCGTCACGACCGGGATGAAGAACGCGGTGCGGAAGAAGCCGGAGAAGGGCAGCCGAGGGGAGTTCAGGACCAAGGCCAGGAGGAACGCTCCCATGACGCGCAGCGGCGTCACGATGAGCATGAAGACCACCGTGATCCGCACCGCCGACCAGAACATGGGATCGGCCAGCACGGCCTCGTAGTTGCTGATGCCGACATAGCGCTGTTCAGCGCTGAACCCGTTCCACTCCACCAGGGAGTACCAGTAGCTCGCCACCATCGGATAGAGGGTGTACAGGCCGTAGAGCACAATCGTGGGCATCAAGAAGGCGTAGATCCAAAGATTGCGGCGCCTCAACCGCTTGCGGAACTCAGGCCGGTCACCGGCCGCCGCTGGGGGCGGCATGGTGGCGACCGGTGTGCCGAGTGTCGGGCTCGCCATCGGAACCACACTCCTGACAGGTCAGCGGATTTGACTGAGGGAGAAGGAGCGGGGGTCGTTCCCCGTCCGTTGCCCGGCTTCGAGCGCATCGATGGCGCTGATCTGATCCGGGGTGAGCGCGACGTCGAGCGCCGCGTTGCTGCGCATGCGCGCACTGGAGACGGTCTTGGGGATCACGATGCTCCCCTGGTCCAGATGCCAGCGCAGGATCACTTGGGCTGGACTCATCCCGAGCTCTCTCGCGAACCCCGTGATGGTGGGGTGCTGCAGATCAGCTCCCTGGCCGAGCGGCGAGTACGCCTCGACGGCGACTCCCCGGGCACGACACCAGTGGACCAGGTCGTTCTGCTGGAAAGTGGGGTGCCGTTCGATCTGGTTGACCGCGGGCAGCTCGCTGGCGAAAGCCGTCAACTCCTCCAGATGTTCCACCAGGAAGTTCGAGACTCCGGCAGCGCGCAAGGAGCCGGTAGCCACCAGGCTCTCCAGGGCCCGCCAGCTGTCCTGCCAGAGTCCCGCCGCAGGGTTGGGCCAGTGGATCAGGTAGAGGTCCAGGTACTCGAGGCCAAGCTGCTGGCAGCTCTGGCCGTAGGCACGCCGGGCGCTGTCGAAGCCCTGGTCCCCGTTGCGCAGCTTCGAGGTGATGAAGAGTTCCTCACGTGGCAGCCCCGAAGCGCGCAGAGCTGCTCCGACCCCCTGTTCGTTGACGTAGGCCGCAGCCGTATCGATGTGCCGGTACCCGATCTCGAGTGCCTCCTCCACTACCCGCTGCGCCTCGTCCGGCGGGACCTGGAAGACTCCGAGTCCCAGTTGCGGGATGGTGACGTCTGCGCCGATCCGGACGGTGCGGTTCAGAGCACTCATCCCTGCGGCTCCAGGACCAGCAGGGACAGTGACGGCAGTGGGAGCGCGATAGTCAGTCCGGCCGAACCTGATTCCGGCGTCACTGTGCTCGGCGCTGCGAGCTGCTCCAAACCCTGCCGTTCCTTGATGGCGCGCAGCTGGTCAGGGCCGGGCACTTGCGGAGAGCCCTGCTCCTTCCATGCAGTGTGGGAGTTGCTGTGCTGGCCGTCGATGCGGAAGTGGCGGAGCTGGTAGCGCGCCGCCCGCAGACCCGAGAGTTCGAGCGCCACCTCCGCCAGAGTCTCGTCGTGTTGGTACTGGTCGTCGGTGTGGCGCCACACCAGGACCGCAATGGTTCCGGACTCGGCCCGCGAGGCCAAGGCATCGATCTCCTCAGGCATGGAGGCACCACTGGCATGGTCAATGCCGGCCACCTCCTGCGCGGCGTCCGAAGTGGCCTCGATACGCCGCTCACCCAACGTGGCCAGCGCGCGGTAGGCGTTCAGGAATGGCTTCTCGATCCCGCCGGCGGTGAGGAAGGAACGCGTGCCCTCGAAGTAGCGCTCCCCTTCGAAGTAGAAGCTCCATGAGGTGGCGTGCGCGACCGAAGCTTCCTCGAGCTCGTTCAGGTCAAGGAGCTTCTTCATGAGCTTGACCTGGAACACCGGGTAGTACTCGGTGTTCTGGAACTCGAAGTTCGCGTTGTCATAGAAGGTGTGGTGGGCCGGGACGCCGGCGTCACATTCATCGACGATCGCGGGCAGATCGCGATACTCCTCGAACTCGGCCATCACTCGGAGCAGGCGCTGGACCTCGAAGATCATCTTGTTCGCCGAGGGGTTCTGCTTCTCCGGAGCCGGCCCGCCAGTGGGCCCATACACCCGCCACGGGGTGAAGGCAGAACCCTTGGTGTGGAAGGAGACGAAGTCCAGAGGGTCCTGATGGTCGCGAGTGTGCTGCAGGAATCCGCGCAGGAACTGCACGCCGCCGCCGGTGACGGAGGGCCCACCCACCTTGGCCTCGGGGATGGCCTTGCGCACCGCACGTGCCGTGACGGAGTAGAGCTCGTAGAACTCCTGCGGGGTTCCCCGCCAGTAGAAGATGTCCGGTTCGTTCCACAGCTCCCAGAGCCAGGTGCTGACTTCCTCGAGCCCGTAGCGCTCCAGGCAGTGCTGGGCGTGGGCGGTGATGAGGTCACCCCAGCGTTGATAGTCCTTGGGCGGATAGGCCCAGGTGCCCGCTTCGTAGTTGCTGTAGGCGGTGGGGCTGGGAACCACCTCGAGCTCTGCGGCATGGTCAGGAACCAGATCGCGTGGGGTGAAGGCCAGCTCCACCAGCACATGGTTCCCGGCTTCGACGATGGCGTCGTAGGCCTGGTCGACCATGGTGAAGTCGTAGAACGGATTGCCTTGGGCGTCCTCGTGGTAGACGTTGCCGTTGCCCCAGTGCGGGATGGCGAAACCGTTGCCCGAGCAGAAGACGTAGTGCGGTCGCACATGGACGCCTTGCTTCGCCAGGCCGCCGAAGGTCGTGAGCAGCTCACGCCCGGTCGGCATGTACGTCCAGTTGAACTCGTCGTAGCCGATGCTCTCCCAGATTCGGGCAAGCTTTCCGCGGTCGACGGTGGCGTCCACGCGGATCGTCGCGGCATGAACGTGGGGGGCGTCTGGGTCGCTGGGGGCGGCCTGGGGGTAGGGCGATTCCGTCTTGCCGATACCGGGATTGAAATCGGTGTCCGTAGTCACGTCGTCGTGCACCCTTCCGAAGTGTTCGGGACCGTCGTCATCGACGGGTTGCGGGGAACACTAGGGAGTAGATTGCAGATTGTCAACAATCTCCAATGACTGTCGGACCTGGCGAATGCCTGCCATCATGCGGTGATGCCGGCACGCGACGTAGAGAAGGGAACATGACGATGGCGTCATCCGTGGAGGCCCCCCGAGCAGCCCTGAGTGACCACGTGGTGCAGGTGTTGCGCGACAAGATGGCCAGCGGGGAACTCCAACCTGGCGAGCACCTCCGTGAACTCGAGCTCGCCTCTCAGCTCAAGGTCAGCCGCGGCCCGGTACGGGAGGCGCTCGCACTGCTAGCCCGCGAGGGGCAGATCGAGATCCGGCGCCATCGCGGCGCTTTTGTCAGCGTGCTCACCAAACGCGACGTCGAGGAGGTGCACACCCTGCGAGCGGCGCTCGAGGCGCTGGCCGCAGAGCGCGCGGCCACCCGGATGACCCCGGAGCACTTCGCCGAACTCGACGAGGTGCTCGCCGAGATGAAGGTGACCTCGGGCAGCGTCAAGCCACAGGACGCCGTGCGGCTGGACCTCGCCTTTCACGACGTCATCTACCGTGCGGCCGACCACACCCGCCTGAGTTGGGTGTGGACCTCGATCCGCAGCCAGGTGTCCTTCTTCCTGCTCACCCGCAACATCAACTTCCCGGACTTCCCCACCGTGGGGTACCCCGAGCACCACGAACTGCGCACCGTGCTGGCCAGTGGCGACCCGGCCGCCGCGCGGGTAGCTGCTCAGAAGCACATGAGTGGTGCGTACTCGCGCCTGAGTGAGCTGGAGCTACCAGAGCAGTAAGGGCCGGACCAGCCACATGCCCACACCAGTGCCTGGCGCGGGCACCTTTGCGCTTGTGCTCGGCAAGCGTTGCTCCACTTCGCCGTCTCGCGGTTCGTAGCGACGTCGAGTGAGCACAAACGCGAAAGGGTAGGTGGGTCAGGGAGCTCAGGCAACCCACTGATGGGCTGTGTGGGCCGATCTGCGTCAGCTGCGGCGCGGTGCCGGGCCCAGCTCGCGGAGCAACTCCCCCATTTTCGAGTAGGCCTTGTTGCGGTAGGCGATCAGCGCTTCGCGAGTGTCGTCGTCGTAGTCTGCGGCCAGCCCCTTGCCGTTCTTCACCCCGTACCGACCGGATTCGACGGCATCGGAGATCAGTCGCGGAGTGCCCAGGCGTTCACCGAAGGCCTCCTCGATGATCCCGAAGGCCTTCTGGTAGACGTCCAGTCCGGCTTGATCGGCGATAGCGAAGGGGCCAAAGAAACCGAGGCGGAAGCCAAAGGTGGTGCGCACGATGGTGTCCACATCCTCCGTCGTCGCCACCCCCTCCTCGACCACGGAACACGCTTCCTTCAGCAAGGCGTACTGCAAACGGTTCAGCACCATCCCCGGCACGTCGGCGACCTGTGCACCTTGACGGCCGGTCCGCACCAGCAGTTCCTTGACCGCCTCGACCACCTCAGGCGCCGTCGCCTCCCCGGCCACGAGTTCGACGCCGGGGATGAAGGGCGCCGGGTTGGAGTAGTGCACGGTGAGGAATCGTTCAGGGTGCTGTACGGAGGGTGCGAGCACCCGGACCGGGATCGTGGAGGTGTTCGTCCCGATGATGGCGTCAGGGCGAGCGTGAGCGGAGATCTCCGCCAGCACGACCGTCTTCACCTCCGGGCTTTCGAATACTGCTTCCTCGATGAAGTCGACATCCGCCACGGCGCCGGCCAGGGAGTCTCCTGCCGTGAGATGGGCACGGATGGTCTCGGTCGAGCCGGATCTGTACAGGCCCTGGTCCTCGAAGTCCTGAGCCTCACGGAGCAATCGGGCGAGGCCGGCCTGGGTCGCCTCAGGATCCGTGTCGACGATGCGCACCTGCAGGCCGGCCAAGGCGAGGCTCTGCGCGATACCACCACCCATGTATCCGGCACCGACCACCGTGGCTGTGGAGATTGGTCGCATGGATTGTTGCTCCTCACTTATCGCAGTGCCGAGCTGAGCACCTGGCGGATGTAGTCACGGTTCTCGGCGGCCACCCCGAGAGAGTCGCTGCCGTAGTGCTCGCAGCAGAACACGCCGGTGTACCCAAGCTCCACCGCCTGCCGGATCACGGCGCGGTAGTTGATGATCCCGTACTTCAACGGCACGGGGGCGGAGGCATAGGAACCGGTGGCCGGGTCCTCGTCGCGGAGGTAGTTCTTGATATGCCAGAAGTTCGCGTAGGGCAGGACGGCGGCGTACATGTCCTCCCACTTGGGGATGGGGCGGTGCAGGCGGACCAGGTTGCCCAGGTCCGGGTTCAACCCCACCGCCGGGTGATCGACGTCCTTGAGGAAGCTGATCGCTTCCTCCGGAGTACCGACGTAGGTGTCCTCGTACATCTCCAGACTCACCTCGATGCCATTGGCGGCGGCATGCTCGCCGAGCTCGCGAATGCGCGCCACGGCCAGGGGGCGGAGCTGCGGATCGTCCACGTGCCCCTCGGCGAGCCAGAACCACAGCGCCTGTTGCTGCGCCGGGGTCAGGGCCTGCATGAATCCGGTGTTCACCACGGGAACGCCGAAGTGCGGGGCGAGATCGATCAGGCGATGCGCCAGTCGCAGGTTCTCCTCGCCGTTGGCCACATCAACGACTGAACTCCGGGTCATCGAGATCGAGCCGATGGCCAGGCCTTCATCGTCGAGGACGGTCTCGAACTCCTTCAGCCGCGCATCGGAGAGGGCCGCGATCGGCAACCACGCATCAGAGGGGTCGATGTGCTCGAAGCCCAACTCACGCACTTGCCGGAGCTGGCGGGCCCAAGTACTCGCGGGCGCTTCGACGATCGGGCTGCCGTCTGCGGCGCGCGAGCCGAAGGGCAGCATATTGCAGGCGATCGGCCACGTTTCTGCAGTGAACATCCTCGTCCTTCTCAGTAGGCAATATCCTATATGATAGTTGACAGTGGCAGCTCTCACGTCAACGTGACAGGCTCGAAGCAACGATTCCGCCGCCCCACCCGGCCCCGCCCCGGCCAACGACGCCCGAGGAAGAGTCATGACCTACTTGATCAACAAGGCCGAGGATTTCCCGGCCGAGGCGCTGGCAGGTTTCGCTGCGGCGCACCCGCAATACGTGACCGCCGTCCACGGCGGCGTAGTTCGTTCCACCGAGACTCCCCCGGGCCAGCCCGCACTGGTCATCGGCGGCGGCTCAGGCCACTACCCCGCCTTCGCCGGCTGGGTTGGTCCAGGACTGGGGCACGGCTCCCCCTGCGGCAACATCTTCTCCTCGCCCTCCGCCTCCCAGGTCTACTCCGTGGCGCGGTCGGCCGAGAACGGCGGGGGCGTGATCATGGGCTTCGGGAACTACGCCGGCGATGTGCTGCATTTCGGCGCGGCCGCGGAGAAGCTGCGCGCCGAGGGCGTGGACGTGCGCATCATCATGGTCAGCGACGATCTCGCCTCGAACACAGCGGAGAACCATCGCGACCGGCGCGGGATCGCCGGTGACCTCCCCGTGTTCAAGATTGCCGGGGCCGCCATCGAGGCGGGCGCGGACCTCGACGAGACCGAGCGTGTGGCCTGGAAGGCCAATGACGCCACCCGTTCGCTCGGCGTCGCTTTCGACGGTTGCACCCTGCCGGGCGCTGCCGAGCCGCTCTTCCACGTCGAGCAGGGCACCATGGCCATCGGTCTGGGCATCCACGGCGAGCCGGGTGTCCGCGAGGAGCCGATGCGCACCGCTGCCGAGATCGCCGATCTCCTGGTCGACGGCGTGATGGCCGAGGCACCCGAAGCGCATTCCGGGCGCGTGGCGGTCCTACTGAACGGCTTGGGCACAGTGAAGTACGAGGAGTTGTTCGTGGTCTACCGCCAGGTGGACCGGCGACTTCAGGAGCTCGGCCTGACGGCAGTGCGCCCCGAAGTTGGTGAGCACGTGACCAGCCTGGATATGGCAGGGCTGTCGCTGACGCTGGTCTTTCTCGATGAGGAACTCGAGGAGTACTGGCTTGCGCCGGCTGACACCCCGGCTTTCCGGCGCGGCGAGGTACCCGGAGAACGCACCCAGCGCACCACGGTGTACCAGCCGGGTGAGGCGGAGATCCCCTCGTCGTCGGAGAGTTCCCGCGCACTTGCCGGAGCCATCGTCACGGCGCTGGACACGCTGCACCGTACGTGTGTGACGCACGAGGAGGAACTCGGCCAGCTCGATGCCGTGGCCGGTGATGGTGACCACGGTGCAGCCATGGTGGCGGGATCACGAGGTGCCACCGCAGCCGCGAAGGAGGCCCTCGCCCAGGGTGCCGGTGCCCGTACCGTTCTCATCCGTGCCGGTTCTGCGTGGTCCGAGGCGGCCGGCGGGACCTCGGGGGCCTTGTGGGGAGCGGCCCTGACGGCAGTCGGTGGCTCCCTCAGCGACGACGACGGCGCAGACGTGGCGACCCTGGTGGCAGCGCTCCTTGCAGGCATCGGAGCCGTGGAGAGGCTCGGTGGCGCGAAGGCCGGTGACAAAACCATGATGGACGCCGCACTGCCTTTCGCTGAGCAGCTCCGTGCACACTTCGACGCCACCGGCGATCCGGAGGCCGCGCTGGCCGAGGCCGCAGGTGCGGCTCGGAGCGCAGCAGCGGAGACCGCCGAGATCACGGCACGACTGGGGCGCTCCCGGGTGCTCGGAGAGAAGAGCCTCGGCACGCCCGATCCCGGCGCACATTCCTTCGCACTTCTGATGACCGCACTCGCTCAGCACATCAAGGACTGAAGGAGAAACCATGGGACTACGGATCGCCGTCGGCGGAGACAGCGCCGGCTACTCCTACAAAGAGGTACTGAAGCAGGAGCTGGAGGCGGACGCACGCGTCGAGACGATCGTCGACGTCGGCGTCACGGGCTCTGACGATGAGACCTACTACCCGAACGTGGCCATCGAGGCTGCAGAACGGGTCGCGCGCGGCGAGGTCGACCGTGCGCTCGTGGTGTGCGGCACCGGGCTCGGCGTGGCGATCTCCGCCAACAAGGTCGCCGGCGTCCGCGCCGTGACCGCCCACGACACCTACTCCGTCCAGCGCTCGGTCCTGTCGAACAACGCGCAGGTTCTCTGCCTGGGTGCGCGTGTGGTGGGGCTGGAGGTGGCACGCCTGCTGGTTCAGGAATGGCTCGGGCACGAGTTCGACCCGGACTCGAGTTCGGCTCCCAAGGTCGAGGCCATCACCGCCTACGAGGGCACCGGAGCGTGACCACTCGCTGGGTGGGCACCAGCTGGAAGATGCACAAGACGCTGGCCGAATCCGTGACCTACGCACAGGGGTTGGTCGCCGCCTTGCGGGATGAGCCCGGTGAGTACGCCGGGGTGCAGCCCTTCGTGATTCCCTCGCACACCGCGCTGGCCTCGGTGGATGAGGCACTCGGCCCCGCGCGCGATCGGCCGGCCGGGCTTCTCCTCGGAGCCCAGGACGCTCACTGGGAGGACGCCGGCGCCTGGACCGGGGAGGTCTCGGTGCCGCAGGTGGCGGATGCCGGGGCTCAGGTGATTGAAATCGGCCACTCCGAGCGCCGTGAGCACTTCGCCGACTCCATCGAGCGCACGGCGTGGAAAGTGCGCGCCGCGCTCCGCCACGGCTTGATGCCGTTGCTGTGCGTCGGCGAACCGGACGCCGTCCAGCGAGCCGGAGGATCGCGGGAGCATGTGCTCGATCAGGCCAGGGGGGCACTCGACGGGTTGAGCTCCGACGAGCTCGACTCCGTCCTGATCGCCTACGAACCCGTATGGGCCATCGGCGAACACGGGCGGACGCCGCACACGGCCGAGATTGATGGCCCGTTGCAGTCGTTGCAGGGCGAGTTCGGGGACCGAGTCCAGGCGGTGCTGTATGGCGGCTCGGTCAACGCTGGGAACGCCGTCGAACTGCTCGCGCTGGGAACGGTCGAGGGCTTGTTCGTCGGCCGGGCGGCCTGGAGCCTCTCCGGATATCTCGAGCTGCTCCGCCTGGCTGCGGACTGAACACGGTTCGCTGCTACTCCCCCGGCGCCTCAGCATCGAGCAACGTGCGCTGGCGCACCCCGAGAATGTGCGACTCCATCGCTGCCGCGGCCTGGTCCGCATCCCCGCCGACGATGGCCTCCAGCACGGCCTCGTGCTCGGCGACTGCCTGCTCAGCATCCGGAGTGCGATGTGCGATGAACTGCCGAAGTCGCTCTCCGTGGATGGAGATGTGCCGAGTCATCTCCTGGAAGAACGGGTTCTGCGTGGCCTGGAAGAGCAGGTCGTGAAAAGCGCGATCGGCAGCCAGGTACTCGCTGAGATCCTGGACCGAGGCCTCCGCCGTCGGCGGCGTCAGGGCCGCCGCATGCTGTCGATGGCGATCGACGGCAGCGCGCAGTGCGGGTTCTAGGCCATCGTGATTCTCGGCAGCGTGGCGAGCAGCCGCGACCTCCACCACCAGCCGGGCGTCGAAGAGCTGCTCGATGGTGGTGCGCGACATCGGCGGGGCAACCTTGTAGCCCCGCAGCGCCGTGCGGGTGACGAGCCCGGTGGCCTCGAGTTGGACCAGCGCCTCGCGAACCGGCGTGGGAGAGACGCCGAGCAACGCGGCGAGTGGATCGATGCCCAGCGATTCCCCGGGGCCGAAGCGTCCAGCGACCAGCATGTCCAATACGGCGTCGTACACCTGATCGCGGAGCGACCTGCGCGCGGCCAGTCCCGCCGCCTCGGGTGCGGAGTGCGGCGATGGTTGTGGCGCCATCCGGGCCGGGTCGGTCGCTGACATGGGCTCTACCCTAGGATCCGGCGGCATGCGAGGTGGCCTTGGGCGAGGAACACCTGATGTCGAGCTTGTTCACCGACGGCGAGTCCAGCAACACGGTCTATCTCGCCACCGGGTAGGTGGGCACCGGTCTCAAGAACCCGAGGATCATGGTTGGCGGGCGGTCAAGAAGATCCTGACTGCCACGGCAATCGTGGCCACGGCACCGGCTATGACGGCAGCCGTCCCCACTGCGGTGACCGCCGGGGTCAGTGCGGCAGGCAGAGCGGTCACCGCGAGAGTGACAGCGAGCAGGACCGGATGCAGCACGATACCGATCACCTTCGTCGACCGCGTCCAGAGCTGGCTGCGCAGGAGCACCACGACCGCCACCACCCACACGGGCAGGATGACAGCCACCGGGATCAGCGCAGCGCCAAGTGTCCACGAGTGCGCCACCGGGTGGAGACGAGCAGGGCGAGCACGACCCCCGCTGCCGTCCACCACCGCCCAGCGTCGCTGGTGCCGGTGGTGCGCACGCGTGCCAGACGCGCAAGAAGCAAGACCAAGCCGACGCTCGCTACCAGCACGACCGCCACACCCCCGAGACGCACCGTATCCGCACCGATTCCAGTGCAGAAACTGCTCCCTGTGCGGACACACTCATCGACGGCACGCAGTATGAACGCTCCCCAGCCCAGCAGTGCGAGGCACCAAGGAAGCGCCAGCCACGCAGCCAGACGATCGACTCCCCGGTACAGCGGGGAGAGGGTGACCAGCAGGGCGCCGACGAGCGCCAGCGGTGCCGGAGGGGAAAGCAGCACCACGGGAAACGACCACAACAAGCTCACGGGTTCGAACATGGGCCCGCCGCTACCCGCCGAACCAAGACCGAGACCGTAACTGCCACTGAGCAGAAGCAGCATCGCGAATGTGCCGATGGCCACCAGGGCGACTGCCACCGGAGGTACCCATGCCCCCGACATCGCACTGGGCGGCTCGGCGGTCATGGTTGGCTGGCCGTCCAGCGCTGCGGCGGCGATCTCCTCGGGTGGACCCAGGTCATCCAGTACGTGGCGAACCTCCTGCTCTCGCCACGGTTCCGGACCCAGCGCGGCCTCGAGATGATCGTGCACACCGGCCAGCACGTCGGCGCGGTAGGCGGGGTCGACGCCGCCCAGCATGCGGGTCACCTGGTTGAGGTATGTCGAGACGGTCTCGGTGGACATCGTGATTCCTTCATTGGGGATCATGAGGGTTCGTCCGGGTCCAGCACCGCATCAACAGCATCGCTGAACGCACGCCAGGTGTCGACGAACGTCGCAAGGGCTGTCTGGCCAGCGTTGGTCAGTGCGTAGTAGCGGCGCGGCGGGCCGGTGGTCGATTCCTGCCAGGTGGTCTCCACCAGCCCGGACTTCCGCAGCCGAGCGAGGAGCGGGTACAAGGTGCCTTCTCCGCCCATCAAGACACCATCTCGCGTTAGCTCGCGGGCGATCTCCAGGCCGTAGCGAGGACCAGGCCGAAGTAAGGCCAAGATGCAGTACTCCAACGCTCCCCGACGGAGGTTCGCGAGCACCGCGCCCTTGGCTACCATGCCAGACATGGTACCAGGTGAGACATTGATCCAGCAGTGACTGGAGCCCAGGTCACGGAACACGCACGGCACGTCAAGCAATCTTGACGTGATCGGCCACCCGTGCGTAGCTTCGACGTCAAGGTACCTAGACATCGGAGTGGGACGTGCGTCGTTGGATCTACCTTGCCCTCGGCTGCTTGGCAGCGCTGATTACCGTGTGGGCGCTGGACCATGCGTTGCCCGAGACTTACGGGTGGCTCATCACGGTGCTCTACACCGTGTTCGTCTTCGGTGCGGGGATCGGTACCCACCTGACGCGCCGGCAAGCGGAGAAGGCGAATCGCACCGCTGAACCCGAAAGCGTCGAGCACGAGTTGGCGCAGCAGTCCGCCGCCGGGACCTTCTCCCTTGCACTCGTGCTACCCCTGGGTTTAGGTCTCTACCTGCTGACCCAGGGCCTCTACGTGGGCGCAGCGATCTCCTACCTCATGGTCGTCGTGCTGCTCTTCGCGTACTGGATCCGCTACGCGATCCTGCGCGAACGAGTGACGTGAGCCGAGGTGGAGAACACGCTCGCACAGCTACGCAATCAGCACGGCATCACCCAGGACGAGCTCGCACGTCTGGCCGAGGTCTCCCGGCAAACCATCATCTCCATCGAAAAGGGCCGGTATGAGCCGCGCCTCGCCCTGGCTTTCCGCCTCGCGCGCATCTTCTCCTGCCGGGTCGAGGACTTGTTCATCCCCACCGACGAGCGTTGATCGCAAGAAACACCGGCCGCAGTATCAGGACGTCTCAGGTCACAACGCCTTGACCATCACGTCACCGGTTTCAGTGGCCTGACGTTCAACACCATCCTGGTCCACGTAGGTGTAGGTCTGAGTTTGTTGCTCGCCGGTGGGTACGTAACCCAGCCGCAGGTAGAGCTGGCGAGCGCGTGGATTGTCGACCCCGACGATCAGGCTGACCCGAGTGAAGCCCCGCTCGCGAGCCACCTCCTCCGCCGCGGCCATCAGGGCCGCACCCACACCGCGATTGCGGTAAGCCGGCTCGACATGCAGGTGACGCAGCAGCGGGAGCCGGGCCTCGGGAATCCCGGCGGCGTTCCCGTCAATGATCAGCAACTCACCACCGAGGATCTCCTCGCGGTCGCGCGCCACGAGGTAGACCGCCTCACCGCGCTGCTGCCGGGCAAAGTGCCTGGTCGCGATGTCGGCACCCGGTGGTTCACGCCTCGCAGCGAGCTCGACGTCTGCTGGGGTGGCCTGCCGGATGTTCACCGGGCGAGTCTCGCACGAGCGCTGTGCGCACACACTCGCCGACGGCATCGATCCCCGGTGACAGTCGATCATTGCTCTTGCGAAGGCGGACACTCCTCGTCAGGAAGCCAGTAGGCTCGATCCATGGGGCAGCTGGGTACGGAGCACTCATCGGCAGTTCGATCTCCCGATGCCCCACCGGCTGCGCCGTCCGGCCCCCTCGGTCTCCTCGTGCGAGCACTGATTGTCATGGCCCTGATTGCCGGTGGGGTGCAGCTGACGCAAACTCCCGCTCACCGCCCCCTGGATGACCTTTTCCAGGCCATCGAGGCGGGCGAGGTCAGCACCATCACGATGGAACAGCTTCCGCCCAATAGTCAGGGCCAGTCCACCGTGGAGTGGGACGGCCTCGCCCGGCCCGCCTGGTCCACATATGAGTACAGCTCTGAGAACGCGGCTCCGGAGGGATGGGCAGTTGATGATCCCTCCGTGTCCGGTGCCGATGAGCGAGCGATGATCCTTGACCTCGCCTCACGCTCTGGCGTTCAGGTGCTCGAACGGGATCTTGGGGCCTCGAGCGGCGGGCACCTCGTGTGGTTCAGCGGCCTCGCGTGGACCGCTGCGCTGCTGCTACTCATCGGTGGACCTCGACCTCGCCTGGCATCGAAGTGGGCGTGGTTCTGGCTCGCCGTAGCGACGCCGATCACCTGGCTGGTATTCGCGATCCTGGAACCCACCCTGTGGGGCCGGCGACGCCCGTCTCCGCAACGTGCCCGTCGACTTTCCGGCGGGTGGGGCTTCCTGCTCGCCCTCGTGATCGCCGGCCTGCTCGCCAGCATTCCCTGGTATCGCGACCACTTCCTGCGATAGGTGGCCTCCTCGACTACCACCGGGCGCAGCCACTGCCCCACTTCCGTGTCGGCGACCCAGCTGAGAGGCTCTCGCATCGGCCTAGCCTTTCTACCCCGGGGCTTCCGCCAGCACGAGCCATCCTCGACCGGGCGCATAGGGAAGGTCGCGGATCTCCACCTCGGTGAAGCCAGCCTCGGCCACCGTCGAACGCAGAGCGTCTTCGCTGCGAAACCTCAGCGTGCTCGTGGAGTCGATGCGCTCGCCATCGGAGTGGAAGACCGTAGGCGACTCGAAGGTGACGAGCTCACCGTCCACAGCGGTCACCTCGACCCAGTCCTCCACGAGTCCACCGGCTCCGGTGTCGACGACCCGATGTGACAGTTCCTTGGTCCAGCGCTCCCAGGCACGATCCGCAGGCACCCGGGACTCGAAGGCCAACCAGCCCCCAGGGCGCAGGCAGGTGTGAATGGCACAGAGCGTCTCGATCCAGTCCGAATCCTCCACGAAGACCTGGGCGACGTTGGCCGTCATCGTGGCCAGGTCGAAGCGCTGGCGGTGAGCGGGATCAGCCGCCACGTCTGGCGCCGTCCCCACCAGCCAGGTCACGGCCCCGGCTCCAGGCTTCCCCCGGGCCACCTCCACCGAGGCCGCCGCCGGATCGACCCCGACCACCGAGACACCTCCCGCCGCGAGCCGGCAGGCAAGACTTCCGGTCCCGCACCCGATGTCCAACACGGACCTGGCTCCGAGCTGCGCCGCCAACTCGGTGTAGGTGGTCAAGTCGCTACGGTCGCCGTCGAGAGCGTCATAGACGCGGGCAAGACGGGGGTGGGAGAAGATCGCGTCGGCCATCTGCGGATCGTACGGCGGTGCGGTGGCTGCAACTCAAGGGATTTCGCCGCCTGTCAACATCACCCGACCACCGCCCATACTGGGCCAATGGACAGCCTGGTGACCCTGCAGCAGCTGAAGTACTTCATCGAGGTCGCCGCCAGCGGCTCGATCACCCGGGCGGCGGCCGCGCTCTACGTCGCGCAGCCAAGCTTGTCGAAGTCGATGAAAGAGATCGAGGCTCGCGTGGGCCGCGAACTCTTCACCCGCACCGCCCAGGGGATCAGCCTGACCCCGGACGGCGTGGAGTTCCTCGGCTATGCCCGGCAGGTGGTCCAGCAGGCCGACCTGCTTGAGCAACGCTATGCCGACAAGAAGCCGCCCCGCCGTCTCTGTTCCATCTCGACTCAGCACTATGCCTTCGCGGTCAATGCCTTCGTCAACATGGTCCGGCGGGCCGACACCGCGGAGTACGAGTTCACGCTTCGGGAGACCCGAACGCACGACATCATCGAAGATGTCGCCACGCTACGCAGCGACATCGGCATCCTCTACCGCAATCCCTTCAACCAGCAGGTGCTGGACAAGATCTTCCGCACTCGGGGCCTCGCCTTCCACCCGCTCTTCACCGCCCGCCCGCATGTGTTCGTCTCCCGCACCAATCCGCTGGCGGGCCGGGCCTCGGTCAGTCCGGCCGACCTCGCGGACTACCCTTGCCTCTCCTTCGACCAGGGGGTGCACAACTCGTTCTACTTTGCCGAGGAGATCCTCAGCACCGAGTTCAGTCCGAAGGCCGTCCGAGTGAGTGACCGCGCCACGATCTTCAACCTGATGATCGGACTGAACGGCTACACCATCTCCACTGGCATCCTCAGCACCGATCTCAATGGCGAGAACATCGTCTCGGTGCCGCTGGAGGTGGACGACCACATCGAGGTGGGCTGGATCGCACCAGCCTCGGTGCAACTCACCGGCCAGGCGCGCACCTACCTGGATGAGCTCGAGCGCGTCCTAGCCGAAGAGGTCGACGACGACTCATAGCTAGGGGCTATGCCAACCGATAGCAGCTTGGTCTTACCCTATGTGCCAGATCTGGTGCGACCGTGGAGTCATGAGCACACGATTCCACCTCGTCGGCAGCCTCCTGCGCCCCCAGGAGCTCCTCGACCACAAGACCGCCATCCAAGAGCGCGACGACGTCACCTACCCGTTCTACGACGACGTGCCCGGGTACCGGGAGACCGAGGTGGCCAGCACCCGCGACGTCGTTGCCAAGCAGATCGAGAACGGCGTCGGCATCCTGACCGACGGCGAGTACAACCGCGCCCTGTGGCACACCGACTTCATCTGGGGACTCGGAGGCACCGAGCGATTCATCGCCGAGCACGGCTACTACTTCCGCGATCTCGACGAGGAGGGCACCTACGAGACCCGCCGCGACATCGGGGTCCGCGTAGTCGCTCCGCTGAGCGGGCGCGGGCACCATTTCATCGAGACCTACCGGCGCCTGGCCGAACTCAGCGAAGGCCGGCCCACCAAGCTCTCCATCCCCTCGCCCTCCCACGTCTTCGGCGAACTCTCCGGCAAGCTCTTCGGCGCCCCGAACGCGGGCCGGGCCGAGGGTGTCTATGCCAACGCCGACGAACTGAAGGCCGGGCTGCTCCGTGCCTATCAGGAGTTCGCCGGCGAGTACGCCGAGGCCGGCGGGGAGATCCTGCAGCTCGACGACTGCCTGTGGGAGATGTTCGCCGAGGACAACCCGACCTCCCCGTTCACCGGTGGAGCGGTGCCCTACGAGCAGGTCCGCGGCTTCGCCGAGGAGTTCATCGACCTCAACAACGCGCTCATCGACCACGCCCACACGTTGGGTTTGAAGGTGTGGACGCACAACTGCCGCGGCAACTACGACTCCCGGCACATGGGTGCCGGTTCCTACGAGGCCATCGCCGAGCTCTTCCTGCGCAAGCAGCGCTATGACCGCTTCTTCCTGGAGTGGGACGACGAGCGCGCCGGATCCATCGAGGCGCTGCGGGTCTTCGCCGACCGCCACGAAACCGAGGTCGTGCTCGGCCTGCTCTCGTCCAAGACCGCCGAACTCGATGACGAGGAGCGCGTCCGCGCGCTGCTGGAGGAGGCTGCGTCGATCGTGGACAAGGAGCGCCTGCACCTGTCCCACCAGTGCGGCTTCGCCTCCTGCGACAACGGCAACGAGCTCTCCGAGGAGCAGCAGTGGGCCAAGGTCGGCCAGGGCCAGCGCATCGCGCGCGAGTTCTGGGGAAGCTGAGAGTTCCACCCGGCCATGTCCTCGCCTTCTCTCGCCCCGAGCGCCCCCTCAGCCGTCACCCCCGCAGACGCTCCCTCCCGCTCCACGGCCTTCCTCGTGCAGCGGACCCGGCGTCGAACCCTGATCTCCTTCGAGGTCTTCCCGCCGCGTCCCGAGGTGGCACCCACTCAGGCCTGGCAGGCGATCGACACCATGGCGCAGGCCGGGCCGGACTACTTCTCTGTCACGCACGGGCACCAGCAGTCAGCACATGCGCATCGCGAACTCATCCGCCACCTGCTGGAGCACACGGAGGTGCCGGTGCTCGCGCATCTGATCTGCGCCGGCCGCACCCAGGACGACCTGCGAGCGCTCGTGGCCGGCTTGATCACGGAGGGGGTGCGGGACTTCTTGGCTCTCCGGGGCGATCCGCTACCGGGCGCGACCGAGTGGGTCGACGAGCCCTCCGGGTTCAACCGTGCGGCGGAGCTGGTACGCGCCATCCGGCAGATCGAGGAAGAACGTCTCCACCCGCCTGCCGGGATCGGTGCACGACCGATCTCGATCTCCGTCGCGGCCTATCCGCGCTCCGGTGCCCCGCGGGACTACAGCAGGGATCTGCACGCACTGTGGGAGAAGCAGGAGGCCGGAGCGGACTACGCGATCACGCAGGTCTTCTACGACGCCGAGGACTACGCGCGCCTCGTGGACGACGCCCGCTCCCAAGGGATCCACCTGCCGATCGTCGCCGGGATCGCTCCACTGACCAGCGCCAAGCGGCTGCAGCGGCTGCAGCAGATCACGGGCGTGCCGGTGCCTGAGCACTTGCTCGCCCATCTCGAGGGCGTCGATGAGGCGGAACTCGGCCGGCGCGGAGTGGCCGCCACGCTGCATCTCATCGATGCCGTGCTCGAACTCGGGTGCCCTGGTCTCCACCTGTTCACCTTCAACCGCTACCGCGCTCCGCTGTCGATCCTGGAGCACCTCAGGATCCGCGATGCGGCGCGCCAGCATCGTGCGGGCACTGCTGCCGCCAGCGCGGCCACGGCCCTGCCCTGAGCCGTTCCCGACCACCCACCACCATCTCGAGGATTCCGATGAACACGATCCCGTCACCCTCTGGCGCCCCCCGTCCGGCCACCCTGCCCACCACAGTTCTGGGCTACCCCCGCATCGGACCGGACCGGGAGATGAAGAAGGCACTGGAGGCCTACTGGGGCGGTGGCGACCCGGCGGCGCTGAGCGCAGCCCTGTCCAGCCAACGGGAACGGACACTCCAGCACCTGCAGGGCCTCGGGCTGCGCGGCGACGGCGCCGTTCCGGCGGACGGTGCCGCGATCGATCAGGTTCTCGACGCCGCGGTGCTCCTGGGCGTGGTGCCGGCCCGGTTCCGGGCGGCCGGCCTGCGGCCGGTGGATCCCGACAGTCACGACGGGCTGGCCCTGGTCTCCGCCCTCGCGCGCGGTACCGAGGAACTCGCTCCTTTGGAACTCACCAAGTGGTTCGACACCAACTATCACTACTACGTTCCCGAGCTCGAACCCGGGGCACGCTTCGCGCCGCAGGGCGAGGCAGTGGCTCGGAGGTATCGCGCTTTCGCCGATGCGTCAGCGGACCTTCCGCGGCTGACCTTACTTGGCCCGGTGAGCTTCCTCCTGCTCGCCAAGGTCACCACCGGCGCGCTCGAGGGCGGGGCCGCACACGGCCGTACGGACCCGCGATCGCGACTCGATTTGCTCCCTGACCTGTGCCAGGCCTACGCGACGCTCCTCCAGCAGCTCCGGGCAGCGGGAGCCTCCTGGGTGCAACTCGAGGAACCAGCGCTCGCCTCCGACGGCTGGGACGTGCCCCGTGAGCCGATCATCGCGGGCACGGCGGCCGCCTACCGGCAGCTGGCCGCGGTGTCGGACCGGCCCAACCTCTTCGTGCCGGTCAGCTACGGCGCCGCCGGGGCCGAGGTCCTGGAGGCGCTGGGAGGGTCCGGGGTCGAAGCGGTCGGGATCGACCTCGAGCGTGGCGAGGTCCCCACCGCTGCTGAGCTGGCACCGCTGCGCGGGATCACCCTGGCGGCCGGCGTGGTGGGGGGCCGCAATATCTGGCGCACCGACGCCACGCACGCCGTGCGCCAGCTCGACGAGCTGCGTGAGCGCCACCGGGGACCGATCACGGTGAGCACCGCGACCTCGCTGCAGCACGTCCCGCACGATGTCGCGCGCGAGCGCGCGTTGGATCCCGAGATCGCGTGCTGGCTCGCTTTCGCCGACCAGAAGATCACCGAGGTGCTGAGCCTGGCGAGCCACCTGCATGGCGGCTCACCGGAACTCGAGTCCTGGTGTCGCGAGGATGCGGATCGCCGCGCCCGCCGCGCTCAGCACCCCCGGGTGCACGTTGCTGCCGTGCGGGACCGCCTCGCTGCCGTGCACGCCGGCGACCGCCGTCGCGGACCGAGCGCAGTGCGCCGCGAGGCGCAGCAGGCAGCGCTCCAGCTCCCACCGCTGCCCACGACCACGATCGGCTCCTTCCCCCAGACCGCGCAGATCCGCCGGCTCCGTGCCGCGCACCGGCGCGGCGAGCTCGGTCAGGAGGGCTACGTCGACGGCATCCGCGAGCAGATCGCGCAGTGCGTCGCGCACCAGGAGCAGTTGGGGCTGGACGTCCTCGTCCACGGCGAGGCTGAGCGCAACGACATGGTGCAGTACTTCGCTGAGCTGCTCGAAGGCTTCGTGACCACCACGCACGGCTGGGTGCAGTCCTATGGCTCGCGCTGCCTGCGCCCACCGGTCCTCTTCGGCGACGTCCACCGGCCGCAGGCCATGACCGTGGAGTGGACGCGCTTCGCCGCGTCGCTGACGTCGCGGCCGGTCAAGGGGATGCTCACCGGCCCGGTCACGATCCTCGCGTGGTCCTTCGTCCGCGACGATCAGCCCCTGTCCGAGACCTCGGACCAGATCGCCCTGGCCCTGCGCGACGAGGTCGATGATCTGCAGCGTTCCGGTACGCAGATCATCCAGGTAGACGAGCCGGCCCTCCGGGAGCTGCTCCCGCTGCGCGAAGCCGACCGCCCGGAATACCTGCGATGGTCGGTCGATTCCTTCCGGTTAGCGACCGGAAGCGCCGGCGCCGAGACGCAAATCCACACCCACCTCTGCTACTCGGAGTTCGAGACGGTGATCGAGGCGATCGACGCACTGGACGCCGATGTCACCACCGTGGAGGCCTCGCGCTCCGGTTTCGAGGTCGTCTCGGCACTGGCCCGCCACGGCTTCTCCCGGGGTATCGGGCCCGGGGTGTGGGATATCCACTCCCCCCGCGTGCCCAGCGTGGACGAACTGACGGAGCGTCTCCGGCTCGCGGTGTCCGTGCTCGGCGCAGCGACGGTCTGGTCCAACCCTGACTGCGGCCTGAAGACCCGCGGATGGCCGGAGACCACGGCGTCGCTGGAGAACCTCGTCCGTGCCACGGCAGCCGTCCGCGCGGAGATCGCCGCCCCGGCGGTACCCGTGTGAGCCGGAGCTTCCGGGGGCGGCGGGGCTGTAGGACAATCGTGCGATGCTCGAGATCACCTGGCTACTGACCACCATTGCGCAGTCCACTGCGGCGCTGGTGGCCATCATCGGAGGACTGTTGGTCTCGCGTTACGTGAGCCTGCATGCCCAACAGAAGGCCGCCGGACGCCGCGTGGCAGATCTGTCCCGACGCCACGAGGCTGCGGCGGAGAGCTTCCAGGCCGCACGCGAGAGCTTGGAGGCTTTCGGCATCGAGCTCCTCTCCCACGACCCGGGTATCTACCAGCGACTGCTCCGACTGCCCGCTGAGATCGGGCCGGAGGACATCCCCGAGGACCTCCTCCAGGTCACCTCCCTCGCGGATGAGATGGACCGCGACCGCTTCCGGCAACGACTGGTCGAGCTACGTGCGGAGTTGGCCCGAGCCCGCGAGCAGATCGGGCAGCGCTTGCCCAGCGGCGGTTCGCGGCCGAGCTGGCACGAGATCAGCAGCCAGCTGGACTTCCCCCAGCGCGAGGAGCACCTCTGGGCCTGGAGTTACCGACTCCTCTGCCGGGAGCGGGACCTGAGCCAGCCCGCCGATCCCGGTGCCGTGCCGGTCCCCGCTCGCCTGGACTGGGACGACGACGCCGACACCCAGTGGGACATCGCCGAACACCAGGTGCTGCAGCGCCGGGTGGAACAGCTCGGGAGTGAGAGCCGTAGCCTGCGCCAGGAGCTCCAGCTGGCCCGCGAGACGCTCGAGGCGAGCCGGCAGCCCGAAGGCTTCCGGCTGGCGCTGCTCGTCCTCTCCACGGCGGTCGCCCTCGGGATCGCCCTGCCGGGCGCGGCCTTGGCCTTCTGGCCCGCCCAGGCGCCGTGGGGCGCCGAGCTGGCCCTGCGAGCGCTCTGCCTGGGCCTGTTTCTCGCGAGCCTCGGGGTCATCCTGCGCTTCCTCTTCCACTATGCCGCCTTCCTGCGCGGTGACGAACCCCAACTCCCAGACCGCCTCTGGCACCTGGCGCGGCGACGATCCGCCTGGCGCGACAGCCTGCCGCCAGAGGGTCGCCCGCAGACGATGTCGACCCGATGAGCGGAGCCGACCTGACCCTGCTCGGTGGCGTCTTCCTCGGCGGGGCGATCCCGTGGCTGGAAGCGATCATCGTGGTCCCCCTGGGCATCCTTGCCGGCGGCCCGCCCGCCCTGGTAGTGCTCGCCGGTGTAACCGGGAACCTCCTCACGCTGGCCGCCGCAGCTTGGTTCGGCGAACGCGTACGGAACTGGGTCAGGCGACGGACCGCGGAACAACGCGAGGCACGAGGCCAGCCCCGCGAGGGTTCGCACACCACTCAGAAGCGTCAGCAGCGCATCGAGCGAATCATGACGCGATGGGGCATGCCCGGCCTGGCCGTTCTTGGACCGCTCGGATTGGGCACCCAGGTCTCGGCCGTGGTGGCCGTGGCAGCCGGTGTGCGTGCGGGACTCTCGTTCACGTGGATCGCTGCCGGCACCATCGTGTGGAGCATCGTCGCGGCGGTGCTGGCGGCCTACGGCGTGAGCTTCCTCGGCATCGGCGCCGGGTAGCCCACGCCACCTCAGCCCGAGAGCGGAGCAAGGTCATCCTTCTAGCCGATGTGAGATGTCAGAGACGGCTGCTTGGCTAGAGACGTGCTGCTCCGTCTCCTCACCACGTACCTCAGCAAGTACTGGCCCTTGCTGGCCGCGGTGCTGATCTTTCAGTTCGGCTCGGCGCTCGCCGCGCTGTTCCTGCCCACCCTGAACGCCTCGATCATCGACCAGGGCGTTGCCGCAGGTGACGTCCCCTTCATTCTGCGTATGGGTGGGTGGATGATCGTGGTGGCGCTCGGGCAGATCCTCTCAGCCGTGATCGCCACGTACTGCGCTGCCCGGGTAGCCATGAGCGTCGGGCGCGATCTGCGCAACGACATCTTCGGGAAGGTCTCCGGCTTCTCCGAGCGGGAGGTCTCCTCCTTCGGCGCCGGCTCGTTGATCACCCGGAACACCAATGACGTCCAACAGGTGCAAATGCTCGCCATGATGAGCGCCACCATGCTGGTCATGGCACCGCTGATGTCCATCGGCGGCATCGTCATGGCGGTGCGCCAGGACGTCGGGCTGAGCTGGATTCTTGCGATCTCCATCCCAGTCCTGCTGGTGGCCGCTGCCCTCGTGATCTCACGGATGGTGCCGCTCTTCCGCAGCTACCAGTCGCGCTTGGATGCCGTGAACCGTGTGTTGCGCGAGCAACTCTCGGGCGTGCGCGTGGTGCGCGCCTTCGTGCGGGAGTCCATCGAGGAGCAACGCTTCCGCGTCGCGAACACCGACATCATGGTCGTCGGCCGTCAGGTCGGCTCGCTCTTCGTCCTGGTCTTCCCGCTGGTCCTGCTGATCATGAACGTCACGATCGTGGGCGTGGTGTGGTTCGGCGGGATCGAGGTCGATGCGGGCAACACCCAGGTGGGCACGCTCTTCGCCTTCATGCAGTACGTCGGCCAGATCCTCGGCGGCGTGATGATGGCAAGTTTCATGGCCATGATGATCCCGCGCGCCGCCGTCTCGGCCGAGCGCATCGGTGAGGTCCTGGCCAGCGAAACGACACTGATCCCGCCCGCTCGCCCGGTGACCACTCTGCCCCGGCCGGGGCAGGTCGAACTGATCGACGCCTCCTTCACGTACCCCGGCGCGGACCAGCCAGTGCTCTCCGGCATCTCCTTCCGGGCCGAGCCGGGTGAGACGGTGGCGATCATCGGCTCCACGGGCTCGGGGAAGACCACCCTGGTGAACCTCATCCCCCGACTCTTCGATGCGACCTCGGGCACCGTGCGCGTGCACGGTGTGGACGTCAAGGACGCCGATCTCGACATTCTCTGGCGGGGTATCGGCCTGGTGCCCCAGCGCCCCTTCCTCTTCGCGGGCACGATCGCCTCGAACCTGCGCTTCGCCAAGGAGGACGCCGCCGACGAGGAGCTCTGGCGTGCCCTGGAGATCGCCCAGGCCGCCGACTTCGTCCGCGCACGCCCCGATGGGCTGGAGGCCACGATCTCCCAGGGCGGCACGAACGTCTCCGGCGGACAGCGCCAGCGCTTGGCCATCGCACGCGCCATCGTGCGCGAACCGGACGTTCTGGTCTTCGACGACTCCTTCTCCGCCCTGGACCTCACCACCGATGCCCGGCTACGCCAGGCTCTCTGGCGGGAGTTGCCCGAGGTCACCAAGATCGTGGTGGCGCAGCGTGTCTCGACGATCACGGACGCCGACCGCATCATCGTCGTCGAGGATGGTCGCATGGTGGGCGCGGGCACCCACGAGGAGCTTCTGTCCACCGTGGTCACCTATCGCGAGATCGTCGAGTCGCAGATGGCGGTGGACGCATGAGCGAGCACACGCCGGGCACCGAACGCGACGAGGAACGCGAGACCCAGCAGGCGATCATCGCCGCCGGCGCCGATGAGCCCGGAGCCATGGGCGGCAAGCCCAAGAACTTCTGGCCCAGCTTCCGGCGCTTCATCGGGCTGCTGGGCCCCACGAGGTGGACCTTCGCTCTGGCTGCGGTGATCGGAGCTTTCGGCACACTCTTGACCATCATCGGCCCACGCATTCTGGGTGAGGCGACGAACATCGTGTTCGAGGGCGTGGTCGGTCGCATGATCGGCGAGGAATTCGCCGGCATGAGCCAAGCCCAGGTGGCCGCCGCGCTCGAGGAGGCGGGTCAGGACAACCTGGCCTCCATGGTCTCGGCCATGGAGCACTTCGTCCCCGGCGCAGGCGTGGACTTCGAAGCCCTGGGCACGATCATCGTCTGGGTGCTGGTGCTCTACCTGGGCGCCGCGCTGTTCGAGTGGCTGTCCGGCTACCTGATCAACCGGATCATGGTCCGCACCATGTGGCGCCTGCGCGAGGATGTCGAGCACAAGATCAACCGCCTGCCCCTGAGTCACTTCGACCGCGTGCCGCGCGGCGAGCTGATCAGCCGCGTGACCAACGACGTCGACAACATGACCCAGACCCTGCAGCAGTCGCTCTCGTCGGCGATCACCTCGCTGCTCACCGTCCTCGGTGTGATGGTCATGATGTTCTCCATCTCCTGGAAGCTGGCACTGGTGGCGCTCGTGGCGGTGCCGCTCATCGGCGTCATCATGGGTGTCCTCGGACCGAAGTCGCAGAAGGCCTTCCAGGCGCAGTGGAAGAAGGTCGGACGAATCAACTCCCGGGTGGAGGAGTCCTTCTCCGGCCACGCACTGGTCAAGGTCTACGGCCAGGAGGAAAAGGTACGGGCGGCCTTCACCGCGGAGAACGAAGAGCTGTACCAGGCCTCGTTCAAGGCGCAGTTCATCTCCGGGGTCATGATGCCGGCCATGCAGTTCGTCGGCTACCTCACCTATGCCGGGATTGCCGTGCTCGGCGGTGTGATGGTGGCCAGCGGCCAGATCCGCATCGGCGACGTGCAGGCTTTCGTGCAGTACTCCCAGCTCTTCATGCAGCCCTTGGCCGAACTCGGCGGCATGCTGCCGGTGGTGCAGTCCGGCACTGCGTCGGCCGAGCGGGTCTTTGCCCTGCTCGACGAGGACGAGCAAACGCCCGATCCCGCAGAGGCCGCCACCGCGCCTGCGGGTGGTAGCGGGGTCATCGAGTTCGACAGTGTGACCTTCTCCTACACGCCTGACCAGCCGTTGATCGAGAACCTGTCCTTCCGAGTGGAACCGGGCCAGACGGTGGCGATCGTCGGGCCGACCGGAGCAGGCAAGACCACTCTGGTGAACCTGCTCATGCGCTTCTACGATCTGCAGGGCGGAGCGATCCGACTGGACGGTCAGGACACCGCGGAGATGACGCGCGCAGACCTGCGTGCACGCACCGGCATGGTGTTGCAGGATCCCTGGCTCTTCGCCGGGTCGATCCGCGACAACATCCGCTACGGGAACGAGAAAGCCACCGACGAGCAGATCCGCGAGGCCGCTGAAGCGACCTACGTGGACCGCTTCGTGCACTCACTTCCCGAGGGCTACGACACCGTGCTGGACGAGGAGGCCGCGAACGTCTCTGCGGGTGAGCGTCAACTTGTCACGATCGCGCGCGCATTCGTGCGCCAGCCCGAGGTCCTGATCCTCGATGAGGCCACCAGCTCGGTGGACACGCGCACCGAGCTGCTCTTGCAGAAGGCCATGAACGCCTTGCGGTCCGGGCGCACCTCCTTCGTCATCGCCCACCGGCTCTCCACCATCCGCGATGCCGACCTCATCCTGGTGATGGAGGACGGTGCCATCGTTGAGCAGGGCACGCATGAGGAGCTCATCGGTGCCGAAGGCGCCTACTGGCGGCTCTATCAGAGCCAGTTTGAGCACGCCGCGGTCGATCCCGACACCGAGGCAGCGATCGAGGAGTCGCTGGGCACCAGCGAGACGCTCAGCTGAGCCGCCACAGACGCTCGGTTGCCCTGAAGGCGTCGGTGGACCTGATGCGCTGCCAGTTGCGGCCGCCACGAGCGAAGGTCGCCCGCACCCCAGCGGGCACCAGCGGCAGGTCCACCGGGCGCCACTCGCAGTCACGGACGTGCACCAGGTCCGCAGCCTCGGCGCCTGCAGTCTCGTCGTAACGCCACGGACCGCGCAGGCGTCCGAGGGAGTAGCCCTCACCTGCCCGGGTCCACACGAAGGCTCCTGCTGGAGCGTCAGCGAAACGTCGCACGCGGCGGGCCAACCGATCATCATGCACGTCGCCGGCTGCCGCGACCGCCTCCTCGAGCGAGCCGGGCGCATGCGGCAGCCGCCCGCCCAGACCGCAAAGCCCCAGCTCCAGACCGCGTGCCACGGCCGCGCCCGCGGGAACGCGGTCATCGTGCGAACGCATCGGCGCACGAAACAGGGGGACCTCGTCGGCATCCATCTGCCCACCTCTACCAGCAGGGCGCCTCGGCGGCACCTCGACCATCAGCCTCTGTGAGCCCTCGACGTCCCGCAGAGCCTCACCACCGGGCTCGTCAGCGCCGCGCAGAGTTCTTCGTGCGCGTGGTGGCGGACGCAGAGGCCGGGTCTTCGGGCCAGGGATGCTTCGGGTAGCGGCCGCGCAGCTCTGCCCGAACCTGGGGGTAGCCCGTGCGCCAGAAGCCGGCCAGGTCTGTGGTCACGGCGGCCGGGCGGCGCGCCGGGGAGAGCAACTCCAGCACGAGGGGCACGCGTCCGCCGGCCAGAGCGGGCGCTCCCGGCCAGCCGAACACCTCCTGGATCCGCGCAGCCAGCGTGGGGCGGGCGGGATCGGAGTAATCCACCCGCAGGGCCGAACCCGTCGGCACGGTGACGCGCTCGGGGGCGAGGATGTCCAACCGGGAGGCCTCTGGCCATGGCAGGAGCCGGCGCAACGCCGCAGTGGTGTCCAGTCGGCGCAGGTCACGACCGGTGCGGATGCCGGCGAGGTCCGGCCCGAGCCAGTCGGGTACTCGCTGCTCGAGAGCCTCGTCGGAGACGTCCGGCCACGGGTCTCCCAGTGCGGCGTGCAGAAAGGCCAGCCGCTCACGCAGCGCGGTGGCCGCCGGCGGCCACGGCACCAGGCCCGTCCCTTCGGCGCGTAGTCCGTGTTCCACGGCGGCGGCCATCAGCGCGGCGGGCGGCCGAGGCAATGGCTCCGCGGACAACTCGATCGCGCCAAGGCGCACCACCCGGCGCGAGACGAGCCGGCTGTCACGCCAGGCGACGTCGTCCTCCGTCGTGAGCAGGCTCGCCCCCACCTCACGCGCCGTGGCCTCGTCGATCGGTGCCGCCGCCCGGATGAGCGCATCGGGCTGGCCCGGCGAGCGGGTCGCATCGGCAATGGCGAGCCACTCGCTGCCCGCCAGGGCTCCCCCGGTCAGGCGCGCACCGGCACCCCCCGCCATGAGGTAGAGGTCGGATCCGGGCCGTCTTCGTGCGATGCGGTCGGAGTGGGCCAAGGCGGTCACGGTCCCGACAGCGAGGTCCAGGCCAACACCGTGCGCGTGCGGCTGCGCCCCGGTTCGCGCGCCCCGCGAGCTTCGGGCTGGTCCTGCGGCGATCCGTTCCCACCGGTCTGCCTCTCGGTGCCACGGACTGCCCCGCCCGAGCGCGGAGCGCTGGCGTCGCAGGGCCGCCGTGAGGTCGACATCGCTTGAGCCGCCGTCCAGCGAGAGCAGGGCGACGATCTCTGCAGCCAGGCGTGGTCCGACTACCTCGGCGCCGTCGAGCAGGGCCCGCGCCAGACGCGGGTCGGTTCCAATGCCCGCGATCGCGCGTCCGCGTGCGGTGACTGTGCCGTCGGCTGCCAGTGCACCGAGCTCACTGAGAACGGTGTGCGCGGCCTCGGCAGCGGGCGTAGGAGGCGGATCCATTAGGGCGAGGCCCTGGCCTACCGGTGCGCCCCACAGGGCGAGTTCGAGCATCGGTCCGGTGAGGTCGGCGGTGAGGATCTCGGGCTGAGGATGTCGCGCGAGCTGGGCGTGCTCGCCCTCGGACCAACAGCGGTAGACGGTCCCGGGGCCTTCTCGCCCAGCCCGGCCGGCGCGCTGCTCGGCCCCCGCCTGGCTCACGCTGCGCGTGACGAGCCCAGCCAGGCCTCGGCGGTGGTCTGTGCGCGGCTCGCGGGCGAGACCGGCGTCCACCACGGTGCGCACGCCCGGAACGGTCAGGGAGGACTCCGCCACCGCCGTGGAGACGATGACGCGCCGTGCCGCTGTCGCCTGGAGAGCGCGATCCTGCGCTGCGCTCGGGAGCCGGCCGTGCAGGGGCAGCACGTCGACATCAGGCCACCGGACGCGGCGGACCACGTCATCGACCTCTCGCGCGCCGGGAAGAAAGACCAGGATGTCCCCGGTCTGTTCCCGCAAAGCCCGCCCCACCACGTCAGTGACATGGGCCAGGAACTCCGGGCTGGTGCCGGTGGGTGTCAGCCGTGCCGCAGTGCCCGGCGGGGCGCACCAGAGGGTCGCCACCGGGTGCAGCGCGCCCGGCACCGTCACAACCGCGTCGTCGGCGCCCAAAAGCTCTGCGACCCGGGCGGCCTCGACGGTCGCGGACATGGCAACGACCACCAGATCCTCGCGCAAGGCGGCGCGGACCTCGACGAGCATCGCGAGCAGGAGGTCGGTGTCGATCTGGCGTTCATGGATCTCATCGAGTACCACGGCCCTCACCCCGGGCAGTTCCGGGTCGTGCTGCAGCCGCCGCAACAGCGTCCCCGCGGTCACGAACTCCACCAGTGTGTCGGACCCGGTCTGCCGGTCCCCGCGTACGGAGAACCCGGCAGTCCGCCCCGCCGGCTCGCCGAGGAGCCCCGCGAGCCGGCGGGCTCCGGCGCGCGCGGCGATCCGTCGGGGCTGCGTCACCACCACACGTCCGCCCAACGCCACCGCGAGCGCAGGGGGAACGAGCGTGGTCTTGCCACTGCCGGGAGGGGACTGCAGTACGGCAACACCGGAGCGTTCCACCGCCGAGGCGAGGTCACTCAGGCCTCCGGCCACCGGCAGGCTCGGCGGATCGGCGAGCAGCTCGGCGAGGACGGACAGGGGCATAGGCCTCAGTGTGCCCGCGATCGGGGCCTGGGGGTGACGGGAGCGCGGGGCGCCCCGCGCTCCCACGCACTGCGGGCGCTCAGGCGCGGCGAACCTCGAGCCGTGCGAATCCGAGTCCGGCGACCTGGTCGGCGAGGGCCTCGAAGCGCTCATCCCAGCCCGGTGGATGGGCATCATGGAACTCCCGCGTGCCTTCCGAGCGGGCCTGCTGCAGGGCATAGGCACGCACTCCCGAGTCCCGCGCCCGCTGGGCCACCTGCCAGGCCTGAGCATCCTCACCAGGCACCACTGTGGTGCGCACCTCGTGGTCCACGCCGGAGGCCAGCAGGATCTCCAGGCTGCGCCAGGCCCGCTCACCGCTGGACTCGATGCCGGTCACGTCGGCATACCCACCTAGTGTGGCCTTGAGATCCAGGCCCACCCAGTCGAACTGCGGGAGCAGGTCCCGCAGTCGACTGGGGTAGGCACCGGCCGTGTGCAGCCCGAGCGCAAAGCCCCTGGCGCGTATCCGCCGGGCAGCATCGTGCACGGCGTCCTGGCGCGTGGGTTCCCCGCCGGTGAGCACCAGACCATCAAGAAGGCCATGGCGCCGATCGGCCAGCTCCTCCACCTCGCGCCAGGGCACCTGCCCGGCGGTCCGGGGCGAGATCAAATCCGGGTTGTGGCAGTAGTGGCAGGACCACGGACAACCCTGAAGGAAGACCGTGGCCACGAGCCGGCCGGGCCAGTCGACGGTGGACAGTGGCACCAGCGCGGCGATCTGCAGTTCCTCAGCCTGCGCCGTCCTCACCGTAGGGCCGGTTCGGCGAAATGCTGACGCTCCGCGTGCTCACCCTTCTTGCCGATGTTGAAGGACGACACGGGGCGGTGGTACCCCATCACACGGGTCCACACCTCGCACACGGTCGGCTCGGCGTCGGGGTTTTCCGCGGCGCACCGCGGGCAGGTGGGCTGCTCACCGGCGAGATAGCCGTGCACCGGGCAGATCGAGAACGTCGGGGTCACGGTCAGGTAGGGCAGCTGGAAACGCGACAGCGCGCGCCGGACGAGCTCCCGGCAGGCATCGCCGGAAGAGACCCGCTCCCCCAGGTACAGGTGCAGCACGGTGCCACCGGTGTAGCGGCGCTGCAGTTCGTCCTGCCGTTCCAGGGCCTCGAAGGGATCGTCGGTGTAGCCCACCGGGAGCTGGGAGGAGTTGGTGTAGTACGGCTGCTCTGTGGTGCCGGCCTGGTGGATCCCCTCATATCGCGCGGCGTCGAGGCGGGCGAAGCGATAGGTCGTCCCCTCCGCGGGCGTGGCCTCCAGGTTGTACAGATGGCCGGTCTCCTCCTGGAAGGCGACCATCCGCTCACGCACGTGGTCGAGCACCCGAGCCACCAGAGCATGGCCCTCCGGGTGCGTGAGGTCGTGGGCGTCGCCGGTGAAGTTCCGGACCATCTCGTTCATGCCGTTCACACCGAGCGTGGAGAAGTGATTGTCCAAGGTCCCCAACCAGCGCTGGGACCACGGGTAGAGCCCGGCATCCATCAGCCGCTGGACCAGGGCACGCTTGAGTTCCAAGGAGTCCTTGCCGAGTTCGAGCAGACGGTCCAGGGCAGCGAGCAACCCGGCTTCGTCACCGGGGTGCAAGAAGCCGAGCCGAGCACAGTTGATGGTGACCACGCCGATGGAGCCGGTCTGCTCGGCGGAACCGAACAGGCCGTTCCCGCGCTTGAGCAGCTCACGCAGATCCAGTTGGAGCCGGCAGCACATCGAGCGGATCATGCCCGGGTCGAGGTCGGAGTTGAGGAAGTTCTGGAAGTACGGGAGGCCGTACTTCGCCGTCATCGCGAAGAGCCGGTCTGCGTTGGGGCTCTCCCAGTCGAAGTCGGGGGTGATGTTGTAGGTGGGGATCGGGAAGGTGAACACGCGGCCGTCGGCGTCGCCGTCGGTCATGACCTCGATGAAGGCCCGGTTGATCAGGTCCATCTCCGTCTGCAGCTCGCCGTAGGTGAAATCCGCAGGCTCCCCGCCGATCAGTGGCACCTGCTCGGCCAGGTCGGCCGGCACGGTCCAGTCGAAGGTGAGGTTGGTGAAGGGCGTTTGGGTGCCCCACCGGGAGGGCACATTGAGGTTGTGCACCATCTCTTGGAGGACCTGGCGGATCTGATCGCCGTCGAGGCCATCGACCCGGACGAATGGGGCCAAGTAGGTGTCGAAGGAGGAGAAGGCTTGCGCGCCGGCCCACTCATTCTGCAAGGTGCCGAGGAAGTTGACGATCTGCCCGCAGGCGGAGGACAGGTGTTTGGGCGGTCGTGCTGCGATCGCGCCGGGCACCCCGCCGAAGCCCTCCTCCAGCAGGCGGCGCAGAGACCAGCCGGCGCAGTAGCCGCCGAGCACGTCAAGATCGTGGATGTGCAGATCCCCGTCGCTGTGCGCCTGGGCGACCTCAGACGGGTAGATCGCCTCCAGCCAGTAGTTCGCGGTCAGCTTGCCCGCGGAGTTCAGCAGCAGCCCGCCCCAGGAGTAGTCCTGGTTGGCGTTGGCGTGCACCCGCCAGTCGCTGCGGTCGAGATACTCCTCGATCGTGCTGACGACATCCACTGTTCTTGCCATGCGACACCTCCGCTCCGGGCGGCGGCTGCACCGCTCCGGTAGTCCACGCTCCCACCTACGACATTCTGTAGTAGCCGAGAGCGTGGGTCGGGACGACATGCCGCTGCCGCGTCGGATCACGCGACGTCTGCGCCGGCGGCGCTGCCCAGGGCCCGCGCCACGGTGGCAGGATGGGAGCATGACGGACGGGCAGGGCATGGCCCCGGTGCTACGCGACATCATGGCGATGCGGGCCGTCCGGGATCGTATCGATCGGGAGTACGCCAGCCCTCTCAGCGTCGAGGCGCTGGCGCGCGGGGCGTTCATGTCGGCCGGACACCTGAGCCGGGAGTTCCGGCGCGTCTACGGCGAGTCTCCTTACTCCTATCTCATGACCCGCCGGATCGAGCGGGCCATGACCTTGCTGCGTCGAGGAGATCTGAGCGTGACCCAAGTCTGCTTCGAGGTCGGATTCTCCTCGTTGGGCACGTTCAGCACCAGGTTCACCGAGCTGGTCGGCGTGCCTCCGAGCGCCTACCGGCGCGATCATTCACAGGCGGCAGCCGGGATCCCGGCATGCCTGGCGAAACAGGTCACCAGGCCGATCAGGAATCGAGAAGCATCCAGGCGATAGCCGCTCGTAATGTGGCGAACATGAACCTCACCATTCATTACGCCTTCCTGCCGCACACCGACCCCGATGCGGCGCTTGCCTTCTATCGCGATGTCCTCGGATTCGAGATCCGTCAGGACGTCGGCTACGAGACCATGCGCTGGATCACGGTAGGCCCGCCGGGGCAGCCAGGCACATCCATCGTGCTGCACCCGCCGGCGGTCGATCCGGGCATCAGCGACGACGAACGACGCACCATCCTCGAGCTCATCGCCAAGGGTGTCTACGGTGCCGTCACTTTGGCCACGGACGACCTCGACGGGACCTTCGCGCGGATCGAGGCCGCAGGTGCGGACATCGTGCAGGAGCCCACAGACCAGGACTACGGGGTCCGCGACTGTGCCGTCCGCGATCCCGCAGGCAACCTCATCCGCATCAACCAGCTCACCTGATCCCCGCGGTCACAGACCCGCACCACCGACCGCAGAACCATCCACGCCAAGGGCCCTGTCGAAGGATCCAAGGAGACCACAGCCATGAGAAGCACAGACACGAGAGAGAGCGGCGCCGGAGGTTTCTCCGAGCAGGAACGCGCGGCCATGAAGGTGCGAGCCGCGGAACTGAAGGAGGAGGCCAGCCGTGGCCGCGGCAGCAAGAAGGCGTCTGCCGAACTCGACGTACTCTCCACGATCGCCGCGATGGACCCCGCCGACCGCACGGTCGCCGAACGGATTCATGTGATCGTCACCAGCAACGCCTCCGACCTCGCCCCGAAGCTGTGGTACGGGCAGCCCGCCTATGCCACGCAGAAGGGAAAGGTCGTCTGCTTCTTCCGCAGTGGCCAGGTCGATAAGGAGCGGTACTCGACCTTCGGCTTCACCACCGAAGCACGCCTCGACGATGCCACCGGCCTGTGGGCGACGTCCTTCGCCATCACGGAACTCACCGATGACGCTGAGCGGGCTATCAGCGACCTCGTCAAGAAGGCGGTGGCCTGACGTCACGGGCCGCCCGCTGCCGATCAGTAGGTGGTCAGGCCGTGCGCACGGAACTGGTCACGGACCCGCTCCGTCAGTTCCGGTGTGGGCGGTTCGGTCTCGGCCAGGTGGTAGGCCTTACCGAGCCGGTCCCACTTCTCCCGCCCCATCTGGTGGAAGGGCAGCACCTCCACGCGGCTGACCGTGGGGAGGGTCGCCACATAGGACGCCACAGCCTCAACGTTCTCCTCGGCATCCGTCAGGCCCGGGACGAGCACGAAGCGGACCCAGATCTCGGTGCCGCGCGCTGCGAGCCGGCGGCCGAACTCCAAGGTGGGAGCCAGCTCCCGTCCGGTCGTGCGCCGGTAGGTCTCCGGCAGGCCGGACTTCACATCGAGCAGCACCAGGTCGACGTCGTCCAGCAGGGCGTCCGGAATGCGCATGCCGAGGAAGCCGGAGGTGTCCACGGTGGTGTGCACGCCCATCTCCTGGGCGCCACGCAGCAGTCGTTGCAGGAACGCCGGCTGGGCCATCGGCTCACCACCGGAGATCGTCAGCCCCCCACCGGTGGCCGCGAAGACGCCCCGGTACCGGCGCACGCGGGCCAACACATCCTCCACCGGGGTGAAGACCCCGTCACGCATAATCTGGGTGTCGGGGTTGTGGCAGTACAGGCAGCGCAGCGGACAGCCGGAGAGGAAGACCGTCATCCGGGTGCCCGGCCCGTCGACGGCGGTGACCAGCTCCCAGGAGTGCAGGAACCCGCCCGAGCCGGTGCGCATGGCGTCCAGGCGCGCGCGCCGTTCCTCCTCGGCGTCGGCGCCGTTCAGGCCGGTGACCGGTGCGTCGAGGAGGATCGGGCCGCCGGTCGGGCACACAGGCGGCATCGCGCTGGCCATCGTGCTCACACGCTCCCGTGGAAGGTGCGGGAGATGACGTCTCGTTGCTGCTCACGGGTGAGCCGCACGAAGTTCACCGCATAGCCGGAGACCCGGATGGTCAGCTGCGGGTAGTTCTCCGGGTGCTCCATGGCGTCTTCCAGGGTGTCCCGGTTCAGCACATTGACGTTCATGTGGAAGCCCTGAGCCCCCATGTAGGCGTCCAGCAGTCCGGCGAGGTGGGTGACCTGCTCCTCGCGAGTGCGGCCCAGGCCCGAGGGCACCACCGTGGAGGTCAGCGAGATGCCATCCTGTGCTTGGTCGTAGGGCAGTTTCGCCACCGACAGCGCCGAGGCGAGCATCCCGTGGGTGTCACGCCCGTTCATCGGGTTCGCACCCGGCGCGAAGGGCTCGCCGGCGCGGCGGCCGTCAGGCGTGTTGCCGGTGTGCTTGCCGTAGACCACGTTGGAGGTGATCGTCAGCACCGACTGGGTGTGCTTGGCGTTGCGGTACGTGGGCACGCGGCGGACCTTCTCCATGAACCGCTCCACCAGCATGGTCGCGATGTCATCCACGCGGTCATCGTCATTGCCGAAGGTGGGGAACTCCCCTTCCACGGCGTAGTCGGTGACCAGGCCGCTCTCGTCGCGGATGGGCCGGACCTCGGCGTACTTGATCGCCGAGAGGGAGTCGGCCGCCACGGAGAGCCCGGCGATCCCGCACGCCATGGTGCGCAGGATGTCGCCGTCGTGCAGGGCCATCTCGATGCGTTCGTAGGCGTACTTGTCGTGCATGTAGTGGATGCAGTTCAGTGCGTCCACATAGGTTTCGGCGAGCCAGTCCAGCAGCATGTCGTAGGCGTCGAGCACCTCGTCGTAGTCGAGGACCTCGGAGGTGATCGTCGTGGACACCGGGGCCACCTGGGCGCCGCTGACCTCGTCGCGGCCGCCGTTGATCGCGTACAGCAGCGCCTTGGCCAGGTTGACCCGGGCGCCGAAGAACTGCATCTGCTTGCCAATGGTCATCGCAGAGACGCAGCAGGCGATCCCGGCGTCGTCTCCGGACTGGGAGCGGATGAGAGCGTCGGACTCGTACTGGATGGCGGAGGTGTCGATCGAGGCTGCCGCGCAGAAGCGCTTGAAGCCCTCCGGCAGGGCGTCGGACCACAGCACGGTGAGGTTGGGCTCCGGGGCAGGGCCCAGGTTGTACAGGGTCTGCAGGAAGCGGAAGGACGACTTGGTCACCAGGTGCCGGCCGTCCTCGCCGATGCCGCCGATGGACTCGGTCACCCAGGTGGGGTCACCGGAGAAGAGTTGGTCGTACTCCGGGGTGCGCAGGAAGCGCACGATGCGCAGCTTGATCACGAAGTCGTCAATGAGTTCCTGAGCCTGAGTTTCCGTCAGCGCGCCCTCGTCGAGGTCCCGCTGAAGGTAGACGTCCAGGAAGGTGGAGACCCGCCCCAGCGACATGGCCGCGCCGTTCTGTTCCTTCACTGCGGCGAGGTAGGCCAGGTACACCCACTGCACGGCTTCGCGGCCGTTCGCCGCCGGGCGGCCGATGTCGTGGCCGTAGCCGGCGGCCATCTCCTTGAGTTCGCGCAGGGCCTTGATCTGCTCGGCGTTCTCCTCGCGATCGCGGATGACGTCCTCGGTGGAACGCTTCGCGTCGAGCAGCACGCGCTCGTCGCCCTTGGCCGCGATCAGTGCATCCACGCCGTACAGGGCCACGCGGCGGTAGTCGCCGATGATCCGGCCACGCCCGTAGGCGTCGGGCAGGCCGGTCACCAGGTGGGAGCGACGTGCGGCGCGCACCTCGGGTGGGTAGACGTCGAAGACGCCGTCGTTGTGGGTCTTGCGGTAGCGGGTGAAGACCTCTTCGAGGGAGGGGTCGACCTCGAAGCCGTAGGTCGTGAGCGCCGTGGCCACCATGCGCCAGCCGCCGAAGGGCATGATGGCGCGCTTGAGGGGGGCATCGGTCTGCAGCCCGACGATGAGCTCGCTGTCGCGGTCGATGTACCCCGGGGCGTGCGAGGTGATCGTCGAGGGCGTGGTGGCGTCGATGTCGTAGACGCCGCGCTCACGCTCGGTGGGGAACATGTCGCTGAGGCGCTGCCACAGCGCCGTGGTGCGTTCGGTGGCACCGGCGAGGAAGTCCGACTCGCCGTCGTAGGGGGCGTAGTTGCGCTGGATGAAGTCGCGGACGTCAACGCCCTCCTGCCACGGGCCGGGGTGGAATCCCCGCCAGGCAGTAGTGGCGCGGGCGTCGGTGCTGGCGGTGGTTGCCATGACAGACCTTTCCTGAGCGGGTGGGAGAGGCTCTGTGGCCAGTGTAGGACCGCCACTTTTTGGGTCAGATGGGCCAAAGGTCCCGAGACCGGCGTGAGCTGCGGCACGCCTTGACGGACCGGAGATGGCTAACTACATTAGCCACATGGCCAATTTCATTCCCTTGTCGAGGTCGACCGAGTACCTCACAGTGCCGGGTGGCCGGATCGCCTACGACATCCAGGGCGATGGACCCCTCCTCCTCCTACTCCCCGGCATGGGCGAACTCCGCTCCTCCTACCGCCACCTTGTCCCCCTCCTGGTCGCCGCTGGGTTCACGGTCGCGACGGCGGACCTGCGCGGGCACGGCGACAGCTCGGCCGATTTCACCGCCTACGGCGATGTCGCGACGGCCTCCGACATCGCCGCGCTGGTGCGTCATCTCGGCGCACCAGCTGCTGTGGTGGGAAACTCGATGTCTGCTGGTTCCGCGGTGGTGGCCGCAGCGGAGCATCCCGAACTCTTTGACTCGCTCGTGCTGGTGGGTCCCTTCGTGCGCAACCCGGTGAACAGCTCCGTCTTCAAGCGCCTGATGTTCCGCGTGCTGATGGCCCGGCCGTGGGCACGCACGATGTGGAACGCCTACCTGCCCACGCTCTACAGCGGAGCGAAGCCTGACGACTTCCCGGCCTACCGTACGAGCATGATCACGGCCATGAAACGACCCGGATACACCCAGGCTTTCCGGCTCACCACCCGCACCGACCATGCTCCAGCCGAGCGGGCGCTCCCTGCCGTCCAGGCGCCGACCCTGGTGGTGATGGGCGAGCAGGACCCGGACTTCGCAGATCCTGCGGCCGAGGCGGCATGGATCGCGGAGGCGCTGAATGGCTCCGTGGCGATGATCGCCGACGCCGGCCACTATCCGCAGTCCCAGCAACCGGAGGCCACGGCGAGGGCCATCATCCAGTTCCTCGGGTCGGGACAACCCGATGCCTAGGGTGGGGCTCACCACCGCCGTGGTCGTCGAGACGGCCGCCCAGATGCTCGACGAGCGCGACGGTGAGGGCGTGAACGTCGCATCGCTCGCCGAGCGGCTCGGCGTGAAGCCACCCTCGCTGTACAAGCACGTCGATGGCATGCCGGGCCTGCGGCGCGGTGTCATGCTGCGCGCCAAGGCGGAGCTGGCCGAGGCGCTCGGCCGGGCAGCGATCGGCAAGGCCCGGGACGACGCCGTGCGCAGTGCCGCGATGGCCTACCGGGAGTGGGCCACAGCCCATCCTGCGCAGTACCGGATGGCGATGCGGGCGCCAGTGTCGGGCGACCACGAGGATGAGGACGTGTCCGCCACGCTGGTCGAGGTGCTCTACACCATCCTCTCCGGCTACCGGATCGCGGAGGAGGATCTCGTGGATGCCGCACGATTCTTCCGCGCCACGCTGCACGGGTTCGTGGACCTCGAGACCACCGGCGCCTTCCAGCTCCCCCGCAGCCTTGAGCGCAGCTACGAGCGGTCGATCGCGAGCCTGACCTCCGCGCTGCACAGTTGGGGAGAGCCTTGATCAGACTGGCGTCGGCGACGCTCGGGTCGGCGGCTCTCCAGGAAGGAGACCAACCATCACGGCGTGGTCAGTCCAGGGTATTCACGACCAGCAGAGGCAGAAGGGGTGGCCCGCTGGATCTGCTTAAACGTTGAAGGTCTCTTCACCGGTCGCGCGCTGGAGCAGGGTGGCTCCGAGGGAGAGGACGTGATCGTGTGCTGAGTCAATGTCCTCGACGACCACGTCGAGATGGACCCGTGCCTGGTGCTCCGGCCAGTTCGTCGCAACCTGGCCTGGGGCGAGCTGAACACCCACTGGCGTCGTCCCGTCCGGTGCCCGGATTTCGCGGTACTCCCCCTCGCCGACTACCTCGCCGCCGAACACCGCGGCCCAGAATGCGCTCTCGGTCCCGACTTCGGCTGCGTCCAAGGTGACCGTCGTACTGATGATCTTCATACGACCGAGTGTCTCCCGGCAGGGCACGGATTGCTCACTACGACCGCGACATCCGGGAGTTGGTCACGCAGGAACGGACGCGGCGGTGATCTGGCCGAGGATGACCCGACAGTGCGCGGTCCGCGGGTTTCGCACGATCTGGTGGGCCGAGAGGGACTCGAACCCCCGACACCCGCGGTGTAAACGCGGTGCTCTAACCAACTGAGCTATCGGCCCATGCCCGGTGCCTGGCAGGTACGCCAGGGCACCGAGTTCACCAGGTCAGCACCGACCCGCAGCGAGAAACCTCGCGCGGGCCCGCTCTGCCCGAGAACGTCTCCCAGCCTAGTGGAGGCTGGGATCGGCCCCGGTCACTGACCAGGTCCGTCAGCGTCGAGACCGTGAGCGCGCTGCCACGCGGATCCCGTTCCAGTTCTCTCCCACCGACATCGCCGAGGTGGCGAGCATGCCGGCCACCTTGGCCGCCTCCTCCACATCGGCCGGAGCCACGTGGTTGTCCAGGCCTGGCTTCGGGGTGAGCACCCAGATCAGCCCACCGTCATCGAGGTTGGCCTGTGCGTCGACGAGCAGGTCGGTGAGGTCTTCCTGCCCGCCGTCATCAGCGCGCCACCAGATGATGGCGCCATCACAGACGTCGCCGAAGTCCTCGTCGACCAACTCGGTGCCGGTCTCCTCTTCAACTGCTGCGCGCACGCCCGCATCGACGTCGTCGTCGTAGTAGAACTCCTGGATGACCAGCCCCGAGGTAAAGCCGAACCTGGGCCCGGGTCCTGAGGATCCGGAGCTGGCTCCCGCGCTGCCTGTCACGTGCTTCCCTTCTGCTGCGGCCTGACGGCTCGTAGTGTTCACCCCCACACGGTACTGGCGAGCGGCTCTGGATCCCACATTTGCGGCTCGATTCGATCCCTTCTGCCCGCGCCTCGCCCGACCGGTGGCTGTTCTCACACGGTCCATGGCCCTTCTGGCTGGGCTGGGGACGCTCTTGCCGAGAGAATGGCACTACCTTGAAGGTGCGCCGTCGTTCAGCGAGTTTGCTCGAGGATCGGCGGAGGTAACTTGATGGTGCGCACGTCGCCGCCGACGCCAGATGTGAGAAGAGGGAACGCGTGAGTTCACGAGACGAGTCCTCGCCCCTGATTAACGGACTCCTCAGCCAAGTCAAGGACATCGACGCGGAAGAGACCGCAGAGTGGCTCGAGTCCCTCGACGGCCTGATCGATGAGCGTGGCGGGCCGCGGGCACGCTACATCCTGCTCAACCTGCTGCACCGGGCGCGTGAGCGCTCACTAAGCATCCCCAACCCGCTGGTCACGCCGTACGTGAACACCATCGGCGTCCACGAGGAGCCCTACTTCCCCGGCGACGAGACCGTGGAACGCACCTACCGTGGCTGGATCCGCTGGAATGCCGCCGTCATGGTCACCCGCGCTCAGCGCCCGGGAGTGGGGGTGGGCGGACACATCTCCTCCTACGCCTCGCTGGCGACGCTCTACGAAGTCGGTTTCAACCACTTCTTCCGCGGGAAGTCCCACCCCGGCGGCGGCGACCACGTCTTCTTCCAGGGTCACGCCTCCCCCGGCAACTACGCCCGCGCCTTCCTCGAGGGCCGCCTCACCGAGCGCGACCTCGACGGCTTCCGCCAGGAGTACTCCCACCCTGAAGACGGGCGCGGACTGCCCTCCTACCCACACCCGCGCCGTATGCCGGACTTCTGGGAGTACCCCACGGTCTCCATGGGTCTCGGCCCGGCACAGGCCATCTACCAGGCCTGGGTCAACAAGTACCTGCACGGCCGCGGCATCAAGGACACCTCCGACCAGCACGTCTGGGCCTACCTGGGCGACGGCGAGATGGACGAGCCCGAATCTCGCGGCATGCTCCAGCAGGCCGCCTGGCAGAACCTGGACAACCTGACCTTCGTGGTCAACTGCAACCTCCAGCGCCTCGACGGCCCGGTCCGCGGCAACGGCAAGATCATCAACGAGCTCGAGTCGCAATTCCGTGGCGCCGGCTGGAACGTCATCAAGGTGGTCTGGGGCCGCGAGTGGGACACCCTGCTCAACGCCGATAAGGACCGCGCGCTGGTGAACTTGATGAATACCATCCCCGACGGCGACTTCCAGACCTACCGGGCCAACGACGGCGCCTACATCCGCGAGCACTTCTTCGGGCGCGATCCGCGCACCAAGGAGCTCGTGAAGAACATGAGCGATGACGACATCTGGTCGCTCAAGCGCGGCGGCCACGACTACCGCAAGATCTACGCCGCCTACAAGGCCGCCACGGAGCACACCGGGCAGCCCACGGTGATCCTGGCGCACACGGTCAAGGGCTACGGCCTCGGCCCCTCCTTCGCGGGCCGCAACGCCACTCACCAGATGAAGAAGCTGAAGACCACCGATCTGAAGCACCTGCGTGATGCGCTGCACATCCCGATCTCGGACGAGCAGCTCGAGGACCCCTTCAACGCCCCGTACTACCGGCCCGATGAGTCCGACGAGCGGCTGCAGTACATGCTCGAGCGCCGCAAGGCCCTGGGAGGCTTCCTGCCCAAGCGCCTCACGGAGAAGAAGCCGCTGCCGATGCCGGACGACAAGCCCTTCGAGATCCTGAAGAAGGGCTCCGGTAAGGCCGAGGTGGCCACCACGATGGCCTTCGTGCGCCTGCTCAAGGAGCTGATGAAGGAGGACTCGATCGGGCGGCGCATCGTGCCGATCATCCCCGACGAGGCACGCACCTTCGGCCTGGACGCCATCTTCCCCACGGCGAAGATCTTCAACGTCCACGGGCAGAACTACACCTCGGTGGACCAGGACCTGATGCTCTCCTACAAGGAGTCCGAGCAGGGCCAGATCCTGCACACCGGCATCAATGAGGCCGGTTCCGCGGCGGCCATGCAGTCCCTGGGCACCTCGCACGCCGTGCACGGCGAACCGATGATCCCGGTCTACATCTTCTACTCGATGTTCGGCTTCCAGCGCACCGGCGACCAGTTCTGGGCCGCCGCCGACCAGCTGGCCCGCGGCTTCATCATCGGCGCCACCGCCGGCAAGACGACACTGGCCGGTGAGGGCACCCAGCACATGGACGGGCACTCCCCCGTGCTGGCCTCGACCAACCCGGCGATGGTCCACTACGACCCCGCCTACGCCTACGAGATCCGCCACATCATGCGCGATGGTCTGAAGCGCATGTACGGCTCCGAGGACGAGGCCGGTGGCCGCGACCAGGACGTCATGTACTACCTGACGGTCTACAACGAGCCCATGGTCCAGCCCGCCGAGCCGGAGGACGTCGACGTCGAGGGCATCCTCAAAGGCATCCACCGCGTCGCCTCACCTGAGGACGCCTCGGTCGAGGGCGAAGCCCCCTGGGTCCAGCTGCTCGCCTCAGGCGTGGGTGTGCCGTGGGCGCTCCATGCCCGCGAGTTGCTGGCCAAGGACTGGGGCGTGCGCGCCGGGGTCTGGTCGGTGACCTCCTGGTACGAGCTGCGCCGCGACGGCCTGGCCGCCGACGAGCACAACTTCACCAAGCCGGGCGAAGAGCGCCGCGAGGCCTATCTGAGCGAGAAGCTGCGCGATGCCGGCGGTCCCTATGTGGCCACCTCGGACTACGAGCACCAGGTCCAGGACTCCATCCGCCGGTGGGTCCCCGGCCCGTACTACACACTTGGCGCGGACGGTTTCGGCTACTCCGACACCCGCCCGGCGGCCCGGCGCCAGCTGCTCATCGACGCCCACTCCATGGCGGTCAAGGCTCTGCAGGCCCTGGCCGAGCAGGGCACCGTCGATCCGTCTGTGGTGCAGCAGGCCATCGAGAAGTACGACCTGTTCAACATCCACGCCGGGGAGTCCGGCACCTCCGGCGGCGACGCCTGAGCCGGTCACACCACGCTGACGTCACGGCGGGGCCGACTCCCGGATGATCCCGGGGCCGGCCCCGCCGTCAGCTTGTCGGGGTTCTACAAGGCCTCCCGTAGGATCGCCGTGTGCCTGCCACACCGTCCTCACGCCCTCACCGGCCTGCCGCCGGCAGCAGGGCCGTCGTCCGCCGGCTGCGCTCAGGAACCGATCTGCTCACCTCCGAGGCGATGCGGCGACTCGACGGCGAGCTCGACTGGTATCGCTCGCTCGCCGCAGAGGACCGCTCCTGGATCGGTCTGGTCGCCCAGGCAGGTATCGCCGCCTTCATCACGTGGTACGAGGATCCCGAGGTGGGCTCCTACAACGCCCAGGACATCTTCCGTGCCGCGCCACCGGAGCTGACCCGCTCGATCTCCTTGCAGCACACCTTGCAGCTGGTACGGATCGTGGTCGCCGTCGTCGAGGACCACGCCGTCTCACTTGCCGAGCCGGACCACCGCTCCGAACTGCGCGAAGCCGTGCTGGTGTACTCCCGCGAAGTGGCCTTTTCCGCCGCAGAGGTCTACGCCCGTGCGGCTGAGGCCCGTGGCGCCTGGGATGCGCGGCTCGAAGCACTGGTAGTGGACTCCCTCATCCGCGGCGGCGACGACACGTTGCGTTCGCGCGTAGCGGCCCTGGGATGGTCGGATCGCGGTCGCACCCTCGTGCTGGTGGGCGAGGCACCGCCCGACATGAACGAACGCCACACCGCCGAACTGCGCCGCGCCTGCCGCCGCGCCGCCGAGGACGCACTGGTGGGCATCCAGGGTGAGCGCGTGGTCATCGTGCTCGGTGGTGAAGGCGATCTCCGCCAAGCTGCCCGTGATTCGATCCTGCCCCGCCTGGGCGCGGGGCCAGTGGTCTTCGGCCCCGACGCCGGGCAGATCAGCGAGGCAGCGCGCTCGGCCCGCGCAGCGCTGGCAGGCATCGCCGCCGTCGCTGCCTGGCCCACCGCGCCGCGCCCGGTGGACGCCGGCGACCTCCTGCCAGAACGAGCCCTCGCCGGAGATCCCTTGGCCCGCCGCTCCCTCGTGGAGGAGCTCTACCAACCGCTGCTCGCCGCCGGCGGGCCGCTGGTGGAAACCCTCGACGAGTACCTCGGCCAGGGCCGCTCGCTCGAGGGCGCGGCGCGGGCTCTGTACGTTCACCCCAACACCGTGCGCTACCGATTGCGGCGCATCGGCCAGCTGGTCGGTTGGGACCCGACAGACGCACGCGAGGGTTTTGTCCTGCAAACCGCGCTGGCCATCGGGCGCCTGGCCGACGCCGTCCTCGCGGACTGACACGAGCCGCCCCACGCGCCGTAGGTCACATCTTTGTAGACCCCCTACAAGTCGCCCGAGGCAACGTCGTGGGCGTCGTGGCCCGTCGCGGACCGGCCCGAGGCGGCAGAGTGGAACAGTGCTAGCCATCCTCTCCCCCGGCCAGGGCGCACAGGCCCCCGGCATGCTCGAGCCGTGGCTCGAACTCCCCGGCGCCGGCAGCGCCATCGACCGCTTCTCGGCCACTGCGGAGCTCGACCTCCACGCACTCGGGACCACCGCCGACGCCGAGACCATCCGCGATACCGCCGTGGCGCAGCCACTCATCGTGGCGGCCTCGCTGCTGAGCGCGCAGGCCCTGCTCGGTTCCGGAGCGGCCGCCACCACCCTCGCACCGGGCACCGCCTACGCGGGTCACTCCGTGGGTGAGATCGCGGCCACCGCGCTGGCCGGAGTGCTCAGCGAGGACGCAGCGCTGGCCCTGGTCGCCGAGCGTGGCCGGGCCATGGCCGAGGCCGCCGCCCAACGCGAAACCGGCATGGCCGCCATCGTGGGCGGAACGCCCGAGGGCGTCCACGCCGCATTGGAACGCCACGGTCTCACCCCGGCCAACGTCAACGGCGGTGGGCAGATCGTGGCTGCCGGCACCACCGAACAGCTCGATGCCCTCGCGGCCGACCCGGCCCTGCCCGAGTTGCGCGCCCGGGTCATCGCTCTGCAGGTGGCCGGCGCCTTCCACACCGAGCACATGGCGCCGGCCGTCGAACGTGTGCGCGCCCTCGCCAGCACGCTGGAGCCCGCCGAGCCCCACCAGGGCGCCCGCCTGCTCTCCAACCGTGACGGCGCTGTGGTCGCCGGCGGCCAGGACGCCCTGGAGCGACTGGTGACCCAGGTGGCCAACCCCGTGCGCTGGGATCTGTGTTGTGAGCAGCTCCTGGCGCTGGGAGTGACCGGCGTGATCGAACTCGCGCCCGCGGGCGTCCTGACCGGGCTGGCGCGCCGTACTCTCAAGGGTGTGGACACTCTTGCCCTGAAGAGCCCGGATGATCTCCCTGCGGCCCGTGAGCTGATCGCCCAGCACGGAGCTGCCTCGTGAAGGAGCTGCGCGCCAGCCAGCCCGTTCGCCACTCCCGCATCCTGGGTGTCGGCGGCGTGCGAGGCGAGAACATCGTCCCCAACGACGACATCGTCGGACCCATCGACTCCTCGGATGAGTGGATCCGCCAGCGCACCGGCATCGAGACCCGCCGTCGCGCGGCGGAAGACACCACCGTGGCCGACCTCGCGGCGGGCGCTGCCGAGGAGGCACTGCGGGCCGCCGGGATCCAGGCCAGTGATCTGGGTGCCGTCATCGTGGCGACCGTGACCTGGTTCGAGCAGACCCCCTCGCTCGCCGCGGTGCTCGCCGATCGTATCGGTGCCACCCCAGCACCGGCCTACGACATCTCTGCGGCCTGCGCCGGCTACGCCTACGGCATTGCCCAGGCCGACGCTCTCGTGCGCGCCGGCACCGCCGAGTATGTGCTCGTCGTGGGCGTGGAGAAGATGTCGGACTTCCTCGACCCCACTGACCGCTCGATCTCCTTCCTCCTCGGCGATGGTGCCGGCGCCGCCGTGGTCGGCCCCTCGCAGACGCCCGGGATCGCCCGCACGGTGTGGGGCTCGGACGGCTCGGGCGCCACCTTGATCAAGCAGACCAACTCCTGGCTGGACTTCCGGACCGGAGCAGCCACCCCGGTGCGCGAGCTCCCCTGGCCCACACTCCGCCAGGAAGGGCCCTCGGTGTTCAAGTGGGCCGTGTTCACCATGACGTCCGTGGCTCAGGAGGCGATCGCCGCAGCGGGCCTGGAGCCCGCTGACATCGACGTCTTCGTGCCGCACCAGGCCAACATGCGCATCATCGATCAGATGGTGAAGATGCTCGAGCTGCGCGAGGACGTGGTGGTGGGGCGTGATATCGCCGACACCGGCAACACCTCGGCAGCCTCGATTCCGCTGGCCACGGAGCGGCTCCTGCGTGAAGGCCAGGCCAGGAGTGGCGACATTGCACTCCAGATCGGCTTCGGCGCCGGACTGGCCTACGCAGCCCAGGTGGTGGTCCTGCCCTAGTGGCCGCCGCCCTGCCGGGCGGAACCTCCCCCAGCAATGCCGCCACATCGACCAGACTGACCCCGTACCCAACCCCATTTGAACGGAGAACCCCATGGCTCACAGCGAGCAGGAAATTCTGGCCGGCCTCGCCGAGATCGTGAACGAGGAGACCGGCCTGCCGGCCGACCAGGTCACCGCAGACAAGTCCTTCGCGGATGACCTCGACGTCGACTCCCTGTCGATGATGACCATCGCCACCCTCGCCGAGGAGAAGTTCGACGTGAAGATCCCGGACGAAGAGGCCACCAACCTCGGAACCGTCCAGGACGCCATCAACTTCATCAAGACCGCCCAGGCCGCCTGAGCAGGCCTTCGGAGAGCCGGCCGGACCCGCCCTGACGGCGTACCGGCCGGCTCCCACCCCTCACGACCCAGGAGCAACCCGTATGTCGCAGCGCAACGTCGTCGTCACCGGACTTGGTACCACCAATCCTCTCGGCGCGGACGTGCCCACTACGTGGACACGCCTGCTCGCCGGTGAATCCGGAGTCCGCCGCATCGAGGCAGACTGGGTCGAGCAGTACGACATCCCGGTGAGTTTCGCCGGCCAGGTGACCGCCTCGGTCGAGGGAATCCTCACCCGCCAGGAAACCCGTCGGCTGGACCCCTCGGGCCAGTACGCGATGGTCGCCGCCGCAGAGGCCTGGGCCGACGCCGGCGCACCGGAGGTCGAGGGCGAACGCCTTGGCTCGGTGATCGGCACCGGGATCGGCGGCGTGCACACGATCCTGGGCGCCTGGGACATCCTGCGCGAGAAGGGCCCGCGCCGCGTGATGCCCCTGACGGTCCCCATGCTGATGGCCAACTCCGCCACGGCCAACGTCTCGATTCGCTACGGCGCCAAGGCCGGCGCACATGCGCCCGTCTCCGCGTGCGCCTCCGGCGCCGAGGCGATTGCCTGGGGCGTGGACATGATCCGCTCCGGGCGCGCCGACGTCGTCATCACCGGGGGCACCGAGGCCGCTATTCATCCGCTGCCCATGGCCGCCTTCGCCAAGATGCAAGCCCTGTCGACCCGCAACGACGACCCGGCCGGCGCCTCACGCCCCTACGACGTGAGCCGCGATGGTTTTGTCATGGCCGAGGGCGCCGCCGTGGTGGTGCTGGAGTCCGAGGAGTTCGCAGCCGCCCGTGGCGCGGCGATCCATGCACGGATCGCCGGCATCGGGATGTCGGCCGACTCCTTCGATGTCGCCCCTCCCGACCCCTCCGGCGACGGTCAGGAGCGTGCTATGCGCACCGCGCTGGACGATGCGAGCCTGTCCGGCTCTGACGTCACGCACGTCAATGCGCATGCCACCTCCACCCCCTTGGGCGACGGCATCGAGGCCGCCGCCATCTCCCGCACCCTCGGCGAGCAGGCCGTGGTCTCAGCGACCAAGTCGATGACCGGGCACCTCCTCGGTGGCGCCGGCGCACTGGAGAGCCTGCTGACCATCCTCGCGGTGCGCGAGCGGACAGCCCCGCCGACCATCAATGTGGAGCAGCTCGATGAGGGCCTGAGCATCGATCTGGTGCGTGACACCCCGCGCGCTCTCGGTGACGGACAGGTGGCGGCGCTGAACAACGCCTTCGGTTTCGGCGGCCACAATGCCGCCATCCTCGTCGCCTCGGTCTGACCGGCGGTCGGCGCCGGGCGGACCAACCCTGCGCCGACACCGGAGGTCTCAGCCCACGCGGTGCAGCCAGCGGATCGGAGCGCCCGCTCCCGCGTAACGGAAGGGCTCGAGTTCGTCGTCCCAGGCCTGCCCGAGCGCCACGTCCAGCCTGCGCCGGAGCTCGCTGGGGTCACCGGCGTGTTCCAGCGCCGCCCGGATCCGGTCCTCTGGAACCACCACGTTGCCGTGCGCGTCCGTCTGCGCGTGGAAGATGCCCAGTTCCGGAGTGTGCGACCACCGGCCGCCGTCGTGACCAGGGGCGGGATCCTCGGTGATCTCATAGCGCAGGTGGGTCCACCCGCGCAGCGCTGAGGCCAGGCGTGCGCCCGTCCCAATGGGACCGACCCAGGAGTACTCGGCGCGGAACATCCCCGGAGCAGCCGGCTGAGCCGTCCATTCCAAAGAGGTGCGCGCATCAAGCACCGTGCCCGCCGCCCACTCGATGTGGGTGCACAGAGCTCGCGGTGCGGAGTGCACAAAAATGACACCGCGGGTGAAAGCACCAGACATGTCGACTCCTCCTGGTCCGGGTTGAGGTACGTCTTCCCCTACGACCTCGGTGGACCAGTGACGACACGCGTGCACGGCGAAACCAGTACTCAGTGTGCCCCATCAAGGCTTCCAGCGCCAGCACCGCCCGGCCTCCCCCTCCTCACCCCGTCGATGAAAACCTCTGCAAGGCTTGACAATCTTTTCACTGGCTTGCACTGTGGTCTCAGATCCGGCAACGAGGCAGGAGTGAACGCATGGCAACGACGCTGACCGAGGTGGCACAGGCCGCTGGAGTGTCCCTGGCAACCGCATCGCGGGCCTTCAAGGACCCGGACCGACTGGCCGCACCCACCCGCGAACGCGTCCAGCGGGCAGCTGCGGATCTTGGCTACACCGCCAGCTCCGCCGGCCAGCGCCGCATGACCTTCGCCGTTGTCGTCCCAGATGCCGCGAACCCCGTGTTCGCGTCACTGATCGCCTCCATGCAGTCCCAGGCATGGTCCGGGCGCCACCGGATGATGCTGGTGAACACCTTCGAGCACCCCGAGCGGGAGGAGGAGGTCCTGCAGAGCCTGCGCACCGAGGTCGACGGCGTCATCCTGGCCTCACCCCGGCTCGCGGCGGAGCGCATCGAGAGCGCGATCGGTCACCTTCCTCTGGTGGCGCTGAACGCCGAACTCGATTTCTGCCCCTCAGTGCTGATGTCGGCCGACACCGGCATGCGTCAAGCCTTCGAGCACCTGCATGCCCTCGGTCACCGCAGCCTCACCTTCGTCCCCGGCCCGGCCAGCGCATGGTCCACACGCAGACGGCAGTCCCTGGCCACCGAACTCGCCCGCGCATGGGACGTCGAGCTGACCGTGGTGGGCAATCAGGCCGCCTCGGTCAACGGTGGCCTCGCCGCCGCCGCCTCGGTGGCCTCGAGCGGTTCGACCGCTGTGCTGGCTTACAACGACCTGGTCGCCCTCGGTGTTCAGGCCGGCCTCCGGCAACTGGGGCGCCACTGCCCCAGTGACCTCAGCATCATCGGAATCGACGATCTTGACATCGCCGCCGTTGCCGAACCGGGCCTGACCTCGGTCCGGGTGTCCATCCCCGGTGGCGGCGCACTCGCTCTGAACCTCCTCACCGACCTCGTCTCCGGCAAGCACGTACCCGCTGAGCCATTGCTCCAGGACTCCCAGCTGATCGTCCGCGGCACGACCGACTCACCAGGAGCCCGGCGATGAAGGTCCTGGTCAAGGACGCCGCGCTCGCCGCGCACTGGGAGACCTTCCTGGCCGCTCTCCCACCTGAGGCCGAGGCCCACCTCGCCACGAGTGAGGCCGAGGCCGCAGACCTGATCCGCGACGCCGAGGTCTTCGTGGGTTCCACGCTCCCCCAGCATCTGGCGGCGCGCGCCGGACGCCTCCGGCTGGTGCACGCAGTAGGCGCGGGCCTGGACGGCATCGACCGCAGCGCTCTGGGCGAGCACGTGCTGGCGGCCAACACCTTCCACCATGAAAGCTCCATCGCCGAGCACATTGCCGCTGCGCTGGTCATGCTCCGGCGGGGCACGCTGCACCAGGACGCCCGCTTGCGCGTGGGCCAGTGGTCCTCGCCCATCTACGACGCCACCATGGCCCAGGCGCGCACGCTGCGGGGATCCACAATCACCTTCCTCGGATTCGGGCACATCGGCCAGGCCGCCTGGCAGGTGCTCCGGGCCTTCGGGATGCGCGGACGCGCCATCACGCGCACGGGTGCGGTGAACGCGGCGGACCACGGCCTGGAGGCGGTGGCGCCCGTCGCGGCCCTGGAGGAGCACCTCACGAGCAGCGACGTGCTGGTGGTCAGCATTCCGCTCAACGAGGCCACGCGAGGCTCCATCACCTCCCGGGAGCTCGATCTCCTGGGCACCGACGGTCTGCTGGTGAACGTGGCACGCGGTCCGATCGTGCACGAGGGCGACCTCTACGCCGCATTGCGGGATCGGCGGATCGCCGGAGCCGTGCTGGACGTCTGGTACCGCTATCCCGGGCCGGATGGCCGCGGCCTGCCGGCAAATGAACCGTTCGGGGCGCTGCCCAACGTGCTGCTCACACCGCACTCCTCCGGCATCACCGCCGACACCTTCCTCGGCCGCCTCGGCGACATCGCGGAAAACATCACCCGGCTGGCCGAGGGCCGGCCGCTCAAGAACCTCGTGGAGACGACATGAGCGGGCAGATCGAGAAGGTCGAGGTCCTGGTCTGCAGTCCGGGCCGCAACTACGTGAGCGTGAAGATCACGAGCAGCGACGGCGTCGTGGGCTGGGGTGATGCGACCCTGAACGGACGCGAACTGGCCGTGGCTGCTTACATCCGCGATCACCTCGCCAGCACCCTCATCGGCCGCCCTGCGGACCGTATCGAGGACACCTGGCAGTACCTCTACCGCGGGGCCTACTGGCGGCGAGGGCCGGTCACGATGACCGCCATCGGCGCCATCGACATCGCCCTGTGGGACCTGAACGCCAAGGCGCTGGGGGTGCCCGTCCACCGGCTGCTCGGTGGCGCCACCCGCAATCGCATCCTTGCCTACACCCACGCCACCGGCTGGGACCTCCCGGCCCTCATCGACTCGGTGGACGCCACACGCGAGGCCGGCTATCGCGCCATACGAGCGCAGTTCGGCGTCCCGGGACTGGAGACCGTCTACGGCGTCTCCCAGTCCGCGGCCTACGAGCCCGCCGGGCGAGGCGCACGACCAGCTGAAGAGCTCTGGGACACCCACGCGTACCTCCGCCACGCGCCGAAGGTGCTCAGCGCGCTGCGCGAGCATGTCGGCCCTGACCTGCACCTCCTGCATGATGCCCACCACCGCCTCGACCCGACCCAGGCCGCGCGCCTGGCACGCAGCCTCGAGGAGGTCGACCTCTTCTGGCTCGAGGACCTCATCCCGGCCGAGAACCAGGAGCTGCTCCGCTCCGTGCGGGCAGCGACGGTGACCCCCTTGGCCATCGGCGAGGTCTTCACCTCCATCTGGGACTGCCGCATCCTGCTCGCCGAGCGCCTGATCGACTTCATCCGCATGGCCGTCAGCCACGGAGGCGGCATCAGCCACCTGCGCACCGTGCTGAACTACGCCGCCGTCCACCAGGTCAAGGCCGGTCCGCACGGCCCCTCGGACATCTCCCCGATCGCGATGGCCGCCTCCCTCCACCTCGGGCTCGCCAGCCCCAACGTGGCCATCCAGGAGTACATGGGACACCCCGCCGAGACCGCCGAGGTCTTTTCCCCCGGCTACACCTTCACCGACGGCTACCTCCATCCGGGCGACGCGCCGGGCCTGGGCGTCGAGGTGGACGAGACGGCAGCAGCGCGCTTCGAGTACGAGGGCGCCTACCTGCCCACCGCTCGCACACTCGATGGTGGGGTGACGGACTGGTGAACCCGCTCCTGAACGCCGCCACGGCTCCGCACGCGTTCCTGACCCATCACCTCGACGCTCTGACACCCGGCATCGTGCACCTGGGCCTGGGCAACTTCCACCGCGCCCACCAGGCCACGTACACCGCCGCAGCACTGGCTGTCGAGCCCGGCCCCTGGGGCATCATCGGAGCGGCCAGCCGCTCGCGGCGCGTGGTCGATGCGATGCGCGCCCAGGATCTGCTCTACACCGTCACCGAGATCAGTCCGTCCGGGACGGCCTTCCACATCCCCGCCGTGCACACCGAGGTCCTGGTCGCCAGCGAGGAGACCGAGCGCCTCATCGGCGCTCTCGCCGACCCGCGCACCAGGATCATCAGCCTGACCGTGACCGAGTCCGGCTACACCTTCGATCCCGAGACCGGGAGCCTCGATGTCGCCCACCCGGACGTCCAGTCCGATCTCCGCCTGAGCTACGCGCCCCGGACCCCCCTGGGCCAGATGGTGAACGGCCTGAGGCAACGCCTCCGCAGCGGTGGGGCACCGGTGACCATCCTGAGTTGCGACAACCTGGGCTCCAACGGCGCGCGCACCCGCGAGCTCATCCACGAGTTCGTCGCTGCCCTTCCAGGCGCCGAGGGCCAGGAGCTGCAGGCCTGGCTCGGTGACCATGTCAGCTTCCCGAACTCCATGGTCGACCGGATCGTCCCGGCGACCACGGCCGAGACCCGCGCCGCGGTGCGCAGTGGCCTCGGCCTCGAGGACGCCGTCCCGGTTCCGGCCGAGCCCTTCGGTATGTGGATCATCGAGGACGACTTCGCTGCCGGCCGGCCGGCATGGGGACGCGTGGGAGCCACCTTCTCCGATCAGGTCAGCCGCTACGAGAACATGAAACTGCGCCTGCTGAACGGCACGCACTCGCTGATCGCCTATCTCGGGGCACTGAGCGAGAAGCTCACGATCCCGGAGTCGGTGGCCCAGCCCCACATCGAGGGCGCAGCCCGCAGCATCCTGCGCCACGAGTACCTACCCACCCTGGAGCTTCCCGAAGGCGTCGACATCGTCGACTACGAGGAGCAGCTCTTCTCACGCTGGCGGAACACCGCCCTGGGCCACCGCACCTCACAGGTGGGCACCGACGGTTCGGTCAAGCTCCCCCAGCGGGTCACCGAACCTGTCCTGCAGCATCTGGGCCAGGGCGTCATGCCGCACCATCTGGCCCTGACCGTGGCCGCCTATGTGGCCTGTGTGGCCCCACCCGCTGGTTTCGAACCAGGCCCCCAGGCACGCGCGATCCAGGACCCGGCCACCGACCGCCTCCAAGCACTGGCGGCACGCCACCCGCAACCCGCGTCGCTGATGCGCGCAGTCTTCGAATCCGGTCAGGTCTTCCCGGCGGTCCTCGCCGATCAGGCCGACTTCGTCAACCGTGCCGGCGATCTCCTCGACGTGATCATCGCGCACGGCCCCCACGCCGCTGTCCGTGAGGCGGCCACCTCGAGCTCATCCCTCTCCCCCCGCACGAACCCGTAACCAAAGGAGCCGAATCATGACACACCGTCGTGTCACCCTCGCCACCGCTGCCGCTGCTGCCGGCGCACTCGCCCTCGCCGGATGCGGCACCGGGGCCTCCGGCTCGGACGAGCCCGTCACCCTGACCTTCGCGGCTGTGACCTTCACCGAGTCCGGCCGAGGTGAAGCGCTGGAAGCCTGGGTCCAAGGCTTCAACGACAGCCAGGACCAGGTCGTCATCGACCCCGTCGGAATCCCCTTCGCGAGCTTCTCCCAGACCGTCTTCACTCAGATGTCCGGCGGAAGCGGACCGGATCTGCTCCGCTTCGACCAGGCCGACTTCGTCCAGGCGGCCTCCTCCGGGCTCCTGCACCCCATGGACGACATTCTCGACGTCTCGCAGTTCCCGCTCATCGAAGGGCCCGATGGCTACAACTTCGTGGACGACACCCGCTACGGCGTGATGTTCGGTGCCTCGAACTACGCGCTGATCTACAACACCGACCTCGTGGAGGAGCCTCCGCAGTCCTTCGAGGAGTTCGTCGATCTGGCCATCGAACTCACTCAGGACGGCGTCTACGGGCACGCGTTCCGGCACACCAAGGACGAAGAGCCCGGCATGATGCAGGACCTCTACAACTTCGTCTACGGCTTCGGCGGCGCGTTCTCCGACGGCGAGAACCTCACCATCAACTCTCCCGAGGTGATCGACGGACTCAGCGCCTACCAAGAGCTCTACGATGCCGAGGTGGTGCCGCGCGGCGCAGACGCCGCCACCTATCGCCGCATGTTCGCCGAGGGCCTGGTCGCCATGAACATCGACAACGGTGGCGTACCGGGCATCGTGCTGGGCCAGAACGACGACCTCAACCTCGCCGCCGCCCCGAACCCCTTCCCGGTGGCCAGCCAGGGCGGCATCATCGTGCCCATCGGGGTCAACGCCAACTCCGAGCACACCGAGGAAGCTGCGATCTTCCTGGACTGGATGCTCCAGGAGGAGAACCAGGTGGCACTCCAGGAGGTCATGGGTGCCGAGAGCGTGGCGATCGAGACCACGCGCAGCGAGGAGGCCCTCGCCGCAGCGCCCTACCTCCAGGTCTTCGATGACCTCACCGACTCCACGCAGCCCCAGATCGTCGAGGGCTTCGAGGAGCAGACCCCAGAGCTCCGCTCGATCATCGTCGACCAGGTCCTGGCCGCCCTCCACGGGGAGATGTCGATGGAGGAGGCCATGGACCGGGCCCAGGAGCTCGGCGAGAACCTCGTCGGCGACTGATCGCATCCCCCCTCTCCCACCGGATGTGAAGGAGCATCGTGACCGCCATCGCACGCAGCAAACGCGGGCAGCCCCACCCGGCAGCCCGTGGCGCCACGGGGCGCCGTCGCAGCAGCCCCACGGGTAGCTCCTGGACCCCCTGGGCCTTCCTGGCACCAGGAGTTCTCTACCTGCTGATCTTCCAGGGATACCCCTTGGTCGAGGAGCTTCTGCTCAGCTTCAGCAGCACCTCACTGCTCAACCCCCATGATCGGGAGTGGGTGGGGCTGGACAACTACCGGGACATCTTCGCCAGCCCGGACTTCCGCCAGACCCTCAGCGTCACTCTCGTCTACACCGTGACCTGTGTGGTCGGCGCCGTGGGATCGGGACTGGGCGTTGCGCTACTGCTGAACGCGAAGTTCCGGGGCCGAGGAATCGCCCGCGCGCTCGTGGCGATCCCGTGGGCCGCGCCCACCGTCGCCGTGGCGGTCATTGCCACCTGGATGATGAATGCGCAGTACGGCATCGTGAACCGCGCCCTCGAGGCCGTGGGCCTCGGGGTACCGAGCGGCAACATCCTCGACAGCGCCGACTACGCCCTGCCGGCCATCCTGGCCACCACGATCTGGCAGCTCTTCCCGTTCTGCTCGATCGTGCTGCTGGCGGCGCTGCAGGCGGTGCCGAAAGAGGTCAAAGAGGCGGCGAGCATGGACGGCGCCGGACACCTCTGGACCTTCCGGGTGGCCACGTGGCCGGTGATCAAGCCGACCGTGGGTCTGCTGACCCTGCTGATGACCATCTGGTCGATCCGGCGCTTCGAGTTGATCTGGATCATGACCAAGGGCGGCCCCCTGGGCAGCACGGAGACCCTGGTGATCGACCTGTACTCCAGCGCCTTCGAGCACAACGACCTCGGCCGGGCGGCCGCCATCGGCATGGTCGGCGTGTGCATCTCCCTGGCCGTCGTGCTCATCGGCCAGTCCATGGCGCTACGCGCCGAGAAGAAGGGGGGCCACTGATGCCCTGGGGCCGTTACCTCCGCGTGCTCGCGGTGCTCGCCGTGCTGGGCATCGCCGTGTTCCCGCTGTACTGGATGTTCGTCACGTCACTGACCACCGATCGTGAGCTGTTCACCAGCAGTCCACGGCTCTTCCCGGACTTCTCCCTCACCGGCACCTACAGCGAGGCCCTGACCGGGCCGGTTCCTCGCTGGTTGCTGAACTCCTTCCTCATTGCCGCCGGCACCTGCCTGGTCACTTTGGCCCTGGCGATTCCCTTCGCCTACGGACTCTCGCGATTCCGCTTCCGCGGCAAGGTCGCGCTGGTCATCGGACTGTTCGTGACGCAGATGTTGCCCGAGTCACTGCTGGTGGTGCCGCTCTTCGCCATCTTCCGCACCTTCGGCCTGCTGGACTCCCTGCACGGCCTGGTGCTGGTCGATACGGCCTTCGTCCTGCCGATCGTGGTCTTCGTCCTCAAGGGCGCCATCGACGGCATCCCGCGCGAGATCGAGGAGGCCGCCCGCGTCGACGGTTGCCGGCCGCTGGGCATCCTGACCCGGATCAACGTCCCCCTCATCGCGCCCTCACTGGCCGCGACCGCGGTGATCGCCTTCTTCAGCGCCTGGAACGAGTACGTCTTCGCCTTGACGTTCATCTTCGACCGTGGGCTGCAGCCCGCCTCGGTGGGCTTGGCCAGCTTCATCGGGGAGCTGAGCACGCCGACGCAGACGGTGATGGCTGTGGCGGTCATGTACACGCTGCCGGCCGTAGCCTTCTACCTCATCGCCCAGCGCTACATCGTCACCGGGATGACCGCCGGAAGTGTCAAGGGCTGAGCCCGTGACACCGGGAAAGGACAACGTCATGCGCACTGTGGTCATTCACGGCAAGCGGGACCTCCGGCTCCTCGAGCGTCCGGTTCCCGAGCCCGGCGACGGTGAGCTCCGCCTCCGGGTGGCCTTCGCAGGGATCTGCGGCTCGGACCTGCACTACTACTCCGAGGGGGCCAACGGCGCCTTCACCATCCGCGAACCGCTCGTTCCGGGGCACGAGATCTCCGCCACCGTCGACCTCGACCCGGCTGGCGAGATCGCTGCGGGCACGCCCGTGGCCGTGCACCCCGCCTATGAGGGTGATGAGACGAGTGCATGGGCCCATGCACCCCACTTGCGCCCAGGCGTGCGTTATCTCGGCTCGGCGTCCACCTGGCCGCACACCCAGGGCGGGATGAGTGAGTACCTCGTGATGCCTCGCGGGAACGTCCGCTTCCTGCCCCAGGGGCTGTCACTACGCCGAGCAGCGCTGGCCGAGCCCACTGCCGTAGCCCTGCACGGGCTCGCTCAGGCCGGTGATCTTGCTGGACGGCACGTCCTGGTCGCCGGGGCCGGGCCGATCGGGCTCCTCGCCGTCGCGGGCGCCCGGTCCGGCGGTGCCAGCGAGGTGACCGCCACGGACATCCGCCCGGGCCCCCTGGAGCGAGCCCGCGCGGTGGGTGCCACGGAAACGATCGACGTCACGGCGCAGAAACTCGCCGCGGAATCCTTCGACATCGTCCTGGAGTGCTCGGGTGCGCCGTCATCGGTCAGTGCTGCGCTGCGTGCTGCGCGCCGCGGCGCCACCTATGTGCAGCTCGGCATGCTCCCCGATGCCGCTGTCCCCCTGAACCTCGCACCGATCGTCACCAAGGAACTGACTGCGCGTGGTGCCTTCCGGTTCCATCACGAGCTCGAGGACGCCATCGAACTGCTGGCGAGCACGCCGTCCATCGAGCAGGTCATCACACACGAGTTCCCGGCGGACCAGGCGCTGGCTGCCTTCGAGGCGGCGATGGATGCGGGCAGTTCCGGCAAGGTGGTCGTGACCTTCTAGCCCGAGTCTGCGCCAGAGCTGGTCAGAGCCCTTCGCGGATCGCCTTCATGGCCTTCTTGCGGTTCCCGCGATCGAGGCGATCGAGGTAGAGCTTGCCGTCGAGGTGATCACACTCGTGCTGCAGGCACCGGCCCATCAGTTCCTCGCCCTCGACGACGACGTCCTCGCCGGCAAGATCCGTGCCCTCGACGCGCGCATACCAGAACCGCTTGGTCGGGTAGTAGAGACCGGGCACGGAGAGGCAGCCCTCGTCGTCGTCCTGGAACTCATCTTCGGACACGGCCACGAGCCGCGGGTTGAGGACGTAGCCGATGTCGCCGTCGATGTTCCACGAGAACGCTCGGAGCGAGACGCCGATCTGGTTCGCGGCCAGACCGGCCCGCCCCTCTTCGTCCACGGTCTCGAGGAGGTCCTCCACGAGCGACCGCACGCGGTCGTCGACGGTGGTGATGGGATCGCACGGGGTGCGCAGGACTGGGTCACCGACGGTTCGGATTTCACGCATGGCCATGGCCGCTATGATCCCACGCCTGGCACGCGTCCCAGGATGCGGTGACTTGCTGCGCGCAGGACTCAGATGTGGACGGTGACGTCTGCGCCCTCGCGCAGGCCCTCGACGATGTCCCGCACGGCCTCGCCCTCGCGTTCGCTGGCGAGCTGCTGCGCGATGATCTCCTCGGCCTCCTCGAAGGGCGGGATCTCCTGCTCGGAGCCAGCAGCCTCGGACTGCTCGACGAGGTCGTCGTAGTAGTCACGGACTTCCTCGGAACTCGGAGCAAGGTCGCCGGTCTCGTCAGCGATGAGACGCTCGACCTGGACGCGGGTGCGGAGCTCGTCCATCACCTGGTCGCGATCCATGCCGCCCTCTTCCACCGCGGCGAGGAACTCCTCAGTGCTCATCCCGCTATCGGCGGCGACCTCTTCCAGAGCGGCATCAAGATCAGCTTCGGTCACGTCGTACTCGCGGCCCGCGGCTTCCTGGAAGAGCAACTCGTTGCCGATCATCGACTGCAGCACCTGATCCCGGATGGGGCCTTCGTCCACCTCCTGGCCCGACATCATGGCTTCCATGGCTGCCTGCTGGAACTGTGACTCGTAGACCCCGGCGAACTCCTCCCGGGTGATCTCCGAGCCGTTGACCTCAGCGACCGGGTCGGGCAGGCCGTCGAGATCGGGCTCGGGCATCTCCGGCATGTCGCCGTCAGCGCCCGGCATGGGCGGCTCAGCACCCTCCTCGTCGGTGCCGTCCTCAGTGGTCTCCTCGGCAGCGCCATCGTCAGCATCGCCATTGGAATCATCACAGGCGGCAAGACCGGCGATCGCCAAGGCGGCAGTGGCGGTCAGAGCAAGGGTTCTCGGGGCGCGGCGGCCAGCGGTACGTGTCATCGTCTTCCACGCTAAGCGCCAGCGAGGCTCCTGGCGAATCCCGAGGTCACAGGCTCACCGGAGACAACGAACCCCCGGCCTGGTCGGGCCGGGGGTTCATCCTGCGGGGCTCCCGCGACTGGACTCGAACCAGTAACCATCCGATTAACAGTCGGAAGCTCTGCCAATTGAGCTACGCGGGAATGCTCGTGCGCTGTGACATCTGTTCCGCGGCGAGGCGGTGCCTGATCATCCTGGCGCCCGATGACTCTAGCAAAACGTGCGCGCCACTCCACGACGCAGATACGCCGGAACTGGGCTATGTGGGCAGTCCCACAGCCTCGCGGGCGCGACGTTCCACCTCGTCGACGACCTCCGCCTCGCTCGGGTCGGTACCGAGACGGCCGGTGGCCGTCACCTGGGAGAGCAACTCCCCACGGTCATCGCGACGGATGTAGGCCCGGATGGAGGCGCCCGAGGGCGTCGTGCCGTGCTCGGTGTGCACCACGGAGGACTGGATCCGCTCCCGAACGGCGGCGGTGAAGGCCTCCACCCTCTCGTGCGCGGGCGTGAGCACCAGCTGCGGCCGCGCCCGGTCGATCCAGGTGAGCGTGAGCACGCCCTCCTCGCCGTCCCACGAACCGTGCTCAAGCTCGTGCCAGGCGGCCGATGACACCTCCACCTCGCCGCCCTCTACGGTCGTGAGGATCACCAGGGCTCGAGCGGTCACCGCGGACCAGCTGCCGTGCTGCAGCTCGGCAAGCGCATGCGATCGATCACTGAGGTGCTCACGGAGGTGCTCGGGCAGACGTGCCCCGCGGCGGAGGATCATGCCACTCACGCTACCGGTCCCCCGGGTGGGGCTCGAACCCACGACCTACGGATTATGAGTCCGCTGCTCTGACCGGCTGAGCTACCGGGGGGCCGGATCAGCGTAATCGTTCACGGGGCACCCGCGAGACCGCCCACGAGCGCGCCGGTCAGTGCTCCAGTCCTCACGTGGCCCGTCGCGGGCGACGTCAGCGGGCGATGCCGGACTGGCTGGCGAAGTAGGTGACCGCGGAGTAGTTGGAGTCCGGACGCAGCTGCCAGACCCCGCCGAGGGCGGCGGCAGCGGGCACACCCTGGCAGACCGTGCCGGTGGCGCTCTGCCCGGGAGCAAGGTTGCCCACGTGCAGCAGGCTGTCCTCGGCCATGCAGAAGGGGGCATTGAGCAGGTTGTAGTCACGCCCGTCGGTACCCAGGAAGCTGGTGAACAGATCGATGGTGGGGTCCAGGGGCTCCTCGGACTGGTTCGTCACTGTCAGCGTGCCCAGCACGAGGATCTCGCCCTCACTGAGCTCATCGACGTAGGTGGCCGAGCTCTGACTTCCCTCGAAACGCCAGGCGGCATCCATCTCCGTTGCGCCGAAGGTCACCAGGAAGTCCCCGACCACCACGTCCTCCCCGCGCTCCACCACGGTGGCCTCGGGCGGGAGCTCGACGTCAGACGGCTCGCTCTCCGTGACCTGCTCGGTGGGCGCGCTCGGTGTCGGAGCGGGCTCCGGTTCTGATTCCGCGCCATCCGCACCACCGGCGGCGTGCCCACCGTCCCCAGTCTCCGGGAAGGCCTGAACCGGGGCGTCCTCCTGCTCGGTCTCATCAATCGGAGCAAGATGCGAGGCGCTCGGACCCGAGATCGACGGTGAGTCATCTGTGGTGAGCGCGCCGAGTGCCATGCCACCCACCACGGCGGCGACGATCGCGCCGGCCAGCAGCGGAGTGCGGCCGTTCGCGGCGGCGGAGACGGCGGGCGCGGTGTCCTCGGCCCTGCCGGTCGCTGAGTCTTCCGTGACAGGATCGGGCGATTCGGGAGTAGGGGGCACCGGGCTCGCGGCCTGAGCCGCTGCTTGGGGAGTGTGATGCTCCTCCACGAAACCCCTTCCTCTCCTCCTGGCGGCCTGCCTCAGACGCGCCTACCGGTCCTGTGTGCCAGGGCCTGCGGCTGTTGCCCCGCCGAAGAACCTCTGACTCCCACAGTACGGACCTCTGGGCACTTCGCATCTGTTCCTTGCTTACGAAGTTGCAACATTGCTCACGTCGGGACGATTCACGCCTCCTCGGCGAGGCCTCGCCGCCGGGTCTCCATGTCCATCAGGCTCGCGAACAGCTCGTGGTAGCGCGGATCGTCCGGCTCCGTGCGCTGGAGCTCGCCCTTGACGTCGGCGATCTGCCGGGTGAGGCTCATGCGCCGCAGGGCCAGCACGACCCCACGCGCATAGCCGGCCAGCGCCTCACTGCGATCCTCGGGCAGCGGTGCCACGGCCAGTTCGGTCAGCACTCCGGCCACCGGGCCCACGGCGTTGGTGCGCAGTTCCTCGGCCCACCAGAGCATCGCCTGGCCTCCAGCGTCGCTCGCTCCGCCGAGACGTTCGATCTGCTGGCCGTAGGCGCGCGCGCCCCCGGCGGCGCGGATGGCGTCGTGGACACCCCGGTAGGCGGGCATGGTGAAGGTGTCCGGGGCGATGTCGTCGAAGCCGGCAGCCAGGGCGAAATGCGGAAGCTGCAGCACGACCTCCAGCACGCGCCGTTCGAGCTGGGCCACCGGGTCCTCGCGGAAACTCTCCCGGCTTCCGCGCTGATGCGGGTCGGCCTCGCGCCGCTCCTGCGGCGCCCCCGAGGGGTAGGCCTGCCGATGCCCGCCCGGACCGTCCGGACCGATGCCGTCAGCCGGTGCCCCGCGACCGCGCTGCCGCTCGGCAGCCTGGACCGCACGGCGGACGTCGACCTCGTCCATCCCCAACCATCCCGCCAGGGAGCGGGTGTACTCCCCCCGCAGGGCCCGGTCCCGAATCTGCGCCACCACCGGGCCGGCTGAGCGCAGGGCCGCGACCCGCCCTTCGGCGGTCCCCAGGTCCACCTGCGCAAGCACCGACCGGATGGCGAAGGCGAACAGGGGTTGCCGGGTGGACACCAGATCGCGGACCGCGCCGTCGCCCTGGCGGAGGCGCAGGTCGCACGGATCGAGGCCGTCCGGCTGGATGGCCACGAAGGTTTGCGCCGCGAATTGCTGATCCTCCTCGAAGGCACGCAGGGCGGCCTTCTGCCCGGCGGCGTCGCCATCGAAGGTGAAGACCACCTCGCCCCCATGGGACCCGCCGGTGGAGAGCATGACGCCGGCGGCCGCATCATCACGATCGCCGAGCAGCCGCCGCACGATGCGCACATGGTCGCTGCCGAAAGCGGTGCCACACGTGGCGACCGCCGTGCTGATGCCCGCCAGGTGCGCGGCCATGACGTCGGTGTACCCCTCGACGACCACCACCTGCCGTGCCTTGGCGATCTCCCGCTTGGACAGATCGATGCCGTAGAGCACCTGGGACTTCTTGTACAACGGCGTCTCGGGGGTGTTCAGGTACTTCGGGCCGGGGTCGTCGTCGTAGAGCTTGCGCGCCCCGAAGCCGATGGTGGCCCCCGTGAGGTCGCGGATGGGCCAGATGAGCCGGCCACGGAAGCGGTCGTAGTGGCCCCGGTTGCCCTGAGAGACCAGCCCCGACGTGGAGATCTCCGCCTCCGTGAAGCCCTTGCCCCGCAGATGGCGCAGCAGGTGGTCCCATCCCTGGCGGGCGTAGCCCACGCCGAAGTGCTCCGAGGCAGCGCGGTCGAATCCGCGCTCGGCGAGGAATCTTCGTCCGATGGCGGCTTCGGGTGTGGCGAGCTGCTCCCGGAAGTACTCCTCGGCCGCGCGGTTGGCCTCCAGGAGTCGCTGCCGGCGGCCAGGTTCCTCACCCGCTCGTCGCGGCTTGCCGTCCTCCTCGTAGTGCAGGGGCACGCCGGCCTGGGCCGCCAGGTGCTCGACCGCCTCGGCGAACGGGAGGTGATCGATTCTCTGCACGAAGGAGATGACATCTCCGCCCTCGTCACAGCCGAAGCAGTGCCACAGCCCGAGTTGCGGGCGGACGTGGAAGGACGGGGTGCGTTCGTCGTGGAAGGGGCACAGGCCCTTCATGGATCCGACGCCCGCCGGCTTCAGCGTGACGTAGGTGCCCACGACCTCGTCGATGCGCACGCGTTCGCGGACAACAGCGATGTCCTCGCGCTTGATCAGCGCCATGACGGCGCCCCGCTGCTCGGGCGCGCCCAGATGCTTGAGTGCGCCGGCCCCATCAGAACGCCTCGGAGAGCATTCCGCACAGGCGTGCGTGCCACTGCTGGGCAGAGGTGTCCGTGAGGGAGGCGACCTGGTCGACGACCACGCGCAGACGGCTGGATTCCTCGGCGGCATGCCAGTCGGCGGCGAAGGGGGGTTCCAGCTCGGCCGGGCCACTCGCCATCAGCGCGTCCACGAGGTCGAACAGCGTGGTGCGCTGGGCCAGGTAGACCGGCTCGTGCTCGCGCGGGGCCATGACGTAGAAGGCCGCGAGCCCTTTGAGCACCACGATCTCGGCCAGTGTGCCCGGCGGCACCTCGAGGTCCGCCTCGTAGCGGGCCAGGGGCCCGTCGCCGAAACGCTCGCGCGTGGCGCGTTCCGCGGCGCGGCAGAAACGGCCGATGAGCTGGCTGGTCATGTTCTTCAAACGGGCCAGATCCGCTCGCGAGGTCTCGTAGCTACCGACCCACATGGGGCTGGCGAGGATGCGGGCCAGGGCCGCACCGAGCTCGTCGTCGCTCACCGGGGGGTCATACCAGTCGCGGGTCTGTGCCACGATGCGGGACTGCTCGAGATCGGAGACCAGGAGGTGGAGCGGCACGCGGCCACCGACGATGGCGTCCTCGACATCGTGCACCGAGTAGGCGACGTCGTCGGCGAGGTCCATGACCTGCGCCTCCAGGCATCGCCGTCCCTGCGGCGCCCCCTCCCGCAACCAGGAGAAGACCTCGGCGTCCTCAGCGAAGACGCCGTACTTCCGGGTGGGGGTTCCGTCACTGCCGAGCGGACCATCACCCGCGCGCCAAGGGTACTTGCAGGTGGCGTCCAAACTGGTACGGGTGAGGTTCAACCCTGCCGATCGCCCCTCGGGAGTGACGACCTTGGGTTCCAGGCGAGTGAGCAGCCGCAGGGTCTGCGCATTGCCCTCGAATCCACCGACATCGCCGCTGACCTCATCGAGCGCCCGTTCCCCGTTGTGGCCGAAGGGCGGGTGGCCGAGGTCATGGGCCAGGCATGCGGTGTCGACCACGTCGGGGTCACAACCGAGTGCCTTGCCGAGTTCGCGCCCCACCTGGGCCACCTCGAGCGAGTGGGTGAGCCGGGTGCGGACGAAGTCATCCGAGGACGGGCCGAGCACCTGGGTCTTGGCCCCCAGACGGCGCAGGGCCGAGGAATGCACCAGGCGCGCGCGGTCGCGCTCGAAGGGTGTGCGATGAGGATTCTTCGCCGGCTCGTGGTGCCACCGTTCGACATCGCGCTCACCATAGGCGGCAGCCGGGCGGGGCCACAGAGAGCGCTGGCCCGACGCGCCGGCATCGTAAGAACTCACGGGCTGAGCCTATCGGGCTGCGCTGCGGCTCGGCGTGCAGCATCCACAGGGCGCCCAGCCACGTCCTGACGCGATCTCCTGTCACTACCTCCTCACCGCGATCGACCATCTCTCGTGAGCAATGTCGCGCGCGAGGGCGTAATCTCGGCCACAATGGCCCCAATGTCCAAGCTTTCACCACCCGATGCGGCACCCGCGCCCACTCAGCCCGCCGGCACCGTGGTCACCACCCTGGTTCACCGCGCGACCCGCGGGCAGGTGGAGTGGTGGCGCCGCGCTGTCGTGCTGGAGTTCGCCACCCCCTTCGACGGCCCTGGCTTCACCGCGCTCGCCCGCGAGATCTCCTACGTGGCACGCCTGGGTGCGAACTCCATCCAGATCCATCCCGCCGTCGATCCCGGCCAGGCACGCGAGGAGATCGCCGCACTGGTCCGCCGTGCCCACCAACGCGGCGTCAAGGTCGTCATCTCCCTCGCCGCGCACCCCGGTGAGGCCGTGGCCGAGGACCATCTGGTCGGGCGCGCCGCAGCCTGGCTCGAGTGCGGAGTCGACGGCCTCGATATCGGCATGCTCCCCAGCACCCTCGACCATCCGGGCTCGGCAGCCTTGACCTCCCTCGGCCAGCTCCATGCGCTGGTCGCCGAGGGAGACGCGGTGATCTCCGCAGCGGTGTCCTCACACGACATGGCCTCCGTGGCCGAGCACCTGCTCGAGCACTGGATGCACCTCACACGCGACGACCGTGCCGCCCAGGTGCCCTGGGAGGCCGAGGCCGTACGCACCACACTCAGCGCCGCCTACGCCGAGCGTGAGGCAGCCGGTGCCGTGGCCGCATGGACACTGACCCGGCTCGGCGGAGCTCCCTGGGGTCTGGGCGACGGGGACGAGGTGGCGGCGCGCCGACGCCGGGCAGCGACCTTGCTGATGATGGGGATCCCCGGCTCCATCTACCTGCGCCACGGTGAGGGAGTCGGCCTGATCCCCCGGGCCGAGAGTGCCGTCGGCGCCATCGAAGAAGTGGCTGAAGCCGTGCGGATCCAGCGGGGCGAGGCCGGCTCCCGCTACGAACGCCTCCGCCGCGCCCTGCGCCTGCGCGAGGAGTTCGCCCTGGCCACCGGCCCGCTCGCCTGGGTCGGTGACGCACCGGGCTCCTCGACACTGGCTCTGCTCACTCGCGACCTGCTGGTGCTCACCAACTTCTCCAGCGAGACGATCGTGGTGCCCTCGGACCGCCGGGTGCTCGAGGCCAGTGACGATCTGCCACCGTCCTCACCAGGAGAGGTCATCCTTCCCGGTGACACCACCGTCTGGCTCGCTCTCACCTGAGCGAAGCTCCGCCTCAGCTGGGCCGCTCCGCCTCGCCCAGCCCCAGGCAGCCCGCCGGAGCCATGCCGGCGGCACGGCAAACGCACGCACCAGCCCCACGAACCGCCGAGGAGTTCCATGTCCACCCCCCTCTCCCCCACCGCTGAGGGCGTTCTCCATGTCCAGCGCCCTGAGCACCAGCAGTGGTGGCGGCAAGCCGTCATCTACCAGATCTATCCGCGTTCCTTCGCCGACGGCGACGGCGACGGCATGGGGGACCTTCCCGGCATCACCTCCCGCATGGAGCACCTGGCCGATCTCGGCGTCGACGCGCTGTGGCTCTCGCCCTTCTACCGCTCGCCGCAGAAGGACGCTGGCTACGACGTCGCCGACTACCGCGACATCGACCCGCGCTTCGGCAGCCTGGCGGATGCGGATGCCATGCTGGCCCGCGCGAATGAACTCGGCCTGAAGGTCATCGTCGATCTGGTGCCGAACCACACTTCGGATGAGCACGCCTGGTTCCGCGAGGCGCTGGCCGCAGGCCCCGGATCGGCTGAGCGCGAGCGCTACATGTTCCGCGAGGGGCGCGGCGAGGACGGCGCACAGCCCCCGAACAACTGGGAGTCCGTCTTCGGCGGGCCGGCGTGGACCCGGGTGCGCGAGCGTGCCGATGCTCCCGGGTCGGCCTGGGCCGAGGACGGACAGTGGTACCTCAACCTCTTCGATTCCTCCCAGCCGGATCTGAACTGGCAGAACCCTGAGGTCAGGGCGGAGTTCGAGGACATTCTGCGCTTCTGGCTCGACCGCGGCGTCGATGGGTTCCGGGTCGACGTGGCGCACGGAATGATCAAGGCCGAGGGCCTCCCCGACTGGACCGGCCGCGTCGAGATGGTGGGCGGTGTGGACGCCTCCCAGCAGGAGAGCGACGACAACCCGGCCATGCCGCCGTACTTCGACCAGAACGGCGTGCACGAGATCTACCGGTCGTGGCGCCAGGTGGTGGACAGGTACGAGGATCGGATCCTCGTGGCCGAGGCCTGGGTGGACCCCCTACCGCGGCTGGCGCGCTACGTGCGGTCCGATGAGATGCACCAGGCCTTCAACTTCGCCTTCCTCACCACGCCGTGGCACGCCGGGGAGCTCCGCTCGGTCATCGCTGAGTCCTACCAGGTCAATGACGCCGAGGAGGCACCCACCACCTGGGTGCTCTCCAACCACGATGTGGTGCGCCACGCCTCGCGCCTCGGTTTCGATGGGATCACCGACAAGGTGGGCCCGAACAAAGGCATCGGCCCCAGCGACCCACAACCTGATCGCGAGAAGGGCCTGCGCCGAGCTCGCGCCGCGACGCTACTCATGCTCGGCCTGCCCGGTTCGGCCTATCTGTACCAGGGTGAGGAGCTCGGACTACCCGAGCACACCCTGTTGCCCTCGCATGTGCGCGAGGATCCGACCTTCCAGCGAACCGGTGGTTCGGAGATCGGCCGGGACGGCTGCCGGGTGCCGATCCCCTGGGAGGCCGGGCGACCGGCGTACGGATTCTCCCCCACCGGCGCGTCCTGGCTCCCGCAGCCCGCTGACTGGGCCGAGTACGCAGCGGATGCCCAGGCCGGTCGGGAGGGTTCGACCTTGGAGCTCTACCGGCTGGCGCTCCGAGTGCGCCGCGAGCGGCAGTTGGGCACGGCCACGCTCGAGGATCACCCCGATCTGGCCTCCCCGGACGTGGTGGCACTGGTCAGCAAGGACCCGGCCGGCACGCGCGCCGACGTCCTCGTGATGACCAACATCGGCGCTGCCCCAGTGGACCTGCCAGCCGGCTGGACCGTCCTCGTGGCCTCTGGCCCACTGGAGGGCGCAGCCGTGCCCACCGACGTCACCGTCTGGGCCCAGCGGACGGGATGAGTCTGGGCGCAGCGGCAGGCTGAGCTCGGCGAGGGTTCAGCCGCCGGAGATGGACAATTCTGCCTGGGCGATCACGGCCCGGAGCTGCTCGTCGATCTCCTGGCTGGCGAGCCAGTTCTCCGGCAGATGCGGATCCTTGGGCGTTCCTGCACGTCCGCGCGGGCCTTCGGCGCCGGCCCCGGGATAGGGCTGGTCCAGATCGAGCGCGGCCAGGCGCTCATCCAGCTCCGCCAGGGTGGAGACGAGGGCGAGATCGCGCCGGGCCGGCCCTCCGACGGCGTAACCCTTGAGGTACCACGCCATGTGCTTGCGCAGCTCACGCAGCCCGCGATTCTCGTCCTCGAAGTACTCGATCATGAGCTCCGCATGCCGGCGGATCACCGCGGCCACCTCCGCCATTCCCGGGCGCACTCGCACCGGGGAACCATGGGCGGCAGCGACCAGATCGGTGAACAGCCAGGGCCGCCCCTGACACCCCCGTCCGACGACGACGCCGTCACAGCCGGTGCGGCGCATCATCTCCATGGCGTCCTCGGCGGCCCAGATGTCGCCGTTCCCGAGCACGGGGATGCTCCGCACCGCGTCCTTCAGCCGCGCGATGGCCTCCCACTGGGCGTTGCCGGAGTAGTGCTGAGCGGCGGTGCGGGCGTGCAGCGCCACGGCCGCGGCCCCGGCGCGCTCAGCCCGGCGGCCGGCATCGAGGTACGTGAGGTGACCGTCATCGATGCCCATGCGCATCTTGACCGTCACCGGGACCTCACGCTCACGCCCCGCCGCCTGGCTGGCTTCGCGGGCGGCCGTCACCGCGCCGCGCACGATCGCTTCGAAGAGATCGCGCTTCCATGGCAGGGCCGCTCCCCCGCCCTTCCGCGTCACCTTCGGCACCGGGCAGCCGAAGTTCAGGTCGACGTGGTCGGCGTGATCCTCGGCCACCAGCATGCGCACCGCCGCGGTCACGGTGGCGGGGTCGACGCCGTAGAGCTGGACCGAGCGGATGGGCTCCTCCGGATCGGCCGCGATCATCCGCATGGTTTCCGGTGTGCGCTCCACGAGCGCTCGCGAGGTGATCATCTCGGTGACGTAGAGCCCGGCCGGCGCATAGGCACCCGGCACCGCTGCGGCCTCGACGGGGCCGAGACCAGCGGCCCGCACGCCCTCGATGCCCGCCTCCCGGCACAGCTTGCGGAAGGGCGGATTGGTCACCCCGGCCATCGGCGCCAGCACGATGGGGCTACCGGCGCGCAGGGCACCGACGCGCAGACCTGGAGTGCTCATCCCTCTATTGTGGCGCCTTCTTCGTCTGAGCTGGTGTCCCGCCGCTTTGTGCGGCGCTTGAGGATGATCACGCTCACCGCGGCGAGCACAGCCCCGGCGATGGCGCCGATGGCCCAGGGCGAGCCCGCGGCGGCTGCCACCACGGCCACCCAGGCGCCCCAGCCGATGGTGGCGTAGATGACGGCGTACCCCGCCGATCCGATGGCGAGCGCCGGAAGGTAACGGCTCATCGGCATCCGCAGCACTCCGGCAGCGGCATTGACCACGGTCTTGGTGCCCGTCAGCAGGAAGGACAGCGGCACTGCCGGCACGCCCCAGCGGCGGACGACGGCCACACCCTTGTCGGCCGTGTCCGAGTCGAGCCAGGTCTGCACCCGCGCGACCCAGGGGCGCTGCGGGCCGGTGCGTTGCAAGGTCCAGCGTGAGACCACGCGCGCGATCCAGTACGTGGCCAGTGTGCGGAAGAAGCCCACGCAGTAGAAGACGATGAAGAGCACCCAGAAGGGACTGCTGTCATCGGGAATCACGCGCGGAGGGGTCAGGCCCGGTGGGGGGCGGCGTCATCCGCCGATGGCGATGCTGCGGCCTCGGCGCCGGGTGAGTCGTCCTCCGCGCACGGCGCGCAGGTGCCGAAGAGCTCTGCGACGTGGTCGACATCCACGAAACCGTTCTCCTGAGCCACCTGCCGGGCCCAGGTCTCCACCGGAGCGCCCTCGATCTCGACGGTACGGCCGCATTCCTTGCACACCAGGTGGTGGTGGTGGCCGGAGCCGGCACAGCGGCGGTAGAGGGCCTCGCCATCGTCGGTGCGCAGGACGTCCACGGCCTTGGCCTCGGACAGGGACTGCAGCGTGCGGTAGACCGTGGCAAGACCCACGGTCTCACCGGTGGCGCGCAGTTCCTCGTGCAGCTGCTGCGCACTGCGGAAGTCTTCTGTGCGGTCGAGCAGATCCTGAACCGCGGAACGCTGTCGGGTCTTCCGCAACATCGCGACCCTCCTTCGTGTGGCTATGACGTCGAGCTGCTCGCTGCGACGTGGTCCACCGGGCGGGGGCGCGAGAGCAGCGGGCGCACTATCGAGGATACGGCGTACAGGCCGATCGCGAGCACGACGATGGTCGCGCCGGGTGAGAGCGGGTAGAGGTAGGTGAGGACCAGTCCGCTCACACACACCACCAGGCCGATCACCATCGCCGCGCCCATGGTGCCCCGGAAGGACCGAGCCAGCAGCTGCGAGGTGGCCACCGGCACGATCATCAGCGCAGAGACGAGGAGAACACCGACCACGCGCATGGACACCGAGACGGTGAGCGCGGCCATGACCGCGATCAGCACCGTGAGGGCCTTCGCCGGCAGGCCGGCGGCCCGGGCGAACTCCTCGTCGTGGCACAGGGCGAAGAGCGGTCCGCGCAGCCCCACCCCCACGCCGATGATCAAGGTGGCCAGGCCCAGGGTCAGCCACACGTCCATGGTCGTGACGGCGGCGATGGAGCCGAAGAGGTAGGCGTTGAGATTCGCGGTGGTCCCACCGGCCAGGGTGATGAGCAGCACTCCTCCGGCGATACCGCCGTAAAACAGAATCGCCAGGGCCACATCGCCCGAGGTGCGGCCACGAGCGCGCACCGCCTCGATCAGCAGCGCACCGGCCACCGAGGCCACGATCGCGCCGGGCACGGCCAGCGCGCCTTGGTCGGCCCAGCCGGCAGCCGCACCGGCCAGCCATCCTGCGGCGACGCCGGTCAGGGCCACGTGCCCGATGCCGTCGCCCAGCAGGGCCAGACGGCGTTGCACAAGGTAGGTGCCCATCACCGGGGCGGCCAGGCCGACGAGGACGGCGATCAGCAGGGCCCGCTGCATCAGAGGCGTGCGGAGCATCTCCGCGAGTGTGTCCATCAGGCTCATCACGACGCTCCCTGCTCGCCACGATGCGCGGCGTCCTCCCGGTGGCGCTCACCTTGCGGGAGCGGTGCATCCAGGCCGAGATTCCTGCCGTGTGTGGCAGGTTCGCTGCTCACGTGCGGATGCACGTGATCATGTGCGGGGTCCTCGTGGCCTGGCTCCGGAGCGGGCACCGGGCCTTCGTGAATCACCCGCCCCTCACGCAGCATGATGGCGCGTTCGACCAGGGGGCCGAGCACTCCGGGTTCGTGGAGCACGGTCAGCACCGTGGTGCCCCGCTGACGCAGCATGGTGATGGTTCCCGCCAAGGAATCGGCGGAGTCGTGGTCGATCCCAGCCAGTGGCTCATCGAGGACGAGCAACTCCGGCTCACGGACGAGGGCTCGGGCGATGAGTACGCGCTGCTGCTGCCCGCCGGAGAAGATCTGCACCGATTCCTTCGCCCGGTCGGCCAGACCCACCTCAGCCAGGGCAGCGCGCGCCTGTTCCCGGCCGGAACGTCCGATGCGCAGCCGCCGGAAGGAGAGCAGGCCGGAGGCCACGACCTCCTCTGCCGTGGCGGGAACACCGGCGGAAGCGGTGATCCGCTGCGGCACGTATCCCACGCGCTGCCACGGCACGCGCTGGGTCCGTGATCCCAGGACCGTTCCGAGAACCTCAGCGCGGCCCGCCGTGATCGGGACCAGGCCGAGCAGGGCGCGCACCAGGGTGGACTTCCCCGATCCGTTGGCGCCGAACAAGGCCACCGACTCTCCGCTGGCGATCTCCAGGGAGACGTCGTTCAGCACCCGGTGGCCGCCGAGCAGGACGGTCAGCCCCGAGGTACGGATCGCCGGCGTGCTCACGCGCAGCCCAGTCCTTCGCGCAGCGCCTCCAGATTGTCCCGCATGGCTTGACGATAGTCCCCGCCCTCGGGTTCCATCTCGGCCGGGTCCAGCATGGCCACCGAGATACCCAGATCCTGGGCGAAGGCCTCCGCCACCGCCGGGTTGATCAGGTCCTCGGCGTAGATCGTGCTCACGCCTGACGCCTCCACCACGCGGCGCACCTCGGCGAGTCTCGCCGGTGAGGGCTCGGATTCTGGATCGAGCCCGGACAGGCCCATCTGTTCCAGGTCGTAGTTGTAGGCGAGGTAGCCGTAAGCCTCGTGAGCCGCCACCACGGTCCGGGTCTCGCATTCGGCGAGTCCTTCGGAGTACTCGGCGTCGAGGGCGGCGAAGTCGGCCTGGAGCGCCTCGGCGCGCTCGGCGTAGTGCTCGGCGCCCTCGGGGTCGATCTCGCCGAGTTCTGCGGCGACGTACTCTGCCACGGCGCTCATGCGATCGAAGTCGAGCCAGAAGTGCGGGTCCACGCTGGTGCCCTCGATGGGCTGGCCATCGGCGTCGAAGGCCGTGACATCGGCCGGCCCGGCCACATCCAGGGCCGCCATCGGGTCGGTGGCGGCGACGGCGTCGTCGACAGCCGCTTGGAAGCCGGAGAGGTAGACCACCACGGCCTCGTCGAGCTGAACGACAGCGCTGGTGGTGAGCTCCAGATCGTGCGGGTCGACACCGGCCGGGGTCAGGGAGGTGACCTCCGCGCGCTCCCCGGCGATCTCGTCGGCGAGGAACTCCAGCGCGTACATGGCCGCGACGATCTGCAGTTCTCCGTCCGGATCGGAGGCGGTGCCGTTCTCGCCGGCGCACGCGGTCAGTACGGCGGCCGCGGCAAGGCCGGCGGCGGCCGTCTTCGGGAAGTAACTGAACACGATTCTCAAATTACCAGTCCGCTGCAGCGCGGGCGAGAACGGCGCCCGTGAGGTGCGGCACGGCTAGAGCCGCCACCGGAGTATCCATTCGGCTGCGGCCACTCCCCCTGGGTACGGTGATCCCGCAGCTCCGCGCCAGCCAGGCGCGGGAACACCGGCCTGCCGCAGCCAGCGGTAGCCACGACCTCGGGAGCATCACTGTGGCCAGCAAGCTCGACAACGTCATTTCCCTCGCCAAGCGGCGCGGCTTCGTCTTCCAGTCCGGGGAGATCTACGGCGGATCCCGCTCCGCCTGGGACTACGGCCCGCTGGGCGTGGAGCTGAAGGAGAACATCAAGCGCCAGTGGTGGCGCACAGTGGTCACCTCCCGTGACGACGTCGTCGGGCTCGACTCCTCGATCATCCTGCCCAAGAAGGTCTGGGAAGCCTCCGGGCACGTGGAGGTCTTCACCGACCCGCTGGTGGAATCCACCGTCACTCACAAGCGCTACCGCGCCGATCATCTCTGGGAGGCCTTCGAGGCCAAGCACGGGCGCGAGCCCAGCGGCTGGGAGGAGATCCCCGACCCCGAGACCGGCGAGCGCGGCCAGTGGACCGAGCCACGTGCCTTCTCCGGCCTCATGAAGACCTACCTGGGGCCGCTCGACGACGAGTCCGGCCTGCACTACCTGCGCCCGGAGACCGCGCAGGGCATCTTCGTCAACTTCGCGAACGTGATGACCTCGGCCCGCAAGAAGCCGCCCTTCGGCATCGGGCAGATCGGGAAGTCCTTCCGCAACGAGATCACTCCCGGGAACTTCATCTTCCGCACGCGCGAGTTCGAGCAGATGGAGATGGAGTTCTTCGTCAAGCCCGGCGAGGACCAGGAATGGCATCAGTACTGGATCGACGCACGGACCGAGTGGTACACCTCGCTCGGCATCGACCCGGCCAACCTGCGCCACTACGAGCACCCGCAGGAAAAGCTCTCCCACTACTCCACGCGCACCGTCGACATCGAGTACCGCTTCGGATTCACCGGCGGTGAATGGGGCGAGCTCGAGGGCATCGCGAACCGCACGGACTATGACCTGCGCACCCACTCCGAGCACTCCGGGCAGGACCTGCGCTACTACGACCAGGCCTCCGGCGAACGCTGGACCCCCTACGTCATTGAGCCGGCTGCCGGCCTGACACGCTCGTTGATGGCCTTCATGGTGGACGCCTACACCGAGGACGAGGCCCCGAACGCCAAGGGCGGGGTCGATAAGCGCACCGTGCTGCGCCTGGACCCGCGCCTGGCCCCCGTCAAGGCCGCCGTGCTGCCCCTGTCGAAGTCGGCGGAGCTGCTCCCCACAGCCGAGAAGCTGGCCGCGGAGTTGCGCGGGTACTGGACCGTGGACCACGACATCACTCAGGCCATCGGCAAGCGGTACCGCCGGCAGGACGAGATCGGCACGCCGTACTGCGTCACGGTCGACTTCGACACGCTCGAGGATCAAGCGGTGACCATTCGCGAACGGGACTCGATGTCTCAGGAGCGGGTGGCGCTGGACCAGGTGCGCGACTACCTGGCGGCGCGCCTGCCCGGTTGCTGACGGGCCCGGCGGCCACGATGGACCAGTGACTGAGCAGCACAGATCGAGACGGCGCGCCCGCGGCCCGGAGCGCAGTACCGGTTCCGGGGCCGCGCAGGCTCACGGCGGCGGGGAGCACGGGGACGGTGGCGCCGCGCACGGCCATTCCCACTCCGGTGGCCTCGACCTCCCCCGTGCCCAGACGCGCAAGGTCCGCACGATCCTGCTGGCCATCGTCATCCCGCTGCTGATCGCCACTCTCGTGGGCATGGTGGCCCTATGGCCGCGTGGTGAGACGCCGATCCGGTCGATTCCCATCACCACCTCGGGGATGAGCATCGAAACAGGCGAGGTCGTGGAAGTCCTCACCGATCCCGAGGACGTTGAATCAGGTGCGCCCCCAGGTGAGTACGTCGGCGCGGCCGGCGGGCAGGTGCGCGTCGAGCTGTTGAGCGGATCCGGTGCCGGTCAGTTCGTGCCCGTACAGGTCCCCCCGGAGGTGATCGCCGGCGGGGTGTCCGAGGGCGACGTGCTGCAGCTGCTCTTCTCACCCGAGGCCCTGGGCACCGGCAGCCCGTACGTCTTCTGGGACTTCGAGCGCAGCGCTCCGGTGGGTTGGCTGGCGCTGATCTATCTCGCGGTGGTGTTGCTGGTGGCGCGCTGGCGCGGCCTGGCCGCCGTGGCCGGTCTCGGCTCCTCGCTGCTCGTGATCGTCGTCTTCGTGCTGCCCGCCATCATGCTCGGCTCACCCCCGGTGCTGGTGGCCCTCGTGGGTGCGGCGGCGGTCATGTTCCTCTCGCTGTACCTCGCGCACGGCATCTCCATCCGCACCACGACCGCGCTCCTGGGCACCTTCGCCGCTCTGGGCGTGACGCTGGCACTGGCCGCGTGGTCCACGCGGGCCGCCAACCTGCTGGGCACCAACTCCGAGGCCGCGCCCTACCTGGCGCTGGAGTTCCCGCATCTCAACCTCGGTGACCTGCTGCTGTGCGGCATGATCATCGCCTCACTGGGCGCTCTGAACGACGTCACGATCACCCAGGCCTCGGCCGTGTGGGAGCTCCACGCCGCGAATCCCGCCACGCCGCGGCGCACCCTGATGATGCGCGGCATGCGCATCGGGCGGGATCACATCGCCTCGACGGTGTACACCCTGGCATTCGCCTACGTGGGCACGGCGCTGCCGGTGCTGATGATGGCCTCGCTGATCCAGCGCCCCGTCCTGGACACGCTGATGGCCGGAGAGATCGCCGACGAAGTGGTCCGCACCCTGGTCTCCTCGGTGGGGCTGGTCTTCGCGATTCCCGCGACCACGGCGATCGCCGTGGTACTGGTGGCGTACTCGCGGGAGCGGCGAGTCACGGAGGACACCACGCCGAGCTGAGGGTCCCAGCCCCGCGCGCCACCCGCGCTAGACCACTCCGAGGGCGATCATGGCATCCGCGACCTTGGTGAAGCCGGCGATATTGGCGCCCAGCACGTAGTTGCCGGGAGCCTCGTACTCCTCCGCGGTGGTCACGCAGCGGTCGTGGATGTCGGCCATCGTCACGGCCAGCCGCTCTTCGGTGTACTCGAAGGTCCAGGAGTCACGTGTGGCGTTCTGCTGCATCTCCAGGGCCGAGGTAGCGACGCCCCCCGCGTTCGCCGCCTTCCCCGGGCCGAAGAGAATGCCCGCACCCTGCAGGACCGCCACCGCCTGCGGTGTGGTCGGCATGTTCGCACCTTCGGCCACCGCGAGCACACCATTGCTCACCAGAGAGCGAGCGGCCTCGACGGTGATCTCGTTCTGCGTGGCGCACGGCAGGGCCACCTCGGCGGGGACCTGCCAGACACTGCCCTCGGTGGAGAACCGTGCTGACGCTCGCCGCTCGGCATAGTCGGAGACCCGGCCGCGCTCGAGCTCCTTGATCTGCCGCAGCAGCTCCAGGTCCACCCCGCGCTCGTCGACCACGTAGCCGGAGGAATCGGAGAAGGCCACCACCCGAGCGCCGAGCTGCTGTGCCTTGGCGATCGCATGCACCGCGACATTGCCGGAGCCCGAGACGATCACCCGGCGACCGTCCAGCTCGAGTCCGCGAGTGGCCAGCATGTGCTGGGCGAAGAAGACCGTGCCGTAACCGGTGGCCTCGGTGCGCACCAGGGAGCCGCCCCAGGTCAGGCCCTTGCCGGTCAGCACACCGGACTCGTAGCGATTGGTGATCCGCTTGTACTGCCCGAAGAGGTAACCGATCTCCCGGCCGCCCACCCCGGTGTCGCCGGCGGGCACATCGGTGTGCTCACCCAGGTGCCGGTGCAACTCGGTCATGAAGGACTGGCAGAAACGCATGACCTCGCCGTCGGTGCGTCCACGAGGATCGAAGTCGGATCCGCCCTTGCCTCCACCGAGCGGCATGCCGGTGAGAGAGTTCTTGAACACCTGCTCGAATCCCAGGAACTTCACGATCCCGAGGTACACCGAGGGGTGGAAGCGCAGCCCGCCCTTGTAGGGGCCGAGAACAGAGGAGAACTCCACGCGGAACCCACGGTTGATCCGCACCTGGCCGGCGTCATCGACCCAGGGCACACGGAAGATGATCTGGCGCTCGGGTTCACACATCCGCTCCAGCACCGCGGCATCCACATACTGGGGGTGCTTGCGCAGCACGGGGCCGAGGGAATCGAAGACCTCGCGAACGGCCTGGTGAAACTCGGTCTCACCGGGGTTGCGCCGCTGCACGTCGGCCAAAACGTTCTCTAGTTGGGTTTCCACCTGTGTCCTCTCCAGGGCTCGTGCGCTCTCACACGGCTCCGGCGGATGGTAGGTCGGTAGCTCAGCGGCGCGCGCCGTGGTTCGCCATGCGGTCCACGGCTGCGCCGTAGCGGCGGTCCCGGCGTGCGTAGATCTCGGCCGCCTCCCACAGCGTGCGGCGGTCGACGTCGGGCCACGCAGTATCCAGGAAGACCATCTCGGCATAGGCAGACTGCCAGAGCAGGAAGTTCGAGGTCCGCTGCTCCCCGCCGGTGCGCAGGAGCATGTCCACATCGGGGAGGTCGGGTTCGTCGAGGTAGCGGGCCAGAGTCTTCTCGGTGATCCGATCCGGCTTGATCTCACCGGCAACGGCGCGCCGAGCGACTTCGGCGGCGGCATCGGCCAACTCAGCCCGGCCGCCGTAGTTCACGCACATCGTCAAGGTGCAGACGGTGTTCCGCCGGGTCTGCTCCTCGGCCGTCTCAAGTTCTCTGATCACCGACTTCCACAGCCGGCCTCGCCGCCCCGACCAGCGGACCCGCACACCCCAGGAGTCCATCTCGTCGCGCCGGCGGCGCAGCACATCGCGATTGAAACCCATCAGGAAGCGCACCTCCTCAGGGCTGCGCTTCCAGTTCTCGGTCGAGAAGGCGTACGCGCTCACGTGCGTGATGCCCAGCTCGATGGCACCGGCCACCACCTCGAGCAGCGAGGCCTCCCCGGCCTTGTGGCCCTCCACGCGGGGCAGACCGCGCGCATTCGCCCAGCGGCCGTTGCCGTCCATCACCACCGCCACATGGCGAGGCAGCAGTTCCGGGGGGATCAGCGGCGGGCGGGCCCCGGACGGGTGCGGAGGCGGTGCGATGGGAGTGGCAGGCACGGGAGTGCTCACGCCCCTCGCTCGACCAGGGGCAAGGACCGCAGCCGGCGCTCCATATGCCACTGCAGGTAGGCAGCCACCAACCCGGAGGTCTCCCGGCGGTGGATGGGCTCGGTGGCTTCGGCCACCGCCCAGTCCCCGCTGAGGAGAGCACCTAGGAGCGTGATGGTCTGGGGCGCCGGTGACGCCGAGCCGGGCGGCCGGCAGGTCGCACACATGGCGCCGCCACCGGCCGGGGAGAAGGCCTGGTGCGGTCCCTCGCGGCCACAGCGTGCGCAGTCGAAGCAGCTGACCGCCCATCCGGCGACAGCCAGGGCCCGCAGCAGGTAGGAGTCCAGCACCAAGGTGGAGGCGTGGCGGCGGGTGGCCAGAGCGTGCAGCCCACCGACGATCAGCAGGTACTGCTGGGGTGCGGGCTCGCCCTCGATCTCGGTGAGCCGCTCGGCCGTCTCAGCCATGACGGTGGCGGTGGTGTAGAGGCCGTAGTCGGCGCCGAGCTTGCGCCCGTGCGGGGCAATGGTCTCCACCTGGGTGATGACGTCGAGACTGCGACCACGGTGGAGCTGGACGTCCACCACGCTGAAGGGCTCGAGGCGCGCACCGAAGCGTGAGGAGGTGCGGCGCACTCCCTTGGCCACCGCGCGGATCTGGCCGTGCTCGCGGGTGAGCAGCGTGATGATCCGATCGGCCTCACCGAGCTTGTGCGTGCGCAGCACCACAGCCTCGTCCCGGTAGAGCTTCACCGTGTCATTCTCGCAGTGTTGCGGCGCCCAGGCGGGCCGACGCGCGCTGTTGCCACCATCGGCGAAGCCGCGGAGTGCCGGGCCGAAGGTGCTCCAGCGCCACCAGCAGCACGTGCCCAGCAGTCCACGCCACGAGAGCGGCGCCCTGGCGGATCGGGAGCGCACCCATCAGCCCTCCGACCATGCTCACGAAGAGCGCGGCACCCAGGATCGCCGCGGTGGCCAGGTAGTACCAGAGCCCGGTGGGTCGCATCCGTTGTGCGGGGAGTCGCATGGTGCGGTCCACCGGGTCGGTGACCAGACCGTGCAGGATCGTCCACGCACGCCACGCCAGCAGGTAAGGGAGCACACAGGCCGCGATGAGCACGCTGGTGGCCACCACACTGGCCACGGCGGTCCCGGCCGCGAGAACCTGCGCCACGAGCACGGTCACGCCGAGTACCCAGACGAGGAGGCAGGGGATGACGAAGCGATCCCCGAACACACCCCGGACTCCGGCGCTCAGTCCCTGCGTCACCGCCCGGAGCGCCGGAGCTCCCGCCCGCGCGGGCGTGGACACTCCGTTCCACTGCCGGGGGATCCGCCCGGCCTGCCGCCCAGGCGCATGAGCGAGCAGCTCGGCGGCCATTTCCGGGGGCGGGTCGATCTGGAGACCGAGCTGCTGCACGGTGCGTATGGCCAAGGCGTCGAGCGCCTCCATGCCGTCCTCGTCGTCCCACGTCATGGTCAGCACGAGCGCGTCACGGACGCCGTCCATGATCAGCACGGCGCTGACCCGCACTCCGGGGCCGGCAGCCAGCCAGGGCCGGGTGCGCACCAGGGCAACCTGGTACACCCCCGCGGTCGCCATGCGCACCTCGCGCGGACTGGACAGTCCGCTCGCGGGCCGACCCGAGGCCTCGCTCTCCCCCGCCGCCTCGCGCCATCGACGCAGCGCCACCGGCGGCGGGCACCGCAGCGCACGCCGTTCGATCAACACCGTGGGGGGCGGGCGGTGCCGGGCCCGGCGCTGGGCCACCGCGGCGATCGACTCCGGGAGCGGCCCGTCATGGACCGCGACGCTCACGGCACCGCCGGGCTCGGCAAGCACTCCGAGGGAGTCCTCGAAGAAGCCCGGGCTCTTCCCCAGGATGCCAAGGTCTTGCGAGGCCACCCATGGCTGGGGCAGCGTCCAATCGCGCAGCACGTGCAGGGGCCCGGCGCCCGGCGGGAGGGCACCCGGCCCTTCGCTCCGAGAACGGGCGACAGCCCGCATTCGGGACGGCGGAGCCGACCAGCTCCCCGCCGCACCTGTCGTGGGCTGCATCCGCGGACGTCCTCTCAGCGGAAGGCCCGGTTGATGGCGGAGATGATCGCCTTGAAGGACGACGACATGGTCGAGGGGTCGATTCCCACACCCCACAGCACCTGCTCCCCCACCAGGCACTCCACGTAGCAGGCCGCCGTCGCATCACCACCGGTGGACAGCGCGTGCTCGGCGTAGTCCAGCACCTCCACCTCGATGCCGCCGGAGGCCAGAGCCTTGACGAAGGCATCAATCGGGCCGTTCCCCGTGCCGGTCAGGGTCCGCTGTACGCCGTTGTCCACGATGGTGAGCTCCAGCACGGACTCCTGGCCCTGCCCGGCGCTGACCAGCGACGTGGCCTCGAGGGAGAGGCGCCCCCACGGCCGCAAGCTGTCGAGGGTGTTGTACGGGAGGTACTCGTCGGCGAAGATCTCCCAGAGCCGCTCCGCGGAGATCTCCCCGCCGGCAGTATCGCTGTGGCGCTGGACAATGCTCGAGAGCTCGATCTGCAGACGGCGCGGCAGATCCAGGCTCCGCGTGGCCGAGAGCAGGTAGGCCACACCGCCCTTGCCGGACTGCGAGTTCACGCGGACGATCGCCTCATAGTTGCGGCCGACGTCCTTGGGGTCCACCGGCAGGTAGGGCAGGTCCCAGACCACGTCACGGTCCTCGCCGCCCGCGGCTGCGACCTTCCTGTCCCGATCGGCGAAGCCCTTCTTGATCGCATCCTGGTGGGATCCGGAGAAGGAGGTGAAGACCAGATCGCCGCCATAGGGGTGGCGCTCGTGCACGCTCATCTGCGTGCACTGCTCGACCACGCGCCGCACGCGGTCGATGTCGGAGAAATCGATCTGCGGATCGATGCCCTGGCTGAAGAGGTTCATCCCCAGGGTCACCAGGTCGACGTTGCCGGTGCGCTCACCCTGACCGAAGAGGCAGCCCTCGATCCGGTCGGCGCCGGCCATGATGCCCAGCTCGGCGGCGGCCACTCCGGTCCCGCGGTCATTGTGCGGGTGCAGGGAAAGGGCGATGTGCTCGCGGCGGCTGAGGTTCCGGCTCATCCACTCGATCTGGTCGGCGTAGACGTTGGGTGTGGCTCGCTCGACGGTGGCGGGCAGATTCAGCACGATCTCGCGACCCGGCCCGGGCTGCCAGACGTCCATCACCGCTTCACAGACCTCCAGGGCGAAGTCCAGCTCGGTGTCCACGAAGATCTCGGGGCTGTACTGGAAGCCGAAGATCGTCTCGTCCCCGAGGACCTTCTCCGCGTGGGCAACCACCTCGCGGGTGCCGGCCACGGCGAGTTCGCGCGTGGAGTCCTTGTCGTTACGGAACACCACGTCGCGGAAGACTGGGGCGGTCGCGTTGTACATGTGCACGGTGGCGCGCGGCATGCCCACCAAGGAGTCCACCGTGCGCTGGATCAGGTCCGGCCGGGCCTGGGTGAGCACCGAGACGGTGACGTCTTCCGGGATCACTCCGGGCTCGGCCAGCGAGCGCACGAAGTCGAAGTCGGTCTGCGAGGCGGCCGGGAAACCGATCTCGATCTCCTTGTAGCCCATGGCCACCAGCAGATCGAACATCCGCCGCTTGCGTTCGGCGTCCATGGGCTCGACCAGAGCCTGGTTACCGTCGCGCAGGTCGGTGGAGAGCCAGCGGGGCGCCCGGGTGATGCGCGCATCGGGCCAGGTGCGGTCCGGCAGGGAGATGGGATTGACGTCCTCGAAGGCGCGATACTTGGCCGTGGGCATTCCCGAGGGCCGTTGCGCGGTGATGTGGTGCTGGGTCTTCATGGTCTGCTGCTTCCTCATCGCTGGTGGGCCGGGCACAGCGAACGCCGCGACGAGGAGCCGGCCTTTACCTGGCCCCGCCGCGGCACCGAAGGAGCAGCACGTGTGACATCACCGTGGAGCCTAGCGCATCGCCCTCACGCCGGCCGTGTGGCCACGGTCGTGGCGCGGGCGCGCAGCTCGTTGACCGGCTCCGGCTCGACGGTGGACTCGCGGCCTTCGATCACATCGAGCAGCACCTGCGCCGTGCGGCGGCCATAGGCCAGCGGGTGACGGTCCACGGCAGTGATCGCCGGCTGGGAGATGGTGCACAGCAAGGAGTCGTCCCAGGAGAGCAGGGCGAGCTCCCCGGGTATCGAGACGCCGGCGGCCTGTGCGGCACGCAGACCGCCGATGGCCATCAGGTCGTTGGAGTAGATGACCGCGGTGGGCCGGTCCGGGCCGCTCAGCATGGTGGTAGTGGCCTCCAACCCGCCTTCGAGGGTGTAGTCGCTGGCCACGTGACAGGCACGCATCTGCTGGCGCTGGGCTTCTGCCGAGATGTAGCGCCAGCGGCGGCGCTCGTGCATGAACTGGCCGAAACCGCCCACATGCAGCACCTCCCGGTGCCCGAGTTCCCTGAGGTGGCCGAGGATGAGCCGCGCGCTGCCCGCGTCATCGGGAGGCACGTAGCGTTCCGCACCCCGGACCGGCCCGCCCTGCAGCACCGCCGGCAGGCCGAGGCTCTCCAGCAGGCCGAAGCGCGCGTCGTCCTCGCGTTCGTCGAAGAGCACCACGCCGTCGACACGACGCTCGGCCGACCAGCGCCGGTACACCTCCAGATCGTTGCCGGGAGCGGCGTCCACCACACGCAGCAGCAGGGACATCTCCGACTCCGCGAGCACCATCTCCATGCCGGCGAGCACCTGCATGTAGTAGGGCTCGACGCCGATCTGTTGCGGAGCCCGGGTGAGGACCACGCCAATGGCGCCGGAACGCGCCCGGGAGAGTGCTCGTGCCGAGGAGCTGGGGTGGTAGCCGAGTTCCTGAGCCAGCGCGCGCACTCGCTGGCGAGTCTCCTCGCTGACGCCGGACTGGCCGTTCAGGGCGTACGACACGGCGGCCGTGGAGATGTCGAGCCGGCGGGCGAGCTCGCCAATGGTGACGCGTGCGGCCATCGCGGCTCGCCCCTTCTCCTGGTAGGTCGGACCTCTCGGACTGGACTGTAGGCGACCGGCCCGGAACCCTGGGATTCCGGGCCGGACCGTCAGCGGTGGACGATGTCGTTGACCGCGCGCAACACGGGTCGTGAGGTCAGCAGTTCAGCATGCTCAGGGAGCGTACCGGGCAGGGTGATGGTCACCGATTCTCCCGGGAGCACCGTGAGCAGCAGATCTGAGGCCGCCGCCTCCGGCCCGAGCGCTGTCCCGTCCGGGCCGGTCAGCCGGTCGGGGAAGACGGCGAGATCGCGCAGTAGCGTGGTGGCCTGCACGGTCAACTCGAGCCCGCCTGGTACCTCGGTGACGCTGGCCTCCCACTGCGCCTGCGGGTAGTCGAGGTCCTTGTCGCGTTCGAAGAACCAGGTGGTGCGCTGCACACCGCCGCCGGGGAAGCCCGGGCTGCCTCCGGCACCGTCGGTGTCGACCACGATCAGCTCGCTGCGGGGATCGGCCGGAGTGGCCACGTCGGCGGGCACCTCCACCGAGGCGACTCCGGCCGCAGGAGCGGTCAGGGTGAGCTCTGCGGAGGCAAGTACCTCGCCGGTGAAGCTCACGCGGCGCACGCGGGCGGTTGCCTCCCACTCCCCCGGCTCGTCGTTGACGGCCACCAGCTGGAGCGCACCCTCGCCGCGGGTGGCCGCATCCGCGCCCAGGCTCGTGGGCTGCACCGTCACCCGCCGGGTGGCGAAAGCGGAGCGCAGGGCGTACCAGAGCGGCTTGAGACGTTCCTCGCTGTCCACCGCGGCCCAGGAGATCACCGGCCAGCAGTCGTTGAGCTGCCAGACCACCACGCCGGAGTTGCGCTGCAGGGCACGCAGATGATCCACCCCGAGGGTGAGCGCCCGGGCCTGGTTGACCTGGGCGAGGTAGTGCCAGTCCTCGTCGGACCACCCGAGACCGACCGCATCGGGCACCGGTGCCGGGAAATGCTGGGCCAAGCCCCGATCAAGCTTGATCACGCCGTCGGCGGCACGCAGGTGGTGGGTGACCTCCTCGTTCTGCAGCGTGAGCTCGCCCTCGGGCACCGCCTGGCGCAGCGTGGCCCACGTCGGCGGCCCGCAGAATCCGAACTCGGCCACGAAGCTCGAGTCGTGGTCGCGGTAGTGGACGTAGTCCAGCTGGTTCCACACCTCCCAGAGGTGCTGGATGCCCAGGGCGTCGTCATTGGGCGCCTGCTCCAGATCACCCGAGGAGGGTGAGCCGGGAATGTAGGGGCGGGACGGGTCCAGCTCGGCGATCAGCGCGGGAAGGAGCTCGCCGTAGTAGCGGGCGCCCCAGGCCTTGCCCTGCAGGATGTCGTGCCACCAGGTCCAGTCGTGATAGCCCCAGGTGCACTCATTGTTGCCGTTCCACAACACCAGCGAAGGGTGGTGGGCGCGCTCCTGGATGGCGTCGCGAGCCTCGCCCTCGACCTCGGCGGCGTAGTCCTCGGTCTCGGGGTAGGCCGCGCAGGCGAAGAGGAAGTCCTGCCAGACCAGCACCCCGCGGGCGTCGCAGTACTCGTAGAAGGCGGCAGACTCATAGATCCCCCCGCCCCACACGCGCAGCATGTTCGCCCCGCCTGCCACCGCCTGGTCGATGCGGCGCTGGTAGCGCTCCTCGGTGATGGTGGCGGGGAAGCAGGTGTCCGGGATCCAGTCGTAGCCGCGCACGGGTACACGCTGGCCGTTGATGGAGGTCTCCCAGGTGCTGCCGCGGCCATCGGGCTGCTCCACGGTGGTCACCGTGCGGAACCCGGTCCGCCGCGTCACGCGGTCCAGCACGGCGCCGTCCGCGTCGAGCAGTTCGATCACGACGTCGTAGAGCGGCTGGTCTCCGTAGCCGCTGGGCCACCACGGTGCCGCCTGGGGCACGCGCAGCTGGACGGAGGCGCCGTCGGTACCCACGGACTCTTCCGTGGTGGCGGAGGAACCGTCTCGGCTGGCCGTCACGCGCAGACGGGCCGTGGCCGGGGAACCGATGACGGTGGCGGCCACGTCGAGCACGCCGTCGCCGCTGTCCTGATCCCAGGTGGCGAGGGGTATGACCGTGCCCAGCCGAGCCGATGACCAGGACTCGAGGTGGATCTCGCGCCAGATGCCGGCCGTGATGAAGCGTGGCCCCCAGTCCCACCCGAAGTTGCAGGCCATTTTGCGCACATAGGGGTAGTGGATGGCTTCGGTGGCCGGCAGGAGACCCACCTCGCCCTCGACCCGGTCGATCTCCTCGAAGATGGGGCGGAAGCGCACCTCGAGGGTGTTCTCTCCTTCGTGCAGCAGCTCGGTGACGTCCACGCGGTAGGTGCGGTGCTGGTTCTTGGTCTCAGCCACCACCTCACCGTTCACGCGGACCACCGCGAGGGTGTCCAGCCCGGCCATGACCAGCTCGGTGTGCTCGTGTTCGCCGGGGACGACGGTGAAGGTGCGGTGGTAGCTCCACTCCGAGCGTCCGATCCAGTGCTGGTCGTTCTCGCGGGTCCCGATCTCCGGGTCCTCCAGCAGCCCGGCGGCCATGAGGTCGGTGTGCACGGTGCCCGGCACGGTGGCTGCGATGTCGCCCCAGCTCGTGACCTCAGCCGGGGCATCCGAGGCCGGAGTGATCAGGGACAGCCGCCACGCGCCGGTGAGGTCCATACGGGCGGGCAGGGTGGGTGCGGGGGCCGAAGGCGCGGTAGTCATGAAGCTCCAGTCGAATCAGGCGGGTGCGGGCGCAGTGCCCGGGGGAAGGATGTCGCTCGGCGCCCGGCTAGCGCCGCCGGGCGGCGATGAGGTCGCGGTACCAGTGGGCCGACGCCTTCGGGGTGCGCTGGAGCGTCTCGTAGTCGATGTGCACGATGCCGAAGCGCTTGGCGTATCCGAAGGCCCATTCGTAGTTGTCGAAGAGCGACCACGCGGTGTATCCGGTGACGTTCGCCCCGGCCTCGATCGCTTCCACCACGGCAGAGATGTGCGCGGCGAGGAACTGCCTCCGGTCGGCATCCTGGATCGAACCGTCGTCGGCGACGACGTCGGGGAAGGCCGCACCGTTCTCGGTCACGAAGAGCGGCGGCGCCGAGTAGTCCCGGCTGAGGCGGATCAAGATGTCCCGCAGCCCATGCGGTTCGATCGTCCATTCCATGTCAGTGAGCGGGCCATTGCCGCGGACCCATCGCACATGCTCCGATCCGGGGTGCTCGGTGTTGTAGCGCGGGACCGGATTCGGTTCGGCGGCCACGTGGTGCTGGCTGTAGTAATTCACGCCGAGCAGGTCCAAGGGCTGCGCGATCTGCTCCAGGTCACCGGGCAGGATCGCGGAGTCGGCACCGAAGCGGCGCTGGGTGCGGGTGATCTCCTCCGGGTAGCGCCCGAGCAGCAGCGGATCGAGCCACTGCCGATTCTGCAGGGCGTCGATCGTGTCGGCCGCGGCGACGTCGGCCGGATCTTGGGTGGCCGGGTACACCGGGTAGAGGTTGGGCACGATCCCGTAGCTGAACTCGGGCGCCGCCTCACGCATCTGCTGGGTGGCCACGCCGTGCGCGAGCAGGAGATGGTGGGCTGCGCGCATGGCGGTGCGCGGGTCAGTGATCCCTGGGGCGTGCACGCCGTTGCCGTAGCCGAGGTACGCGGCACACCAGGGCTCGTTGATCGTGGTCCAGACCTTGACCTTCTCCCCCAGAGCCTCCTGGACCACGCGCGCGTAGCGGGCGAAAGCGTGAACCGTCTCGCGGTTGGCCCAGCCCCCACGGTCCTGCAGCGCCTGCGGCAGATCCCAGTGGTAGAGCGTGACGACCGGCTCGATACCGGCCTGGATGAGCAGGTCGACCAGTCGGGTGTAGAAGGCCAGACCGCGAGGCTCCACCGCGCCATCGCCGTCGGGAATGATGCGCGGCCAGGCCACGGAGAAGCGGTAGGACTCCAGCCCCAGGTCGGCCATGAGGGCGACGTCTTCTTCGAGCCGGTGGTAGTGGTCGATCGCCACAGCACCGGTCTGCCCGAGATGAACACGCCCGGGGGCGCGGGAGAAGGTATCCCAGATCGAGAGGCCGCGGCCATCGGCCTCCTCGGCGCCCTCGATCTGATAGGACGAGGTCGCGGCGCCGAGCCGGAACCCGGCCGGCAGGCGCGCAGCCAGCACCGTCGGGTCGAGGTCCACCCGCACATCGGTGGAGATCGCGAGCGGCTGCGTGAGATCGGCGGACGCAGGGGTCGCGGTGGTGGGCTCAGCGGTCATCGGTGGCTCCCATCGGGCAAGGGTCGTCGGCTGACATGGCGAAACAGCCCACCAGATGGCCGTTGTCGACCTCGATCAGGCCGGTGGACTTCTCGAGGGTTTCGGGGTGTTCGTGGTAGAAGCAGTGCTTGTCGAGTTCGACCGCACGGGCGGCTTCCTCGGCCTCGACCTCGTCCCACTTGCGGTCCAACTGGGGCACGGAGGCGAGCAGGTTGCGGGTGTACGGGTGCAAGGGCTGGCCGAACACCTTCGAGGTGATACCCGATTCGACCACGCGACCCTTGTAGAGAATGACGACCTTGTCCGAGACGTAGTTTCCCAGGGAGAGGTCGTGCGTGACGAAGAGGATGCCCAGGCCCTTGGCGCGCAGGTCGCCCAGGAGGTTGAGTACGTCGATCCGGGTGGAGGCGTCGAGCATGGAGATGATCTCGTCCGCCACCAGCAGCTTGATGTCCAGCAAGAGCGCCCGGGCGATCAGCAGGCGCTGGAGCTGCCCGCCGGAGAGCTGATGGGGGTACTTCCCCAGCACCGACTCCGGCTCCAGGCTCACCGAGCGCACGGCCTCGCGGACCTTCTCATCCCAATCCGTGCGGGACATCGAGCCGAAGTAGTTATTGCGCAGAGTGTCGAAAGCACGATCGACCTTGAAGATCGGGTTGTAGGTCGAGAAGGGATCCTGAAAGACCCCCTGGGCGCGCTGGTAGTACTTCCGCAGACGCCTGCCCGACATCCCGGCGATGTCCTCGCCCTCGAAATCGATGGTTCCCGAGGTGGTGGAGATCAGGCGGAGCACGAGCTTGCCGATCGTGGACTTGCCTGAGCCGGACTCACCGATCAGGGAGACGACCTCACCGGGAGCGATGTCGAAGGACACGTCGCGGACAGCGTGGAGCTTGTCGGTGCCGAAAGTACCGACCTTGTAGACCTTGTTCAGATCGCGCACGCGCAGCATCTCAGCCCACCTTCCAGCACGCCACCGAGTGGCCCGGTTCGACCTCGGCGAACGGCGGCACTTCGAGGCACTCGTCGTCGGCGAGCGGGCAGCGAGCCCGGAACCGGCATCCCTGAGGCGGGTCCAGCAGGCCGGGCGGACGCCCGGGGATCCCTTCGAGGCTCTGCCGCTCGTCGTAGCGCACGCCCACTTCCGGCAGGGCGCCGATCAGGGCCTTCGTGTAGGGATGCAGTGGCCGGTTGATGATGGTCTCGGTGTCCGCCTTCTCCGCCAGATGGCCCGCGTACATCACCATGATGGTGTCGGCGATCTGGTAGAGGACCGAGATGTCGTGGGTGATGACCACCATGGACTGAACGAACTCGCGGTCGCGGAACTCCACGAGGGCGCGCGAGACCGCCTTCTGGCTGGAGACGTCCAGGGCCGAGGTGACCTCATCGCCGATGAGCAACGAGGGATCCAGGAGAGTGGAGAGCACCAGCACGACCCGCTGCTTCATCCCACCGGAGAGCTCGATCGGGTACCGCTTGAGCACCTCGGTGTCGAGGCCAACGAGCTTCAGACGGCGCAGGAGTTCCGGCTCGATCTCGCGGTAACTCTCTCCGCGCGAGGCCAGAAGTTCCTTGATCATGCGGCCGATCTTGCGGGTGGGGTTCATCGCGCTCATCGCATACTGCGGGATGAGCGAGACCTCCTTGAAGCGGAAGTCCTGCATGGCGCTGTGATCGGCGATCGGCATCTCGCGGTCATCCAGGTGGACGGATCCGCCCATATGACGCATCCGCCCGTCCATCCGGATGAGCGCCTTGCCCAGCGTGGTCTTGCCACAGCCGGACTCGCCCGCCAATCCCATGATCTCGCCGTCGGCGATCTCGAAGCTGACGCCGTCGAGCGCCTTCACATCCCCGGCGAGGGTGCGGTAGTAGACCTTGAGGTCATCGACCTTGAGCGTCATCTCACGTCTCCCTGAGCTTGGGGTTGAAGACCTCATCGAGGCCGACGTTCATGATGTAGAGGGCCCCGACGATCGTGGTGATCCCCAGCCCTGGTGGCACGAACCACCACCACATCCCCAGGTGCAGCGCGCTGTTCTGGGCGGCTTGGTTCATCATCAAGCCGAGCGACATCGCGTCAGTGGGTCCCAGACCGATGAAGTCGAGCGAGGCGGCCATCAGGATGGCCCCACCGAAGAGCAGCACGAAGGTCATGAACAGGTAGGAGTACATGTTCGGGGCCACTTCGCGCCGGATGATCGAGCCCGTGGACGAGCCGGACAGCTTGGCGAGATCGACGAAGTCGCGGTTGCGCAGCGTGAGCGTCTGGGAGCGGACGGCGCGAGCCACCCACGGCCAGGAGAAGATGCCGATGTACAGAGCCTGCATCGGCACCGACCGGGTGCCCAGGTAGGCGTTGATCACGATCAGCACCACAAAGCCCGGGATCACGAGCACGATGTTGGTGAGCATGTTCAACAGTTCATCGATCCAGCCGCCCCGGTAACCGGCCACGAAGCCGACCGTCATGCCGATGGCCGCCGCGACGGCACCGCCGAGGACGCCGACCAGGTAGGTCGAGCGCAGGCCGGCCACGAACTGGGCGAAGATGTCCTGCCCGAAGAGCGTGGTGCCCAATGGCCACTCCCCGCCCGGCGGCTGGACCGGCGGGCCCACATACGCCGTCGGGCGGTGGTCGATGAAGAAGGGGGCGAAGATCCCCAGGGCGAGGAAACCGAGTACCACAATCAGGGCGCCGACCACCTTGGGGTTACGCAAGGCGAAATAGATCGTCTCGCTGCCTTTGCGGGTGGTCGCGGCAGCGTCCGGCAGAGCGGCCTTGGTGCCCTCGACTTCTGGGTCTGTCTGCGCTGGCTGCGTCATGAGGTTCCTCCCTGCAGTCCGGTGCGAGTGCGCGGGTCGACCACGATGTAGAGCAGGTCAATGATGAAGTTCGCGATCAGTACCCCGACCACCACGAAGAGCAAAGCGCCCTGCAGAAGGAACAGGTCTTGGTTGTTGATCGCGTTCAGGATGAGGTAGCCGAGGCCCGGGTAGGCGAACACCACCTCGGTGACGAGGGCACCACCGAGCACGGTGCCGAGCTGCAGCGCCAGACCGGTGATCTGCGGCAGGAGTGCGTTGCGGTAGGCGTAGCGGCGGACCAGCCGGCGCGGTGCACCGAGTGCCTCGAGATAGTTGGCGTAGTCCGCCTCGAGCTCGTAGATGATCACGTTGCGCATGCCGATCGCCCAGCCACCCAGCGCCACGAGGAACAGCGAGAGGAAGGGCAGGAACCAGTGGGTGGCCAGATTGACCACGAACTCCCACGACCACATCGGGATGAGCCCGAAGTCGTAGCCGCCGGCCACGGGGAACCACCCCATCACGATGCCGAGGAACCAGGCCAGCAGGATCGCGATCCACATGTACGGAGTGGCGGTGAGCAGGTAGCCGATCGGCAGTACGGTGTTGTCCAGCCACTTGCTCCGCGCCGCCAGCGCGCCCACCTTGTTGCCGACCAGCCAGCTCAACAGGATCGCCGGGAGCATCAGCGCCAGGGTGAAGGGCACGGCGTTCCAGATCACCTCCGAGACCTCGGAGGGGAACAGCCAGACGCTGATGCCCATCTCGCCGCGGAACAGCGCACCCCAGTAGTTGAAGTACTGCTGCCACAACGGCAGGTCCAAGCCGAAGACGGCCTCGTAGTAGTTGCGCATCGGCTCCACCGCTTCCGGGTGGGACAGATTCGCGCGGGCGATGAGCCGGGTCACGGGGTCGCCCGGCATCATGCGCGGGATCGCCCAGTTGATGCTGACGGCAACCACGAAGGTCAAGGCGTAGATCAGCAGTTTGCGAATGAGATAAGTGGCCACGTCAACCCTTGTCGGTCGGCTGGGCAGGTCAGGTCAAGTCAAAAGGGGGGTGGAGGAGTCCGCGAACAACGGCTCCCCAGCGGGCGCGGCGCCCCGGCGGGCCCGGGGTGGAGGGTCAAGAGCCGGCCTCGGCCGCGCTCCCCCTGCGTGCCCGGCCCCCGGGCGCTCCCCGTGCTCGAGCTCCCGTGCTCTCGGGCTCGAGCTCCCGGGCGCCCCGCCCCCGGCGATTGTGGTCAGTTGGCGTCGCTCTGGACGCCGTATCGGGTGGGTATTCCGACACTTACTGACCACAATCGCACGGGGTTCACGCGGGGTTCGCCCGGGTTCACTCGGGGGTTGGAGCGATCGCGAGCTGGCGCGATCAGTCCGCGTGGGTGAGATCCGCCAGGGTGGCGAGGCCACCCATCTGCCAGTACCCGCCCCAGGTGGAGGCGAAGTGGTCAGGCGTGTCGGATTCCGAGGTGGGCCAGTTGGTCCACACCTGCGTGTTGTACTGCGCCCACATGCCGTTGTACCAGAGCGGAATCGCGTGCAGCTCTTCCTGGTGCAGCTCCTGCAGATCGCTGAGGATCTCCTGGAACTCCGGGTCATCGGTCTCCGTGGCAGCCAGGCGTTCGGCCAGGTCCCAGCCCTCCTGGGAGTCCCAGCGGCCGAAGTTGCCCGAGTACATCTGGTCCTGGATGGGCTGACGGTAGAGGTACTCCCAGTAGGTGTGCGGGGTGTTGGTCAGCTGCGCGTCGTTGTTGATCAGCAGATCGAAGTCACCGCTGAATCGAGCGTCATCCACCGCACCGGAGTCCGGGAAATCGGCCGTGACGTTGATGCCGACGTCCTGAGCGCCCTCCGCGATCACGCGAGCGGCTTCCATCCAGTCGGTCCAGCCGGCTGGGACGATGAGGCTGAGCTCGATGGCCTCGCCGTCGGGGGTCTCGACGTAACCGTCGCCGTTGGTGTCCTCGTAACCGGCATCGGCGAGGATCGACTCCGCCTCACCGGCGTCAAAGGAGAAACCGTCGATGCTGTCGTCGTAGAACTCCTCGTATGCGGGCAGCATGCCGGAGAAGTGCGAGGGCTGGACCAGGCCGCCGTAGGCGCCGGAGACGATGGCGTCGACGTCGATGGCCGTGGCCAGGGCGCGGCGGAACTCCGCGTCGTCCAGCGGCTCACGCTCGGTGTTCGGAATGAGCACCGCGGTGTTCGCCGAGAGCATGTACGGAGCCTCGTCGTAGAAGGTGGTGAGCTGCCCCTGCTCGACCAGGGTGTTCACGCCGGGCAGGAAGTTGTTGGACAGGTCGAGCTGCCCCTGCAGCAGCAGTCCGAGTGCCACCTCGTTGGACGGGTTCACGATGTCCACGATGTAGCGCATCTCGAAGTCCATGCCGAGTGCCTCGATGCCCCACCAGTCATCGTTGCGCTCCCACACCATGCGGTCCTGGCCGTGGGTGTTGTAGAGGAAGGCGCCGGAACCGACCGGGTTCTCGTTCTGGTTCGACATGTAGTCGCCTTCGGCCCACTCGGACATGATGTGCTCGGGCACGATCGACACCGAGTACAGGTTGTTGTCCCAGGACTGATAGCGCGGCTCGCTGAAGGTGAAACGCACGGTGGTCTCATCCACGGCCTCGGCCGAGTCCATCCAGGTCCAGGTGTTCGACCAGGGGACCTCGGGGTTCTCGCCGAGCTCGTAGGTGAAGACGACGTCGTCGGCCGTCAGCGGCTCGCCGTCACTCCAGGTCAGCCCTTCACGCAAGGTGAGTTCGTAGACGTCGTCCTCGACCCACTCGCCCGATTCCGCAAGCCACGGCTCCAGCTCGAGGGTGTGGGGGTTGAAGAAGAAGGGTGCCTCGTAGAGCAGACCGCGCAGGCCGGTGGCCTCGCCGGACTGCGGGATCGGGTTCCAGCTTGAGGGCGGACCCCACTGCTGTCCGGAGGTGAAGACGGTCTCTTCGCGTGGATAGGACGAGATGACGTCCTCCGCAGCAGCGAGCTCCTCCTCGTCAGCGTCGGCCGCCGGGTCGTCGCCACCGTCGGCGTCGTCCTCAGTGCCATTCTCGTCCGCGGGATCGGGTTCGATCTCGGGTGCTTCAGGGGTGTCTCCGTTGCAGGCGCTCAGCGCCAGCACGGTGGCGGCGGCGACGGCGAGCCCGACGCGGTATGCCGGTTTCCTCATGATTGCTCACTCCCTCCCCACGACTGCGTGGGGTCTCTCTTCATCGAGCGGGTGATGGCGGGCGACCGGGTGGTCCTCCGACAGTCATCAGTTAACCGGTTAAGCGGACGCTCGTCAAACGGTTGCGCACCGCACGGCGAAAGTGAGACCAGGCCGATATACGGACGACCACCGTCCGCTGGAGTCGTGCCAGGCCTCGCTAAGCAGGCTGTGGTTGCGCACTGCGGCACCGCGCGCAGGTGCCCCAGTAGATGACCTCAGCGCGGTCGATGGTGAAGCCCTGGTCATCGGAGGCCTCCAGGCACGGCGCATGCCCGACCGCGCACGGCACATCCGCGACGGCCCCACAGCCGCGACACACCACGTGGTGGTGATTGTCGTCCTCACCGGCGATCTCGTAGCGCCCCGGCGAGCCCTCGGGCTCGATCCTGCGCAGCAACCCGACCTCGGTCAGGGCGCGCAGGACGTCGTAAACGGCTTGCGTGGACACCGATCCCAGTCGTGAGAGCACCCCGGCACGGACCGTCTCGGCATCTGCGTGGGGGTGCTCAGCCAGTTCGGCGAGCACCGCCAGGCGAGGCCCGGTCACTCGTAGCCCTGCCGCTTTGAGCGCGGCCGTATGCTCCGCGCTGCGAGTGGCCAGCCCGGCGCCCGCAGTGCCCGTGCCTGGCAGGCGCGCATCAGCCGTGTGGCGGCTCTCCGCAGGGATCGACGTGAGGGACATATCGCCAGTAGAACCGGCTATCTGGAATCAGTCAAGTAAGGAGCTCGCTTCATCCCCGGGGTTCCAGTGCGAGCCACCGGACACCATGAGAGGGCACCCGGACGGACACATGGCCGCGGTCGAGGTCCAGAGGGGTCATCTCCCCGCCGTCTTCCCAAAGGTCGGACACGTTCCACTGCTGGTGGGTCATGGCCGGCAGCCCGGTCACGCTCGCGAGGGCGATGGGCGTGGTCAGCTCCGACTCCCCCGTCCAGAACGCCGCGAGATACCAGCGGTCCTGCCGGCTCGATCGCGCTGACCAGACGATGATCTCGCCGTCCCCGTGCGGCTCGCGAATCACCTCCGCATTGCCGGTGGTGGAGGCCGTGACCTCGCGTAGCGCGGGATTGGCGAGCATCCCGAGGGTGGACTCCTCCGTACTGGGCAAGTCGGCACCCACCATCAGGGGGGAACGCCCCATCGCCCACAGGCTGAGGAGACTGCGCTGCTCGTCGCCGCTCAGCCGGGAGTTCCGTGGTTCGCCACGTTCGGCGCGCAGCCCGATCCGCCCCAGGGGAAGCATGTCCGCATCGGCCCAGCCGCCACTGCCCTGCAGGGGCGCCCACCGGGCCAGGCGGGCGAACTGTGCATGCACGTCCTCCCAGCGGTCCCAGAGATCGTCCGAGATGCGCCACATCTGCGCGTGCCGGCGCAGGTGGTCGATGTGCAGAGTGGAGAGGTGGGTCCCGGGCGAGAGCGACAGGGTCATCGGCCGCCCGCTGCGGGCGATGGCCAGTGCGTACGCCTCAATCTCCCGGTGGTAGTAGGGCGCCTGCATGTCGTCCGCCTTGATGAAGTCCACACCCCACTCGGCGAACTGGGCTACCTGAGCGTCGTAGTAGGCCTGCGCTCCGGGATGATCGTGGTTGAGGCCGAGATTGTGAGGGTGCCAGGTGCAGACGTTCGAGCGATCCGCGACCTCCGCTGCCGTCCATTCCGTGCCCAGGATCGGCAGGTCCAGGTCCACGGCTCGGCGAGGAATGCCGCGAACGATGTGGATGCCGAACTTCAGACCTTTCTCGTGCACGGCGCGGGCGAGGTTCGCGAAGCCCGAGCCATCGCGGGAGGAGGGGAAGCGGCCCGCTGCGGGCAACTGGCGCCCGTAGTCATCGAGCACCACCGGTGCGTCGTCGTTATAGCCGTGGGCACGGGCGGTGGGGTCATACCAGTCGATATCGACGACGACGTGGTCCCAGCCGGCGGGCAGCAGCCGTGTGCGCATGACCTCGGCATTGGCGAGCACCTCATCCTCGGTCACCGTGGTACCGAAACAGTCCCAGCTGTTCCAGCCCATGGGCGGGACCGGAGCCAGGGTGGCGGCGGTCGGCGGCGCGGTCATCGGGCTCCTTGTGGGGCGAGTGAGGCGGTCAGTTCCTGGAGTGCGTGCTCACGAGTGAAGACGGGGATCGACTCGATCGGGGCAGCTTCATCGATCCACTGCCCACCGTCATGGACGGTACCGGTCAAGGCCGAGGTCCAGTGCGCACCTGCGGGGAGGTAGATCCGCCGGCTCCGCTCCCCGGCACCGAGCACCGGGGCGACGAGCAGATCCGGTCCCAGCATGAACTGATCGATGATCTCCCACGCGCGGGCGTCCTCCGGGAACTCATGGAAGAGCCCGCGCATCACCGGCTGGCCGTCGAGGTGGGCCGCGGTCATGACCTCGCGCAGATAGGGGCGCAACTGCTCGCGCAGCCGGAGGTATCGCTCGAGGACCGGAGTCGTCTCCGAGCCGAAGCTCCATGGCTCGTTCGCCGCGCCGCTGTGCATCCGCGGGGAGCCGTCCGCGGCGCGGACCTCGCGTGCAGGCCCGCGATCGCCATGGAGCCGCATGACCGGAAGGAAGGTGCCGAGTTGGAACCAGCGCACGAGCAGCTCCTGGTACGCCGGATCCTCGGGACACCCGCCGCCGAATCCCCCGATGTCGGTGGTGAACCACGGGATACCCGCGACTCCCATATGGATCCCGGCGATGAGCTGCTGGCGCAGGGCTTCCCAGGTGGAGGGGATGTCCCCGGACCACACCAGCGCCCCGTAGCGCTGGCTGCCCGCCCAGGCGCATCGCACCAGGGCGAGCGGGGGTTCTCCCTGAGCCTGCAGCCCCTCGGCCACGGCACGCGAGAAGTGCTGCGGGTAGATCCCACCCACCTGAGTCACCGGCCCGGCGGACGTACGGTAGGCCGCGTAGTCGTAGAGCGCATACTCCGGCTCGGCCTCGTCCAGCCAGTACAGCCGGACACCGTGCCGGCCATAACCCTCGGTGAGCTTCTGCCACAGAAACTCACGCGCCTCCGCGCTGGTGACATCCAGGAACCGGCTCGGCCCACCGAAGGCCATCTGCACATCCACTCCGCGGTCGGAGGAGACGAGCATGCCGTGGCTGCTCAGCTGCGCGAAGTTCTCCGAATCGGGTGAGATCTGCGGCCAGACCGAGACCATGAGCTCGATCCCGAGTTCGCGGAGCTCACGCACCATCGCTGCCGGATCCGGCCAGAATTCCTCGTCGAAGCGGAAGTCGCCGAGATGTGGCCAGTGGAAGAAGTCGGCCACGATCACATCCAGGGGCAGGCCCCGACGGCGATACTCGCGCGCCACCTCGAGGAGCTCCTCCTGGTGGGTGTAGCGCAGTTTGGACTGCCAGAAGCCCAAGCCGTACTCGGGCATCATCGGCGCGTGGCCGGTGGCCTCGGCATACCGGCGGCTGACCTGTGCCGGCGAGCCGGCGGCAGTCACCCAGTAGTCGAACTGGACGGCGGACTCCGCCACCCATTCGGTGCGATTCATCCCGAAGGTCGCACGGCCCACGGCCGGGGTATGCCAGAGCAGACCGTAGCCGCGGCTGGACATCACAAAGGGCACGCTCACCTGGGAGTTACGGTGCGCCAACTCCAGGGTCGAGCCCTTGAGGTCCCCGATCTCCTGCTGGTACTGCCCCATGCCGTAGAGCTTCTCGTCGCGCGGGGAACGCAGCCGCAGGGTGGTGCGCCAGCTCCCGCCCGGCAGCGACTCGTACTCACGGGCACGGATCTTCAGCGCGCCGCCGTCCCCCGCCTCCTCCAGCAGCACCTCGCCGTGCTCATCCTGGATACTCACATGGCAGAAGTGCCTCAGGTAGCCGGCCTGGGCATCGTGGCGCGAACGCGCCGTCAGGACTACCCGCACTCCCCCGTTCGTCAGGGTGGCTTCGGCATCACCGTGCGGTGAGAGCTCACCGAGGTCGATGGTGGCGGCGTCCTGGTGCGGTGGCGGGAGCAGCGCCCAGTCCGCCTCGTGAACCTCCCCGAGCGCCGCCCGGACTCGCGCACTGTCTGCTCCCCAGGGCTCGACCACGAGGGTCTCGCCGTCGCCGCGCCAGACCAGGCGACCCTGTTCCGTACTGAATGGCGTGCTCATGCCAGGACCTCCGTGGGTGTGTCGATGGGTGCGCCCTCCGCATGGCGTCGTGGCGGCGGCACGGGAAGAACACCGGTGTGCCAGAGCCACCGGAAGCAGACAAAAGCGGGAGCAGCGAGGCCGAGAACGGGCGCCAGTCCGGGGACGACGTAGTAGACGGCGCAGATCACGGCAGTCGCCCCGGAAGCCGTGACGGCGTGCACGGGGCGGCTCAGGGTGAACTTCACCGACCTGAGGATCGTGCTCCGCGCCGGCTCCGCGAAGTGGGCGGCCAGGCACCAGGCCATGGCCGTGACCACGAGGCCCATACCGGTCAGCACCGACAGTAGTCCGGCCAGGAACGGGCTGACCGGACCAAGATCGACGGTCGCGACGAGATGGCGGTCGAGCAGCAGTACCGCCCAACCGGCAGCGAGGAGCCAGCCGAGGCGATTGGCGGCACCGAACTCCCGCCTCCACGTGGCCGCGAAGAACGACCACGACGGCCTGATGGAGTAGTCATCGCCCTCGCCGCGGTGCTCGGCCATGACGTCGTGCCGGATCGCGGCGATCATTGCCGCGGTCGCTGGGAAGACGCCCAGCACCACCGCACCGCGCAGCGTCCAGAGCAGCCAGAGCAGATGGAGCAGGAAGAGGCGGGTTGCCAGGCGGGCGGCGCGGACGTGCCAGTTCACCACAGTGTTCATGCGTCAGCCCTTCACGGCGCCGATGAGGACGCCCTTCTCGAAGAAGCGTTGCAGGAACGGGTACAGCACGATGACCGGCAGCGTGGACACCACGATGACGCCGTACTTGATCTGGTCGGCGAACTGCTGGGCGTAGCTACCACCACCGGACCCTCCTGATCCTCCCGCTCCCCCGGCGAAGGCCTGGTTGGAGATCAGGATGTCCCGTAGCACGATCTGCAGCGGCTGGATCTCGTTGTTCCGCACGAAGATCAACCCCGTGAAGAAGTCATTCCAGTGCTGCACCAGGTAATACAGTCCGATCACCGAGATGATGGCCATCGACAACGGCAGCGCGATCCGGACGAAGAACTGAAAATATGATGCCCCATCGATCACTGACGCTTCAAACAGCTCCTCGGGGAGCGAGTTCTCAAAGAACGCACGTGCGATGATGAGGTTGTAGACGTTCACCGCGCCGGGCAGAATGAAGACCAGCCAATTATCGATCAGGCCCAGATCACGGTAGAGCAAATATGTGGGGATCAGTCCGCCACTGAAGAACATCGTGAAGGCAAAGAAGAACATCAGCAGCTTCCGGGGCGCAAACTCGCGCCGCGAGAGCGCGAAGGCTGCCGGCATCGTCACGAAAAGGTTCAGTGCGGTCCCCACGGTGGCGTACACCAAGGTGTTGCGGTAGCCGCGCCAGATACGTGAATCCTCGAGAATCTGCTGGTATCCGAAGAAGTTGATGTCCTGCGGAATGAAGGCCACCTGGCCCGTGGCCACGAGTGTGGGGTTCGAGATCGACGCGATCACCACGAAGTAGACGGGGTAGAGCACGGCAAAGACTATCAGTCCTGACACGATCGCCAGGCCGACACTGAAGGCGATATCTCCGGGACTCCGGAGGCGCCATCTTCTGAAGGTTCGCATATCAGGCCTCACCAGAGTGACGTGTTCGACACCCTCTTGGCGATCTCATTCGTGATCACGAGGAAGGTGAAATTGATCAGGGTATTGAACAGCCCGATTGCCGTTCCGTAGCTGAACTGGTTGCCCACGATGCCGATCTTGTAGACATAGGTGGCGATAACCTCGGAGACTCCGAGGTTCAAGGGATTCTGCATGAGGAAGATCTTCTCGAAGCCAGTGGCCAGCACCCCGCCCATATTCAGGATGAACAGGATGATCATGGTGGGAACCAGGGCCGGGAGATCGATGTGTCGGACGATCTGAAGCTTTCCGGCACCGTCGATACGCGCTGCCTCATAGAGCTGCGGACTCACGGCCGCGAGGGCAGCAAGATAGATGATGCTGTTCCAACCGGCGTGCTGCCAGACCTCCGAGATCACGTAAACCGGAACGAAGGCGCTGGCATCGCCGAGGAAGTTGACGCCGTCGATCCCGATGAACCGAAGAAACCGCGTGAGCACGCCCGAGCTGGGCGAGAGAAACACCTGCAACATGCCCACGACAACCACCACGGAGATGAAGTGCGGCAGGTAGGTGGCCGTCTGCATGAATCGGCGCTTCCGGCGCCCGAGGATCTGGTTGATGATCAGGGCCAGCACGATCGGTGCGATGAAGCCAACGATCAGCGTCGAGACGCTGATCACCACCGTGTTCCGCATCAACGTCCAGAACTGCGGGCTGTCGAAGAACTGCCGGAAGTACTTGAATCCGACCCATTCACCACCGGCCAGGCCCGCAGCGAAGTCGAACTCCCTGAATGCCAGCTGGATGCCGTACATCGGCCCATACATGAAGAGACCAATGAACCCGATGGCAGGTGCCACCATCACCCAGAGCTGCCACTTGGTCCGGAAGTGGCGGGAGAGGCTGGTGCTTTTGGTGGACAGCTTCAACGGACTTTCCTCAGGCAGGCCCGGAGGAGGTGCCTCGGCGTTCGGCCTGCGGTCAACGACGGTCATCTGCGCTCTCCTTCGAGCTCAGAGGGGCCCGCCCAGGTGACGGCGGGCCCCCCTGCTTGACGTGGGTGCTCAGTCCAGGGCGGCGACGTACTCGTCGTAGTAGCGCTGGTAGATCTCGATGTTCTCGTTCAAGCCGGAGTTCTCGACCTGCTGGATGTAGGAGTCCCAGTCCTCCTCGATGCCACCGCCGGTGATCCACACACCCCAGTTGGTCATCGCGACCCCGAGGATGTCGACATCGCGATTGGCGACCGCGGTCTGATCCTCCGGGGTGAGCGTGATGAACTGCCAGGGGAAGACGTCGGCGACAAGGTCCATATTGGCGAGCGCGCCCTCAAGAGGTTCTGCCTCCTCTACGGCTTCAGAGAGGTCGACCGGGATCTCCACATCGATGTCGTCCCGGATCCACGTAGGGCCGTTGTCAGCCAGAGTGGTGGTCCACTTCCACGAAGAAGGGTCCGTCTCGCCGTCGGCCGGTGGGAGGACTTCGTAGGTGTTCTCATCGATCTGCTCGATGTTGGTGCCCATGTCGCCCCAGAGCACCTGCAGCGAGATGTCCTGGTCATAGAAAGCATTGATCACTCGCAACGCGGCCTCGGCGTTGCCGCTCTGTGCGGACATCACGATCTGGTTCTGCGGGAAGTTCTCGCCATACGAGTCGTACGTCCAGGTGAGATCCGACTCGTCCTGACCCTCCTCGGCCAGCAGTGGCGCCATCGCGGTGTACTGCGGAGCGAGCTGGGAACCGAAGCGGTCCGAGGCGGTCCAGCCCCAGCTCAGCCCCACCCGCGCCGTGTCGCCCGATCCACGGCCCACCGACTGGTAGGCGGAGTAGTCCTGGGTCATGACCTCTTCGCTGATCAGCCCCTCGGCGTAACACCGATGCAGGAAGGCGACGACCTCGCGGTAGCGCTCGTCCACGAGGAAGCTCTTGACCTCACCGTCCTCGACGAAGTAGCCGGGACCGCCGCCACCGGTGAGCGGCAAGCCCAGGCTGCCCATCAGCACCGTGGGCTGGAAGTACCCGAAACCGCCCGAGCCGGTGGGCGCCCAGTCCATGGGGATCTCATCATGGGGGTCGCCGGAACCGTTGGCGTCCTCCTCCTTGAAGGCCACCAGAACGTCGAAGAGCTCATCCCAGGTGGTGGGCACCTCCAGGCCGAGATTGTCCAGCCACTCCTGGTTGATGTACTGATGCGTCACCGTCTCGGGCCAGAAGCGCTTGTAGCCGGGCAGCGCGTAGATGGCGCCCTCGGAGTGTTGGGCCATGACCTCCATCTCGGGGATCTCATCGAACATCGCCCGGACATTCGGCAGCGACTCCATGTGCTGACTGAGGTCCTCGAACAGACCGGTGAAGGTGGACAGATCCGAGTCGGTGATGGCGTTGGTGCCCACGATCAGATCGGGGATGTCACCAGCGGCCAGCATGGTCGACTTCGCCTGGTCCCAGTCCGCGGAGATCTCCTCCCAACGAATGCTGACGTCAGCCTGCTCTTCCAGCTCGCTGACCCACTGCATCCCCTCCATGGGGCCGGTCAGCGCGTGCTTGAGGACGAGAACGTTGAGGACGTCGTCCCCACCCGATCCGGATCCGCCACCCGAGTCGTCGCCACCGTTGCCACTACATGCCGCGAGGCCCAGGGCGAGCACTGCCGCTGCGGCGACATAGCTCTGGGCTCTGCGTACTGGCTTGCCTGTCATCACTCCTCCTTGAGTGGTCGCCGTGCGGCGTCACTGCCGCGCGGTCAGGTTGTCGGCAACCACACCCGCATGGCGGTTGCCTGACGGTTTCCCCAGGTGGAGAAGGGCACAGCGGTCACCATGACCTCCTCGGCCTGGGAGCTGGGGGACGCCGTTGCCGGCGAGTAGGGCACCACGCCCGATGCGTGGACGGAGGCCCGGAAGCTCAACGCCGGAGTGCCGTCGATTTCCGCTGGCGAGAGCGGGCGCGACAGGTCGATGCTGAGGTCATCGACCGAGGCCCCGGGCACATCGACCTGTTCCACGCAGTACACGACCGGACCGCGCTCGAGCGCCACACATCCGCGAACGGCGTCGATGCGGTGGTGGGCCTGGGTCCATCGCGGAGTGACGTCGAGGTCAAGGGTGACACCGCCGGTGAGATCAGCCAGTGGCAACCGGAGGTAGCCGTCGCTGTCGGCAGCAACATCGTCACCATTGACCCGCACCCACGACGACCAGCTCGGGATCCGCGCCATCAGGACCGCCCCGTCCGCGGTCTCACCCTCCAGGGTGAGGCGGATCGTTCCTGTTGCCGGGTATTCCGTCTCGACACGGACCACGCCGTGGCCGAGGTGGTCCGGCAGATCAATCTCTCCTGCGGCGTAGAGATGCAGGGCAAGACCATCACGGGTCGCGGAGGCTACGTAGGCGCCGAGCTGCGCGAGCACCCGGGCGATGTTGGGCGGGCAGCAGGCGCACTCGTACCACCCCTGGCGCTCACGCGGCGCGTTGACCTCGGACTGGCGGTCGGGGCGCAGCTGGAGCGGGTTGGCATAGAAGAACCTGGTGCCGGAAGCATCGACGGAGGCCGCCAGCGCGTTGTGCACCTCGCGCTCGATCATCTCCGCGTAGCGCGCCTCACCCGACGCGAGCAGCATCCGCCAGTTCCAGTGGATGTCCGCGATCGTCGCGCAGGTCTCCGCGTAGGCCCGGTCGGAGGGAAGCTCATAATCGTCACCGAAGGCCTCATCGCGGTGGCGCGAACCAAAGGCTCCTGTGAGATACATCTTGCGGTGGTGGGCGCTCTCCCACTGCGCCTCCATCGCCTCCCACAAGGCCGTCTCGCCGGTCTCCAGATAGAGGTCGGTGACGCCGGCGTTGAGGTAGAGCTGCCGGACTGCGTGTCCAGTAGCATCGCGCGCCTCACGGACCGGAGCATGGTCCTGGAAGTAGCGCGGTCCCAGACCGCCGACCGTGAGCAGTCCCACGCCGCGCAGGTCGATCATGCGCTCGGCCAGTTCGAGGTAGCGCCGTTCGCGGGTGTGGCGGTAGAGCTCGATCAGAGCGGTCTCGATCTCGGGGTGACCGCAGATGCCTTGCTCGCGCCCCGGACCGAAGCGACGGTCGATCAGATCCACGAAGCGCTGGGCAAGCTCGAGCAGGTCGCTGCGCCCTGCCACGCGATCGAGGGCGATCGCGGCCTGGACCATGTGGCCGAGGACGTACATCTCGTGCGTCCACTCGAGTTCCGCGAACTTCTTCTCCGGATGCACACCCTGGATCCAGGTCATGACGTACCCGCTGGGTTCCTGCACCCGGGCGACGAGACCGATGACCTCGTCGAGCCAGGGGTTCCAGCGATCGCTGCCACTGCGCCCGATCTCCCATGCCACGGCTTCGATCACCTTGTACAGATCGGAGTCGGCGAAGACGAAACCTCGGTAGGCCGCTCCGGACTCGCCGATCACGCGCCGGAAGTTGTCCAGCACGCCGGAGTCCTCCAGCTGGTCGATGCAGTGCGGGATCGTGGCGTCCGCGTTCTTGCGCTGCCAGCCACCCAGCGGACCGAGGGGATCGAGGCGCACCGCGCGCAGGTCAACGCTGTGGTGGGCAGCGGGCAACTGGTGGTGCCCAACGGGGAGCGCGGGAGCCACCGAGACGGGCTGTCGTGCTGTGGGGCTCACCCCTGCGGGGGGTGACGCCATCTCATGACGAGACACCTGATCTCCTTCGGCCGGGTGTGCTGCCGCTGACGCTAAGCCCAGCCTTCAGCGTTGTCAAGCATCGGCCATCAGCGTTGTCAGACACCATCGACAGCACGGTGGTGCCGCGCACCCGACCCGTGACGCCGCCGCTCGGCGTGACTCCACACCGGTCACCCTCCCGGCTACCCGGCGGGGGGTGCCGACTGGTCGGCGGGCAGGCCCGGCTATCCGGTGGAGCCGCGCGGGACGAGGTGCGCGCCGGTGCGCACCTGACGCGCCGCGCCCTGGTGGCCATGAAGCCGCTCATGGAGCATCTGCACCGCGTGCTCGACCATCTGTTCCTGTTCGGGGCTCACCGAGGTCAACGAAGGGGTCGTATAGCGCCCCTCCTCGGTATCGTCGAAGCCAGTCAACGCCACATCCTCCGGCACGCGGGCACCGTGCATGCGGAGCGCACGCAGTGCCCCGATGGCGACGGCGTCATTGATGCAGATCGCCGCATCGAAGGGCCTGCCCGTCTGCAGCAGACCAGTCATCGCTTCGTAGCCCGAGATGCGCCGGTCCCAGTCGGAGCCGAAGACCACGAGGCGGGGATCGATCGTGAGCCCGTAGGCGGCCATGGCCTGCTCCAGGCCGTCATATCGCTCACCCCCTGGCCGCGCATGGGGCCGTCCCGAGGCGAGCATGGCAATGCGACGGCGACCAGACTCCAGTACATGCCGCGTGACGGCCTCGAACCCTTCACGTTCGCCCATCACCACGGCGTCGATCAGGCCGACCGGCCTGCCGCCGACCTGCACGACCGGCCGCGGAGGTCGCTGGTCCATGGCCTCGGGGGTGAGGTGCTGGGGGCAGATGACCACGCCGTCGGTGTCCGACGTCGTCACGCCCATCACCGCGTCGCGTTCGGACTGGGCATCGGGCGCCACTCGCAAGGTGGTGGCCCAGCCTCGCGCGCCCAGGGCGAGGATCAGCCGTTCGGCGATCTCGGCGAAGTATGGCTGGTAGAGCTTGGGAATCACCACGGCGATCCGCCCGGTTCGCCCGGAGGTCAGGCCCCGGCCCGCCGGGTTGGCCTGGTAGCCGAGGTCTCGCACCGCCTGCTCCACCCGCTCGCGGGTCGCGACCGCCACGTGCGGGCGCCCGAGGATCACATTCGAGACGGTCTTGGCCGAGACTCCGGCGCGTTCGGCGACATCGGCAAGCGTGGGGAGCTTCATCGGCCCCCCAGTGTCGACTCACGCCGGATCAGGTTCACCGGGGTGATCACGCGCCGGGGCGGCCCGGTCGCCCGCCCGGACATCCGCTCTGCCAGCAACTCGACAGCGGCGCGGGCCATGTGAGCCGGATCAGGATCAACAGTGGTCAGCGTGGGCGTCGAGAGGTGACCATCCTCCAGGTTGCCGTAGCCGAGCACCGCGACGCGCCCCGGAACTGCGACACCGACCGAGGCCAGGCCAGCCAGGGCACCGAGCGCCACCTCATCACTGGTGCAGACCATGGCATCGGTCTCGGGCGCGCTCTCCAGCACGGACAATGCTGCCTGCCACCCCGACTCGCGATCGGCGGCGAGTGGCAGGAGCTGAGCGTGGACACCGGACGGATCGATACCGACTGCCTCCAGGCTCGCAGCGAAGGGCGCAGACACCCCGTCGGCAGCTGGCCGCGCCAGAACATCGGCACCGAGCACGGCGGGACGAGAGCGGCCCATCACCGCCAGGTGCCGGGCGATCAACCGCGCGGCCTCGTCCCGGTCCGGGTCAACGCGGTCCACCTCCGCCGTCGCCAGCGGTGACCCGTCGTCCACGAGGACGACCGGACCGCGGGGCGGATGCCAGGTGAACCCTGCCGGAGTTCCCACCATGAGCACGCCATCGAAACTCCGGCCCTGCGCTGCCCAGACCTGCGCGATCCGCTCCGGGTCGTCGTGGGTCGGCTCGACAGCCGCCCGCAGACCCCGCCGGTCGATCTCGGAGACCAGCGCCTCGACCATCGCCGCCAGGAACGGTCGCCGCAGCCCGGCGACGCAGATGCCGACGATCCCCGTCCGGCCGGTGCGCAGCGTGCGAGCGGCCGAATTCGGGCGCCAGTCGAGAGTGGCGATCGCTTCCTGGACCTGGCGCTGGGTCTCAGGACGGATGTGTGGTTCGCCGTTGACCACGCGCGAGACGGTCTTCACCGACACACCGGCGTAGGCCGCAACGTCGCGCATGGTCACTCGCATAGGAGAAAGGGTATGCCGTGCCGCTGCAGCCCTGCCCCGTCAGCGCGCTGAGGCTATCGCTTGCGCTGCGGAGTCCGCTGCCCACCAAGACTCCGCTAGACATTCTCGCCCATCCGCGCCAAAGTCCTCTACATCGATGTACCCAGTTGCCACGCCACCCCTGGAGTCTCAGCATGACCGCCACCTTCTCCGCCGTGATCGACCTCGACGTCGCCGGGCCGACCATCAGCCGCCACCTGTACGGCCACTTCGCCGAACACTTGGGGCGCTGCATCTATGACGGGTTCTGGGTGGGCGAGGACGCCGACGTGCCCCATGAGGGCGGGATCCGGGCCGATGTGGTCGAGGCGCTGCGCGCCATTGCCATCCCGAACTTGCGCTGGCCGGGGGGCTGCTTCGCCGATGAGTACCACTGGATGGATGGAATCGGCCCACGCGAGGACCGCCCGCGGATGGTGAACACCCACTGGGGTGACGTGGAGGAGAACAACCACTTCGGCACCCACGAGTTCATGGCGCTGTGCGAACTGCTGGACACGGAGCCGTACATCTCGGCCAACGTGGGCTCAGGATCGGTCCGCGAGACCAGCGAGTGGGTGGAGTACCTGAACCGCTCAGGAGACTCCCCTATGGCCAGGCTGCGCGCGCAGAACGGCCATCCCGAGCCGTGGAAGGTACGCCTCTTCGGCATCGGGAACGAGCCGTGGGGTTGCGGCGGTAACTTGCGCGCCGAGCAGTTCGCTCCCATGGCACGTCAGCACGCGACCTATGCGCGTGACCATGGCGAGAACAGGCTCTACCGCATCGCGGCGGGCGCCTCCGATGCGGACTACGCCTGGACCGAGACCCTGATGAAGCAGGTCTCCCACGGCCTGGGCGACACCAGTCCGCGGGAGACCTTCCAGGCGATCTCCTTCCACTACTACACGATGTCCGGGGCGTGGTCCGACAAGGGCTCGGCCACCGAGTTCAGCCGCGAGGAGTACTGGACCACGATGCGCCGTGCGCAGCACGTCCGCGAACTCATCGCCGGGCATGCAGCGGTCATGGACGCCTACGACCCCACCAAGAAGATCGGGCTCGCGCTCGATGAGTGGGGCACGTGGTGGAACGTGGAGCCGGGCACCAACCCCGGATTCCTGTACCAGCAGAACACCCAGCGCGACGCGCTGGTCGCGGCGGTGCACTTCGACGCCTTCCACGCGCACGCGGACCGCCTGCGCCTGGCCAATATCGCCCAGACGGTGAACGTGCTGCAGGCGATGGTCCTCACCGACGGCCATCAGATGATCCTCACCCCCACCTACCACGCCTTCGCCATGGCCACCGGGCACCACGATGCGCAGTCGCTGGCCGTGCATCGCACCGGCACCGGGGTGCAGCGTGAGGTCGATGGCACCACCGTGGATGCCGTCTCGGTCACCGCCTCCACCAAGGACGGCCGGGCCACCATCACCGCCGCGAACCTCGACCCGGACGCCGCCGTGCGTATCGAGCTGAGCCTGCGTGGCGCGAACACCGGGACAGTAACCGGCCGGATCTTGGTCGCCGGCGACGTGGCCGACCACAACACGGCGTCCGAGCCGAACCGCGTGGCCCCGCAGGACTATGACGGTGCCCGCATCGACGGCGGCACGCTCAGCTTCGATCTGCCGGCTGCAGCGCTGGTCACCCTCGAGCTCGAGGTGAGTTGAGAGTTCCGCCTGCTGACTGTGGTGGCGTCCGGCGCGAGCCAGGCGCCCCCCGTAGGCTCTCAGCCATGCCGCACTCCCCTGCCTCGACGCACACCCGTGCGGTGGCCGACTCCGCCGCTCTCCCGCTTCCGCAACCCACCACCGCCGTCATCCTCGACCTTGACGGCACCATCACCGACTCCGCGCCGGCGATCACGACCTCCATCGCCGAGGCGCTCGCGGCCTGCGGCTACCGCGTGCCCGACGCCGGAACACTGCTGCGCTTCGTCGGCCCGCCCATCCGGGAGGGCTTCCTGACCTTCGGCGGGGTGCCAGAGCCCGCCCTCGATGGGGTGGTCGCCGAGTACCGCGAGCGGTACCGGCCCCGGATGACCCAGGTCCCGCTCTACCCGGGAGTGGCCCAACTGATCGAGACCTGGCACGCGGCGGGCATTCCCCTGGCACTGGCCACGGCGAAGCTCGGTGAGCTGGCGCGCCCCATCCTGGCCGACGCCGGGCTCGAGCAGTTCTTCACCTCGATCCACGGCGCCACCCGGGAGGACTCCCACGACCTGCCCGGCGTCCAGGTCAAGGCCAATGTGGTGGCAGCAGCGCTCCAGGGGCTGCGGGAAGCCGAGGTCGACGTCTCCGGCGCGGTGATGGTCGGGGACCGTCACCACGACATCGAGGGCGCAGCCATGCACGGCGTCCCTGGGGTTCTGGCGGCCTGGGGTTACGCCCAAGCCGGGGAGGAGGCCGGCTCCGCTGCGATCGCCGAGGATGCCGCCGGCCTCGCCCGGATCCTCGGGCTGCCGCAGGCTCGCTGACCTCCGGCAGCCGGGCATCACACGCGCCGGGCAGCGCTGCGCTAGCTACCTCTCGTCGTCGGGGACGTGACCGTAACGGTGCAGGGTGCGCGAGATCGCTTGCTCGCGCACCACGGTGAGCAGTTCTCGCCGGCCAGTGGCTAGCACGGGGCCGGTGAGCACGCTGGTGTCCGCCGAGCTGAGCCGATCGGCGATCTCCGAGGCCTCCGGCCCCACGCCGATAACCCGCACGCGGTCCACCGGTGTCTGCGCGAGGCGCTCCACGAAGTCCTCGGTCGGCTCCACGATCTGAGGAGCGGTGTTCAGCCGGGCGAGGCCGGCGCGCGCATTGTCGCCGCCGTCCTCGAATCCGGCGAGCTCCTGCGCGGTCTCGACATCCAGGCTCACCTCCACCGCAGTCCCGGCGAGCTCCGCGGCCAGCAGCACGCGCACGAGTTCGACGATGGCGGCCCCCGGGACCGTGCGGATCGTCAACGGGGCAGGCCGGTAACGGAAGACGTTGGCTTCCACCGCCAAGCCCGTCTCATCGACCTCCAGCCCCAGGCCTGACTCCCAGGCGGCAGCATCGGAGGACACGGCCGCGCGCAACCACGAGCGGTCGGCCTGCGAGGTCACCAGCCCGGTGTAGTCCGCCAGGGCCGCTCGGAGTTCCCGGGAAAGGTCAGCTTGTTCCGCGGGTAGCCCATCGGGCTCGAAGTCGCCCAGCTGGGCCACGTAGTTCGGGCCGCCAGCCTTGGCACCCGGGCCCATGTTCGAGGCCTTCCATCCACCAAAGGACTGCCGGCGCACGATGGCGCCGGTGATATGGCGGTTGATGTAGAGGTTCCCGGCCTCGGTCCGATCGGCCCAGATGGCCATCTCCTGGGAGTCCAAGGAATGGAGTCCAGCGGTGAGCCCGAAGGCGGTGGCGTTCTGCAGGGCAATGGCTTCCTCGAAGGTGGCGGCGCGCATGATCCCCAGCACCGGTCCGAAGACCTCCGTGCGGTGGAACCAGGAGCCGGGGCGCACGCCGTCCTTCAGGCCTGGCGACCACAGCCGCCCACTGTCATCGAGCTGGCGCGGTTCGACCAGCCATCGCTCCCCCGGTTCCAGGCTGGTCAGCGCCATCTCTAGCTTGTCCTGCGGTGGCTCGATCAGCGGCCCCACCGTCGCGCCCAGATCGTCAGGCCATCCGACTCGCAGCGAGCGCACGGCATCCACGAGCTGGCGCAGGAGCCGCTCCGAACGCCCGGCGGAGCCCACCAGGATGGCCAGTGACGCGGCTGAGCACTTCTGGCCGGCGTGCCCGAAGGCCGAGGTCACCAGATCCCCCACGGCCAGGTCGAAGTCCGCCGCGGGGGTGATGATCAGGGAGTTCTTCCCCGAGGTCTCGGCGAGCACGCCCGGACCGCCACGCCGCCCGTGCCGGAAGGAAATGAAGAGATCCCCGGTCTCCGCGGCGCCGGTCAGAATCACTCGGTCAATGTCGGCATGGGCCACCAGGGCCTGGCCGACCTCGCCCTCATCGGTACGGACCACCTGCACCAGCTGGCGGGGCACCCCCGAGGCCTCCAGCGCCGCCCGCACGGCCTCGACGGCGATCTCGGTGCAGCCGGGCACCTGCGGTGCGGGCTTGATGATCACCGCGGATCCGGCCGCGAGCGCAGCGAGCACGCCACCGATGGGGATGGCGACGGGGAAGTTCCACGGCGGGGCGACGAGCACGCAGGGCGCGGGAGTGAAGCGCGCGCCGTCGGTGTGCAGGGAGGCTCCCGGCTCCAGTTCAGCGACCCGGTCGGCGTAGTAGCGGGCGAAGTCGATGGCCTCGGAGACCTCTGGGTCGGACTGTGCCACGGTCTTGCCGCCTTCGTGCGCGGCCTGGGTGATCAACACCGTGCGGCGAGCTTCGAGCTCATCGGCAGCCCGGCGCAGCACCGCCGCGCGCTCGTGGGCCGGCCGCTCGGCCCATTCGCGTTGCAGATCACGAGCCAGCCGGACCACGCCGTCGACATCGGCCGTGGAGGTGAGAACCGGGGAGGTCAGCCTGGCCGGGGCAGCGCCGACGGCCTCCGCGGCCCACGCGCGCACCTCTTCGAGAGCTGGGTCGGAGTCGATCGCGTTGGTGAAGGCCTCCGGGGCCGGGGCCCGCTCGGTGGTGCGGCGTGGCTGCGCGGTGACCTCCCCAGCCAGGTGGACGGACTCCCGGAAGCGGGCCTCCTGGTCATCGGTGCCAATCGCTCCGCCGGCAAAGAGTGCGTGGAGGAAATTCTGCGGCTGCGCATTCTCCTCCAGCCGGCGCACCAAATACGAGACGGCGACGTCGAAGTCCTCTGCAGCTACGACCGGGGTGTAGAGGATGACGGTGCCGACGTCGTCCCGGACGGCGCGCGCCTGGGAGGGTGCCATGCCCTGCAGCATCTCGACGTCCAGGGCTGCGGAGACCCCGCGCTGCTCGGCAAGGAGGTGAATAGCGGCGACGTCGAAGAGGTTGTGTGAGGCGGCTCCGAGTCGCAGGGCGCCGCTGTGCTCGGGTCGCAGTGCGCGCTCGGCCAGCCGCAGGAAGTTTGCGTCCACCTCGGCCTTGGTGGCGTAGGGCGCCTGGGTCCAGCCGTGGAGTTCGGCCTCGGCGCGTTCCATGGAGAGGTTCGCGCCCTTGACCAGGCGGATCTTGATGCTTGCTCCGCCAGCGTCCCGCCGGGCGGTCGCGAAGCCGATGAGGCGCTCCAAGGCCCCTGCGGCATCGGGCAGGTAGGCCTGCAGCACGATGCCGGCGCGGAGATCCTGGAACTCGGGCTCGCTGAGCAGGGCCGTGAAGACCGCAACCGTCAGGTCCAGATCGCGGTACTCCTCCATGTCGAGATTGACGAAGGCGTGTGGGCTCCGTGCGGCGGCTGCTCGGTAGAGCGGGCGGAGTCGTTCCAGCACGCGAGCGACGGTGCCGGCTTCGTCCCAGGGGGAGATCTGTGAGACCAGGGATGAGACCTTGATCGAGACGTAGTCCACGTCCTCGCGCTCCAGCAGAGCGCGGGTGCGCTCCGCCCGGGAGGCTGCCTCCTCCTCGCCGAGCACGGCCTCGCCGAGGAGGTTGATGTTCAGTCGGAAGCCGTCCTCCTTGGCGCGGGCCAGATGCTCGGCCAGGGCGGGGTCGGCGGCATCGACGACGAGGTGACCGACCAGTCCGCGCAACCGTCTCCGCGCCAGGGGAACCACCAGGCCGGGAGCGAGGCGTGCGGCCTTGGAGCCGGTAGCCAGAAGACTGCGATCGATGGTGCTGAGGAAGCCCGCCGCGCTGGTGGACAGTGCGGCAAGCTCCTTCGCCGCCACTCGCGGATCCTCGGGCCGTGCCACTCGGTCAACGAAGTTGATCGCCAGGTCCAGGCCCTCGGGATCCGAAACGAGAGCCGCCAGGCGGCCAGCGGTGGTGCGTTCGGCCGCATCCTGTCCGGCCTCGGTGGCAGCAAGCCAGATGCGGGCAAGGTCGACGGCATCATCAACGAGCTCGGCAAGGTCCTCCACGGTCATGCCTGGACGTTACCGCCGCGGGCCGGGTTGTGGGTGGTGGCGCGGGCTCACTCGATCGTGAGGAAGCCATCATTGATGAGAGCACGCAGCGGTGGCACCAGCTCCGCTCGCGCCTCCTCAGCGTCCAGATCCATCAGCGCGGCCACGGCGGTGAGGATCTGCCCGAGCGTGAGGTCGCCGTCGCAGGCACCCACGACGGCGGCGAGCTCGGCGCGGACCTGCTGCGTGCGGGCGAAACCCGATCCCTGGCGCAACTCGACCACCACCGGGCCGGGTTCCCCGGGTATGTGGTGGCGCACCTCGGTGACGTCGGGCGCCGTCCGAGCCGCCCGGTCCAGCAAGGCCTGGTCGTCCAGGGCGCGGAGCTCGTCGTGCCGATCCAGGACGCCTGCCAGGTGCGCACCGAGCCCAGCTTCACCGGGGAGGGCCTGAGGCACCTGCTCGTAGCGCTCCAGGGAGACGATCCCGTCGGCCGGGCGACGCAACAACACGTACCCGAGGCCGATGCTCGTCACGCCTCGGCGCTCGAAGTCCTCGAGGTAGGCCTGCAGGAGACGTGTGTGCTCGCCGGTGCCAGGAAGGATCCCGCCGTCCCGGATCCACATCTCGGCGTAGCGCACCGGATCGAGGAGCTCACGTTCGACCACCCAGGCATCGAGCGGGCTCTCCGAGGCCTCGACCCACGCCCGCACGCGATCCAACCCGGAGATCTCCACCTGTTCCCGACCGTCACCATGGACAGCGAGGTACTCCCAGTTCCCCAGGAGTTGCGCGATCCCACCGGGCTCCAGGTGCTCGCCAGCGCCGCTGATCACCGCCTCTACCAGCGCATCGCCCTCCATGCCGCCGTCCCGGTAGTCGTAGGCGGGCATCTCGGGGTCGCGCGGGGTGATGACGAAGGGCGGGTTCGAGACAATGCGCGAGAAGCGTTGGCCGAGCACCGGCTCGTACAGGCTGCCGGCTCGCAGTTCGACGTCATCGACCTCGTTGAGGGCAAGATTCAGCGCGGCGAAGCGCAGGGCGCGGGCCGAGAGGTCGGTGGCGACCACCGTCGTGGCGTAGCGCCGGGCGCGCAGGGACTGGATGGCGCAACCGGTGCCGAGGTCCAGCACGCTCTGTGCGGGAGTCGGGAGCTGCAGCGCTGCCAACGTCAGGGAGGCACCACCGGCACCGAGGACGTGGTCGACGGGCAGGGGTTGCGCTCCCAGTGCCGTCTCGTCGAGGTCGGAGACCACGTACCACTCTGCGGAGCAGGCGTCGTCCGCGATCTCCTGCGGCCGCAGCGAGGCCACCGGCGTCACCGTGGTGCCGTCATCGGCGCAGAGCAGGAGGTCAACGAGTCCGGCGACCCCGGTGGTGGGCAGAGCCGAAGCGACGCCGTCGCTCGGCTGGGCCATGCCCAGCACGAGCAGTCTGGCGAGGACGGCGAGCGCGTCGGTGCGGTGCGCCAGCGCGCGTTCGGCCGGCAAGCGAAGCCCGCGGCCTAGCGCGTCATCGGCGTCCTGGCCCCACGCCTCGCGCAGCGCCGCGGCGGTGAACCCCGCATCGCGCAGGTCTGCGGCAAGAGCTCGGGCGAGGTGGTTCGCAACGGCCGGGACGGCGGTGCCGTCGGTGGCGTCGGTGGCGTCGGTGGAGGAGCGGGTAGGCACGGGGTGACGCTACCGCGCCGGGCATGCGCAGCCCTGCGGGAACCTGTGCGGCGACAGCCGCGACGGCGGGCTCGATCGGCATGCTGGCTCAGAAGAGGGCGAGCTGCCCGCCGACCTCGACTGCAGGCGTCTCGTCGCCATGGCGCCGGATCGGGTCCTCGCGCCCGCGCCAGGCGGGCCGGGTGCGATCCTGGGCGGCGCCGCGGCTCGCCTGGCCGCGGTCGCTGCGCTGGCTGCGCACGATGCCATGGCGCCTGCGGACCTCCGCCGCGCGCGCAGAGAGCCACGTGCGGTAGTCCTCAGGGGCATAGGCCCCCCGGGCGTACATCCGGCGATAGCGGTCTACGAGATCCGGGTGCTCCCGGGCGAGCCACTGCAGGAACCACTCCCGCGCCCCGGGGCGCAGGTGCAGGGCGCCGGTGACCACGTCCTGCGCGCCGGCGACGGCGAGCGCGGCATGCAGGGCGTCGAGCTGGTCCTCGGAGTCGGAGAGCCACGGCAGGATCGGCATGGCGAGCACGGAGCACTCCAGGCCGGCCTCGCGTACGGCGCGAATGAGGCCGAGGCGGGCGCGAGGATCGGGTGTGCCCGGCTCCACCGATTGCTGCAGGTCACGGTCGATCATGGCCAGCGAGACCGCGATGGAGACCGGAACGGCCTGGGCGGCTTCGATGAGCAGGGGCAGGTCGCGCTTGAGCAGCGGACCCTTGGTCAGGATCGAGAAGGGTGTGCCCGATTCAGCCAGGGCGGTGATGATCTCGGGCATGAGCCGGTAGCGGCCCTCGGCACGCATGTAGGGATCGGAATTGGTTCCCAGCGCCACGTGCTCGTGTGCCCAGGAAGGGCGGGCCAACTCGCGCCGCAGCACCTCGGCAATGTTGGTCTTGACGATGATCTGGGTGTCGAAGTCTTTGCCGGCATCGAGGTCCAGATACTCGTGGGTGCGTCGAGCGAAGCAATAGGAGCACCGGTGCAGGCATCCGCGGGTGGGGTTGATCGTCCAGCTGAAAGGCATGCTCGACTGCGCGGGCACGCGGTTCAGTGCACTCTTGGCGAGGATCTCGTGGAAGGTGACGCCCTCGAACTCAGGCGTGCGGACAGTCCGGACCAGCCCTTTCATGGGCAGCAGCGCACCCTGTGCCGCCTGGGCGCCGTCGTCGAGTCGTTGCGCTTCCCATCTCATCGCGCTATTCGAACATGCGTACGGGTCAATGTCGAGCAGGTTCGCTCCTCGCTAGAGCGCCAGCAGGCCGTCCACAACCTCGACGAGGTCAGCTCCGCTGACGTCTGCCGGGTCGAAGACCTCCCCGTGCTCTCCTTCAAGCCGGGAGCACCAGCCGGCCAGGGCGCCGACCTTCTTGGCACCGTGGCAGTCCCAGGCGTGGACAGCGACCAGGGCCATCCGATCCAGTTCGCAGTTCAGCACCTTCGCGGTGTGGCGATAGACGTCCGGTGCAGGCTTCCACACACCGACGTCGTCGGAGGTGACCACCTGATCCACGTAGGAATCCAGCCCCGCTCCGGCCAGGAAGGACCATGTGGTGTCTGGGTCACCGACGGTCAGGCAAGCAATAGTGATCCCGGATTCGGAGAGCGTCCGCAGCGCAGGTTTCACATCGGCAAAGGCGGGGACCTTGCCGAAGCCCTCGAGGAAGTAGTCGATGTCCTCATCGGAGATCGTCTGCTTCGTCTCGATCCGTAGCGATTGCCGGGCGGTTCGCATGAAGTCGGCAGTGTCGCCCGCCAGCGTCAGCGCCATGGCGTCACGCTGGAAGCGCATGAAGAAGGCGCCCAGCACCTCTGCGGGCTGCCCGACTTCCTCAAGCCTGGCCCCGAGAGGGTCGAGGTCGAGCAGAGTTTCGAGAACATCAAAAACCACGGCATCGAGACGAGTAGACACGCGAGATTCCTCCTTCATCACGGCGCGACAGGTCCGGTGGTCCTCAGGCAAGGAGCCACGGCGCAGAGCTCTTTCGACCGTATCCGGGAGGTCGGGGAGACGCCTCCTGGGTTTCTCGCCTGGCAGCCGCGCGGCCTGACTACCGGGTGGTGCGCTCCTCTCCGGCTGCGCCGAGATTGATGGCGATCTGCTCGCCGGCGCGGACGAAACCGAGGCGTTCCGCAAGACGCGCCGAGTGACGGTGAGCTAGCCGGCACCGCCACTGCGGGACCAGTCCGGAGCTCCACGCATGGCTGGCAGCCGCCGCCGCGGCCAGCGCCCCCAGACCTCGGCCCCGGGCACCCGCCGCGACCGCCACGCCCAGGTGGGCGAGGCCATCACCCCAGACCTCATAACCGGCAGCAGCCCCCGGCTCGCCGCGCCGCGCACCGGCGGCCCAGCGGTGCGTCATCTCGCCCAGGCCGCTCTCCTCGCGCTCGTCGCCCGAGCATTGATCGAGAACTGACCCGACATCGGCCTCAGCGGCTATCCACGTGGTACCCGTGACGGGCGTCTCCGGCTGGCCTTCCAGGAAGGAGAGCGATGCTGCCCCGAGCAGCTGCGGCCGCAAGGGCTCCAGTGCGGTGAGCAGCGCTGCACCGGCGATCAACTGCTCCGCCGCAAGGGGGCGCAGGAGGGCCAAGGCTTCCTCGGGGGCCGCCACGGCCGTCGTGGCACCGAGACGGAGGGACACCGCCGCCGTCAGCTCGGGCCTGGTGATCAAGATCGGCTCAGCAGCTCCGAAGGCGAGCGGCGAAACTCCCAGCCGCTCCGCCCACACGCGGTTGACGACCGTCCTGGATGACTCCGCGAGTTCAGCTGACACGCGTGCAGTATCGCAAGCCGGGCACAGGGGCACCGCATCCTTTACGTGAGCACTCCCGCCGCGCTATTCCAGGCATTCGCGCTCGGTCTGATAGGCCGAGCCGGGCAGCAGGGTGATCGCCCCACACAGGTCGGTGCGCAGCACCGGGCCGTGCGGGGTGTAGAGGTCGATGGCGGAGCTGGCCGGGTGTCCGTAGGTGTTGTCCGCCCCGACCGAGACCAGGGTGAGCGATGGGCTCAGCAGGGTGGCGAGCGCCGGATCCTGCAAGCCTGAGCCGTGGTGGGCCATGATCGCCACCGCGGGCTCTGCGAGTCCTGCCCCTTGCCATGCCTGCCGGAGGCCTGCCTGTCCGTCCAGTTCGAGATCCCCTAGCGCGAGCACGCTCAGCTCGCCGTCATCGAGCAGCACGGTGAGCGACAGGTCGTTCGCGGCCGCGCCTCCCCGGGGGACCATTGCGGCTGCGCCGGCATCGGTGGGCCAGAGGAGTTCCCACTCCACCGCTCCGGCATGGCCGGAGCTGGCCTCGCCGGATGCTGTCGTCACGCGCCCCGGCACGCCCGCCGCGTCGAGCTCAGCCGCTACCTGCGCCACGTTCTGCTCTGGGGCGGTAGCCGGGCTCAGGAGCACTTCGGTGACCGTGACGTCCGCGAGGACCTCGGCCAACCCGCCGACGTGATCGCGATGGGGGTGTGAGAGCACCAGGAGGTCGAGGTGCTGCACGCCGGCATCCTGCACGCACCGGGCAGCGCCCATGCCTTCGTCACCGACGTCGACCATCACAGCGGAATCCGGGCCGGATCGCATGAGGAAGGCGCTGCCCTGCCCCACGTCGCACTGGTGCGCGGCCCAGTCCGGGGGCAGTGCACCGGGTGTGGTTCCGGCGATCCATCGCCCCAGCACAGGCAGGAGAGCCAGTGCCGCCGCGATGAGGACGGTGATGAGCCCGGCCATCCGGAGAGCGCGGGAGGATCGCCGGAGGGCCCTGACCGGCCACCACAGCATTGCCGCCGCACGAGGACCACCGAGGGCCGCGAGCAGTACCAAGGTCACCGCCGTGGCCGCGGCGAGCAGCACGACCCCGGGGGTCCCGCCCCACCAGGGCAGCTGCGCACCCGGGAGCTCGGCAAAGGTCAGTGCACACCACGAGATCCACCACGTGAACGCCGCCGCCGCCATACCCAGCACCTCGGCACCACCGGGCCACAGGGGGGCGAGCAGGGCTGTGCCGACACCCAGCAGCGTGGCGGGCGGAACCGCCGGGGCTGCGAGCAGATTCGCCGGTACCGCGTACAGGGGCAGGGCCGGTTGGAGGAGCAGGACCACCGGGCCGCACGCCGCTTGGGCCGCCGCAGGAACGGAGATCGCCGTCGCGAGCCAGCGCGGCATCACGTGACTGAGCCATCGCGCCCACGGACGGGCCAGGGTGACCAGGCCCGCGGTCGCCAGCACCGAGAGGATGAAGCCGTAGGCGTGCGCCAGTTGCGGATCGGCCGTCATCAGCACGGCTACGGCCAGGCACAGCGCCGGAAGCGCCCGGGATGGCCGGCCGAGCAGTAGGCCGGCGAGCACCACCGAGGCCATCGCGGAGGCCCGCAGGATGGAGGGCTCAGGCCGGATGAGGAGGACGAAGCCGAGCATGGCGAGCGCAGCGACCGCCACCCGCAGCGGTGGCGGGAGCCACACGCCCGCGAGGAGCACCGCCCCGATCACGATGGCGAGATGAGTGCCGCTGATGGCGGTCAGGTGGGTCATCGCCACGGAGCGCATGGCCTCGTCGACGTCGGCAGGGAGATGCCGGTCGTCGCCCACGGACATTCCGGGAATGAGGCCGCGCGCCTGACCGGAGCGATCTGCCAGCACGCCGTGCAGGGCCGTGCGCACCGCCGCGACCGGGCGCAGCGCTGCCGGCGGGCCGGCCACCACCTCCGGCGGTGCGTAGGTGAAGGCCAGCGCGTAGGCCCGATCCCCTGGGTCGGTGGCGCGCAGGCTCGCCGGGAAGGTCACCAGGGCGCCGAGCTCGAGATCGCGCCAGGACGCAGGTGCGATCACGATCGCCGGGTCGCCATCGACCCATCGGTGGTGGGCGCGCGCATCGACCTCCTCCACCGCAAGCTGCACGCGCATACCTCGCGGCCCGCCCTCGGGGCTCGGCGCCAGCGGCGAAGGTGCCCGGAGCACTCGCCCGCTCAGCTGCACCTCGCCGCTCTCGTGGGCGGCCGCCGTCAGGGGTGAGATCTCACGAGCGTGCGACTGGCTCGTCGCGGACAGCGCGGCTGCGAGCGCAGCCAGGCCGGTCAGGAGCAGCAGGGCAACAGGGCCCGCGCGCCGCACACGGCGCGCCAGGCACAGCCCACCGGCGACGGCGGCGAGCGCACCAGCGCCGATAGCGATCCCCAGCCCCCAGGCCGGCGGCAGCCCGACTCCGGCGAAGGCTGCGCCCCAGGCGGCCAGCGCAGCAGGGACGAGCCGGAGATCCACGGCGATGGGCGGTGGGCCGCTCTCCTCCCGGGACCGCTCTTCTCCTGAGCGTTTCTGCGCGGCACGACCGGCGGTGGCCCAAGCGCCGCTCACCAGGTCACCAAGGGCTGGAGGCGCTCGAAGGTGGCCGGGCCGATGCCGGAGATCTGCAGGAGATCCTCTGCGGCACTGAACCCGCCATTCGCCTCGCGCCACTCGATGATCGCCTGCGCTCGGGCGGGTCCGATGCCGGGAAGTCCTTCCAGGGCCGCAGCGTCGGCCGTGCTGATGTTGATCGTGGCGTCCTCGGGGGGCGCGGCGTCTCCTGCGGACCCGGTGCCGGCCTCAGCACCAGCGCCCGGCTCCGGCTGGGTGACCTCGGGCGCGTCCTCTCCGATGCGCGGCAGGTACAACTGCTCGCCGTCGGTCAGCGGCCGGGCAAGGTTCACCCGGGAGAGATCAGCATCGGCGACGGGCCCGCCCGCGGAGTCCACGGCCTCGCCCGCGCGGGCATCGGCCGGCAATTCCACGAGCCCGGGTTCGGCGACCGCGCCGGCTACGTGGACGACGATCCGGGCCTCCTCGCCCGATGTCGCACTGGCAGCATCCGGAGCGTCTCCCTCCTCGGGCAGCTCTACCTGAGCCTCGGCAGCGTCCTGCTCGGTACCGCTCTGGGCTGCCTCCGGCTCGGCACCGGCCAGCGGCTCACTCTCGGCAGCCCCGTCACCGAAGTGAACCGCCTCGCCACCCCCGCTGAGGGCCATCCAGCCGATCGTGACCGCCGCGGTGAGCACGAGAAGCAACCCCAGGGCCCACGCGGCAGCCGGCTCAGGGAACCAGCGGCGCGGTGCCCTGCCGTCGCGTTCCTCCGGCTCGATCTCCAGGTGCCCGGCGGTGGCGGTGTACGCCGAGGACGCCAGGGCGCGCAGCCGCTGGGACCGGCGCTGCTCGCGGCGCGACTGGTGCGGTGCCGAGTCCTGACTGCTCACGCTCGCAGGCTAGGAACGCGTGGGGCGCGGGTGGGCGGCACGCCGCCGGGGCTGTGGATCCACCGGTGGCCACTCACCGCGGTGGGGAGAAGGTGACCACCCGCCGGGCGTGGCCACCGTGTGGGAAGGAGGTGGCAGGATCGTGGTCATGCCCCCCGCCCGCCGCAAGACAGCGTCGACGTCCGGAGTGTCCTGGGACGCCGCCACACTCGCCCCGGTGGTCCTCATTCGCGGAAGCGAAGGCCTCCTGGCCGACCGGGCTCTGGCGGCGCTGCTCGATCAGGCCCGGGACGCCGATGCCGCCGTTGAGGTCACACGCCTGGAAGCCGCTGCCTACGAGCGTGGCCGCCTGGAGATGCTCGCCAGTCCGTCGCTCTTCGGCGAGCGGCGCTGCATAGTGGCCGATGGCGCCGAGGCCATGAACGACGAGTTCCTCACCGACGCGCTCGCCTATCTCCAGGCACCACCGGACGACGTCTGGCTGATCGTGCGCCACGGGGGCGGCACCCGGGGCAAGAAGTTGCTCGACGCCCTCTCCGCGAAGCACCCCGTCATCGTCTGCGACGCGATCAAACGTGACGCCGACAAGGCCCAGCTCGTGCGCGCCGATGTGCAGCGCGCGCGCCGTCGCATCGAAGGCGAGGCCGTGGAGGCGCTCGTCGATGCCCTGGGTTCCGATCTGCGGGAGCTCGCCTCAGCCACCAGCCAGCTCGTGGCCGACACGACGGGAACGATCACCGTCGATGATGTGTTGCGCTACCACGGGGGCCGGGTGGAGGCCACAGGCTTTGCCGTCGCCGATGCCGCTGTGGCGGGGCAGGCCGGGCAGGCGGTGACTCTCCTGCGCCACGCGGTGGCCACAGGGACCGGGCCGGTCCCCATCGTGGCGGCGCTGACGGTCAAGCTCCGCACCCTGGCCAAGGTGGCGGCCACGCGCGGGCGTTCGGGGGTGACCACAGCCGATCTCGGGCTGGCACCGTGGCAGGTCGATCGGGCGCGCCGGGATCTGAACCGGTGGACTCCGGAGGGCCTGGCCGCGGCCATCACTGCCGTGGCTGCTGCCGACGCCGAGGTCAAAGGGCTCAGCCGTGACCCGGTCTTCGCCGTGGAACGGGCGGTGTTGCGCGTCGCGGCCGCCAGCGGACACTGAGGCAATCCGGCGATGGGCACCGCGGTCTTCACCGAACCGACATCAACACGTCGCCCCAGACACCCCCGATGGTTACCCACGGCGGGCACGGTGAAACCGTGAGAGTCGCCATCGTGACCGAATCTTTCCTTCCGGCAACCAACGGCGTCACCACCTCAGTCCTGCGCGTGCTGGATCACCTGGCCGCCCGCGGGCATCAGGCCATGGTGGTCTGCCCTGGCCCGGCGCCCGCCCACTACGCCGGCTTCCCGGTCCGAGAAGTGACGTCCTTCACTTTCCAAGGCTTCCGTGCGGCTGTGCCCAGCCCGCTGCTGGCCCGGCACCTCGACGAGTTCCGGCCCGATGTCGTCCATGCCGCAGCGCCCTTCGCACTCGGCTACCAGGCTTTGCTACTCGCGCGCCGCCGCGCGGTGCCCACTGTGGCCATCTTCCAGACCGACATCGCCCGCTTCGCGCTGAAGTACGGACTTGTCGGCACCGAGTGGGCGTCGTGGCGCTGGGTTCGCACGGTCCACGACCAGGCAGATCTCACCCTGGCGCCATCGAGTGCGGCCCTGCACGACCTGCACACCAATGGCGTGGCGCGCACTCGGACGGCCTTGTGGGGCCGGGGCGTCGATGCCGTGACGTATCACCCGCGCCACCGCGCCACCGCCGCCGGCCAAGCACTGCGCGAGGAACTCCTGCGAGGAACTCCGGCAGGGACGGCCCTGGTCGGCTACGTGGGCCGGCTCGCACCCGAGAAGCGCGTCGAGCGCCTGGCGGCTCTCGAGGGGCTGGGCGTGCGGTTGGCGATCGTCGGTGATGGCCCCTCGCGTAGCGCCCTGGAGCGCAAGCTCACGAACGCGGTATTTCTCGGCAAGCGCACCGGGGAGGAGCTCGCGCGCTGCTACGCCGCTCTCGATGTCTTCGTGCACACCGGCATCCATGAGACCTTCGGCCAGACCCTCCAGGAAGCGATGGCTTCCGGTGTGCCCGTCGTGGCTCCGGCTGCCGGAGGGCCACTTGACGTGGTGGCCCCCGGGGAGACCGGGTACCTCTACGGCCCCGAGGACGACGCCGATCTGCGCAGCGCCGTCGCCGCGCTCAGTGCGCCGGATGCCGCCGCCCGGCGCGCACAGATGGGCGAAGCCGGACGGCGGCGCGTGCTGCCGCGCTCCTGGGAGGCTCTCGGTGAGACGCTCCTGGAGCATTACGCCGCCGTGGCCGACGCCACGCCGGTCCTGAGCCGCTAAGCGCTCCGCACATCCGGGGAGCAGACGCAACAGCGGCGCCGCACCCGTGGGTGCGACGCCGCTGGCGAACCGGCTGAGTCAGCGGGTTCAGGACAGCTGTGCGACCTGCTTGGCCAGCTTCGACTTGCGGTTGGCTGCCTGGTTGGCGTGGATGACGCCCTTGGAGACGGCCTTGTCCAGCTTGCGGCCCGTGACCTGCAAAGCCTCGGTGGCTGCGCTCTTGTCGCCAGCGGCGACAGCCGCACGGGTCTTGCGCACGTGCGTCTTCAGCTCCGACTTCACGGCCTTGTTACGCAGGCGCGCCTTCTCATTGGTGAGGATGCGCTTCTTCTTGGACTTAATGTTCGCCACGTGTGGTCTTCCTGTTGCGGACTGTCAACGGTCGGTGAGGGTATCGCCTCGACCGGGACTGGGGCGTGGGGTACCTCGTGGTCGGTCGTTGGCCGGGGCTCTGCTCGCCGCACAATGGTAGAGGTGCCACCATGAGCGAGCTGGAAGCCCGAACATCCATGCTAACAGTGGGCTACATTGAGCGGCCAGGCACGGAGATGAGACGGCGCTCTCATTCGATGCGGAAACACATCGGCAATGGCGATACGTCATACTCCTGGCCACGACCCCGATGCCGGCGAACCTCGCCGGCATCATCCTTCGACCCAAGGGGACGAGCATGAAGATCCGTGTTCCGATTGCGATCTCAGCAGCAGCAAGCATGCTGGTGCTGGCCGCCTGCAACGGCGACTCTGAACCAGAGGACCCGGCCACCGACGACGCCACCACCGACGAGGACACCGACGACGGTGACGAGGACACTGACGACGACGCCGATGACGAGACTGATGACGGCGCGGCCGAGGGTGACTTCATCACCAACCTGACCTTCGCCTCCGGTGGCACCGCCGGCACCTACTACCCCCTCGCCGGCGAGCTCTCGACGATCTTCGCCGACAACACCGAGGCCACGGTCGACTACGTGGAGTCCGGCGGCTCGATAGACAACCTCGGCCGCCTCCTGCAAGGCCAGGCCCAGCTGATCCTCACCCAGAACGACACCGCGGCCAATGCCGTCAACGGCACGTTGGGCGATGACCTCGATGGCGTCGAGGTGGACAACGTGGGGTGGATCGCGAACCTCTACCCCGAGGCCATGCACATCATCGTCCTCGACGACTCCGAGTACCAGAGCATCGAGGACCTCAACGGTGCCACGATTGCCGTCGGCGACGTCGGCTCGGGTACTCGCGCGATCTCGGACGCCATCCTCGAGCACTACGACATCGACTACACCCCGGAGGAGACCGACTTCGGTTCCTCCACCGAGATGCTGGCCGATGGCCAGATCGACGCCACCATGTTCGTGGTCGGCGTTCCCGTGGCCGGGCTGGTCGAGCTCACTGCCACCCGGGACGCACGCCTGATTTCGCTGGACGAGGGTGACGCCGAGGACATCGCCGACGGTGGCTTCTACGAGTCCTACTCCATCTCCAGTGACTCCTACGACTTCCTCGACGAGGACGTCACCACCATCTCGGTGTTCGCTGCCCTGGCGGCCTCGACCACCGAGGTCAGCGAGGAGCTCGCCTACGAGATCACCGCCGCGCTGTTCGAGTACGCCGACCAGATCACTGTCTCCGCCGGCGAGAACATCGACATCGATGAGGCGCTCCTGGGTATCGGCGACATCCCGCTGCACCCGGGCGCTGAGCGCTACTACGACGAGCAGGGCATCGAGCTGCCGTGACCGCAGCCGCAGCAGCGGCGGATCAGCCTCGGGCGTCGGTGTCTGACCAGACACCGACGCCCGGGGCGTCGGCCGAGGACGAGCAGGCCGATGAGCTCCTCCGTGAACATGACATCTCCAGCCGCTACCGCACCGACCTGGGGTGGTGGGGCTGGCTCATCGGGGCCCTGGCGGTGGCCTTCACGCTCTACCACCTGTACGCGGCGTTCTACCGCCCCTACAACGTGTGGATGCACGCCTCGCTGCACGTCGCGGGCGGCACCAGCCTGATCTTCCTGCTGTACCCAGCCTCCAAGCGCCTACTGCGCCTGGGAGGCGGATCCTCGGCGCTCAACGCCTTGACCGGGCGCCACCGGGGCGTGGCCTGGTACGACGTGGTGCTCGCCGCCGCGGCCATCGGTTGCAATCTCTACATCTTCTTCAACTACCAGTACCTGGTCTCCCCGCGGGTCAACCTGGTCGGTCATGAGACCCTGGACATCGTCGTCGCCACGGTCGGTCTGCTGCTCGTCCTCGAGGCCACGCGCCGCTGCGTGGGCCTGCCCATCGTCATCGTTGCCGGTGTGGCCATCGCCTATGCGCTGTTCGGTGATCGGATCACCGCCTCCGGCTGGGGCCACCGCGGCCAGGACTGGAGCGAGCTCGTCGGGAACATGTTCCTGTCCTCCGGCGGCGGCATCTTCGGCACACCGATCCAGGTCTCCTCGACCTTCATCTTCTTGTTCTTGTTTTTTGCCGTGGTGCTCATGCGCACCAATATCGGCCAGTTCTTCAACGACCTGGCCTTCCGGGCCGCCGGCCGCTTCGCCGGCGGGCCGGCCAAGGCCGCGGTGGCGGCCTCAGGGCTGCAGGGCATGATCTCCGGATCCTCGGTGGCCAACACGGTGGCCTCCGGTTCCTTCACGATCCCGATCATGAAGAAGGCTGGCTTCAAACCGCACATCGCGGCTGCCACGGAGGCGACCGCATCCACGGGCGGTCAGATGATGCCGCCGATCATGGGTGCTGCCGCCTTCATCATGGCGCAGAACATCACCGACATCGATTACAACGATCTGATCATCATCGCGATCATCCCCTCGGGTCTGTACTTCCTCGGCGCCTTCCTCTCCGTGCATTTCGAGGCGAAGCGCAACCGCCTGAAGGGCCTGGCGGGCAGCGAGCTCCCGAGCTACAAGAGCCTCTTCCTCCGCATCGACATGCTGCTGCCCCTGGTGGTCATCATCGGCTCCCTGCTCAGTGGCACCAGCGCCATGCGCGCCGCCCTGTTCGGGATCGGCACCGCGCTGGGCCTGAGCCTGGTGCGCGCCATCATCACCCAGTTCCTCATGCCTCGGCTCATCGCCCACCGCGGCGTGGAGGTCAGCGACGCCGCCATCGAAGCGGGGACTCGCACCAAGCCGGTGGGGACCCTCACCCTGGTCGTGGGACTGGTGCAGGTGGTGGTCGCCATGCTCGTCGGTGGCGCCCGCACCGCGCTGCCGGTGATCGCCGCCTGCGCAACCGCCGGGATCGTGGCCGGCACAGTGACCACCACGGGCCTGGGCGGGCAGCTAGGCCGGGGCTTGGTGGACCTGGCCGGAGGCAACTTCATCCTGGTGCTGTTCTTCGTGATGATCGCCTGCATCGTGCTGGGCATGGGCCTGCCGACCACGGCGAACTACGTGGTCACCGCCACCGTGGCCGCCCCAATCCTGTACCAGAACTTCGATGTGCCTTTGGTGGCAGCCCACCTGTTCGTGTTCTTCTTCGGCATCCTCGCTGATATCACCCCGCCGGTGTGTCTGGCGGCCTACGCCGGCGCCGGGATCGCGCGCGCGAACCCGCTCCGGGCTGGCGTGGCCGCGCTGCGCATCGCGGTGGCCGGTTTCCTCATCCCCTACGTCTTCGTGCTGCAGCCGGCTCTCCTGCTCGAAGGCAGCATCACCGAGCTGTTCGAAGCGCTCACCACGGTGATCGTCGGGATGATCGCGCTCGCCTCCGGCTTGGCCGGGCATCTGCTGATCAGAGCCAATGTCCTTGAACGGGTACTCCTCATCGCGGGCGGTTTGGCGCTGATCTACCCCGAGCTCGTCATCTCCGTCGCAGGCATGGTGGCCATGGCGCTCGCTGTCGTGCTGCAACTTCTGCGGTGGCGAGCTGGGCGCGGAATTGGTACCTCAGGCGAAGCCGACGCGGACAGTCCTGACCTGGACACTCCCGAGGGCGGCGGCTCCGACGAGGAAGTCCCTGACGAGAACGACTGGGACGAGGACTTCCCCGACGACGTCGTGGCGGGTGCCACGGCGGACCGATAGCCATGGCACGTGCCGGCTTGACGGCACGTGCGATTTAGAGAGCTGACGCGTGGAGGAGCTCGATAATCAGATGCTCGCGGCGCCTGCCATCATCGTCCGATACCGGCTCGGGCGGATGTCGAACTGGCGGGTGAAGGCCGTGCTCAGGGCATAGGCACTGGAGTACCCGACCTGACGGGCGATCGACTCGACCGTGTCCTCGCTGCGTTCCAGCAGATCGGCCGCTAAACAGAGCCTCCACCCGGTGAGGTAGGCAATGGGCGGCTCGCCGATCACCTCGGCGAACTGGCGGGCGAAGGTGGCCCGGGATGCCCGTGCCGTCCGAGCCAGGCTCTCGACGGTCCATGGCCGGGCCGGATCGTCATGGATGGCGGCAAGGGCGGCACCCACGACAGGATCGGCCGATGCTCGATGCCACCCGGGCACGGCCGATCCTGGCAGGGCAAGCCAGTCGCGAAGGGTGCCGATCAGCACCAAATCGAGGAAACGGCCGAGCACCGCCTGCTGGCCGGGCTCGTCACGTACGAGTTCGGCCTCGAGAAGCTTGAGAGCCGCTGATCGTTGTTCGTGGTGCGGAACCACGAGAACGCGCGGGAAACTGGCGAGCAACCGCTCGGCAACTCGGCCGGTCAGCGTAAAGGATCCGGTGAGCAATGCGTGCTCAGCATCCAGGCGCGTCCCACAGGTTCGCACGTCCAGGCAGATCTCGTCGGTGAGTACACTGCCCGTTCCATCGGTGCAGACACCGTCTTCGGTGAGCACGTAGAGGACGTCAACAGTCGAATCGATCTCGCTGGCGAGGGTAAACGACGTCGGCCCCTGGACGATGGCAACGTCCCTGTGCTGAAGCCGCACCGGCGGGGCGCCGTCGGGGACCACCCATCCCTCGCCCCGCAGCATCGTCACGAGCGTCATCGATGCGCCCTCGGTGAATCGTACTGACCACGGCGGGGTCATCAGGCTCTTGCCGAGCAGCGCGCCCGCCGAGCGGAACTCGTTGAGCATGTTGGTCAAGGCATCCATGTGCCAACGTTAGACGATGGCGTATCCGCTCAATACGTTGAAGCATTGAGCGTCTCACCCACGGCTGATGCAATGGGGCCATGACCACACAACAGACCATCGGTGTCCTCGGCGTCACCGGCAAGACCGGACGACGGATATTCGCGCAACTGCGAGACGCCGGCCATGAGGTTCGAGCCGCGTCCCGAGGCGGGATCCCTCGATTCGACTGGGATGAGGAAGGAACCTGGGACGCCGTCGTGAGCGGCGCAGACAGCATTTACATCCTGCCCCACGAAGCACCAGGCGGAAACGATCGGCTTGCAGCGTTCACCAGCCTGGCCGCGAAAGCCGGCGTGCAACGTCTGGTACTGCTCTCGGCTCGTGAGTGGACCGACCTCCGTTTCACCGAGGCGCTGGAGCGAGAAGACATCGTGCGCAATTCCGGACCGGACTGGACCATCCTTCGACCCGTGTGGTTCGCGCAGAACTTCAGCGAGGAGCCCTTCTTCGCGGAGGGCGTCGCTGAGGGCGAACTCGTGCACGGAACTGGCGAGGGCCGTCACCCCTTCGTGGATGTCAGGGATATTTCCGCCGTGGCGAGCGCCGCCCTCACGGACGATCGTCACGCCGGGCAGTACTACGCGCTGACCGGCGCACGCGCCATCTCCGTCGACGAAGCTGTGCAGTCCATCGCGACCGCCACGGGTCGCGCGATTCGCACCCGATCCCTGGATACGGATGCCTATCGCGACTACCTGAGTCGGCACTACCCTCCCGGGGTCAGCGAAGGGGTTGTCACCCTGAGCGAGTACATCCGCAACGGTGAGGATGCCCACCTCTCCGACGGGGTTCAGCGGGCGCTGGGGCGCGAACCACGTGATTTCTCGGATTACGTCGCCGAAACCGCGAGCGAAGGAGTGTGGGGATCATGAGCACGGGGCGCGAGATTCACCTGCGATCCCGACCCACGGGGCTTCCCCGCGCTGAGAACTTCGCACTCATCAGCGCCGACCTGCCGGAGCTCGAGCCCGGCCAGGTCCTCATAGAAAATACCTGGATCTCTGTGGACCCTTACATGCGAGGACGCATGGACGACGTCGAATCGTACTTGCCCCCGTTCGAACTGGGCTCAGCGCTCGATGGCGGCGCCATCGGTCACGTCATCGACTCCCGAGACGACACGTTGCCCGCAGGCACGACGGTCTCCCATTTCGCCGGATGGCGCAGCCATGCGGTACTCACCCGCGACGCCGTCGTGCCGATCGATACCGGTATCGGGCGCCCGCAGGACTACCTCGGTGTGCTGGGCACGACCGGCCTGACCGCTTACGTCGCCCTGACGGACATCGCTCCGGTGCACGAGGGAGACGTCGTGTTCGTCTCGGCCGCGGCGGGTGCTGTCGGGAGCATCGCCGGGCAACTCGCACGTTTGCAGGGAGCGTCCAAGGTGATCGGATCGGCTCGCGGGAAGGCGAAGGCGCAGCGGCTCCGTAACGACTTCGGATTGGATGCGGCCCTGGACTACACAGCGAGCGATCTCGCCGAGCAGTTGCGGGAAGCCGCACCAGAAGGAATCGACGTCTACCTCGATCTCGTAGGAGGCGATCACCTCGACGCAGCCCTCGACGTGCTCAACCCCCACGGTCGCGTCGCGCTCGTGGGCGCGGTCAGCGGCTACAACGCCACCGATACCGTTGCCGGCCCGAGCGACTTCTTCAGGGCCTACGCGAAGCGGCTGTCCTTGCGCGGAATGTTGATTTCCGACCATCTGGACGCTTTTGGCGAGTACATTCCGAAAGCCGCGGCCTGGCTGGCCGACGGGCGCCTTCGCGCCGAGTCGACGGTCGTGGATGGACTCGATCACGCCCCGGAAGCGTTCATCAGTCTGTTCCGAGGCGCCAACATCGGCAAGATGCTCGTCCGGTTGTGACTGCCCAGGCGCGATGGGAAGAACCCACCGGCGAGGCCAAGGGACAGCCACCCTTCTGATCTCTCGCGGCACGCGCCACGGCGGACCGATAGCCAGGGCACGTGCCGGCTGACGGCACGTGCCATGGCTACGGTTCAGTGACCGCGCTCGAAGACCCACTCGGCGCGCAGGCGGCGGCTGTGGCCGGGGGCGATCAGCATGGCGTCCAGTTCGCGGTTGAGCGCGTCGGCACCGAAGGTGCAGGGCTCGATCGCTGCTGAAGCGCGGCGGTCGCGTTCGAGGAAGTCACCGGTGAAGAGGTGCACGATGTCGGTTTCCTCGGCCCGCTGCCACAGGCTCAAGCGGTCACCGGTGCGCGGTGAGCTCAGCGTGGTTTTCACCATGCCTTCGTCGTCGGCATGTAGCCCCGCAAAGGCGAGGTCGATCTCCGCACCGGCCACCGGGGTCAGGGAGAGCTTTCCGCCGGTCGATTCCAGGGGATCGGCCAGTGGGATGAGCTTGTCGTCCACCGTGACCACCGAGGCGGCGGGCACCTCCAGGTGAAGTTCGTCGATGGTGGCGTGACCGGGCAACCGCACGTAGGGGTGCCAGCCGAGCCCGACCGGGGCGTGCCGATCCCCGGTATTGAGCGCAATGATCTCGATGCTCAGGCTCTGCTGGCCGTCCGGGCCCTCGGCCAGGGCGTAGTGCACGCGCAGCTCAAGCTCGAAGGGGTAGGCGGGACGCGCCGCGATCGTGGTCGCGAGGGTGAGTTCATGCGCGGTCTCCCCCGGGGTGATGTCGCCCCCGGCGGGCTGGAAAGACTGATCGGTGACCAGTCCGTGCAGCGAGGCGTCCTCGCGCTCCTCGTCCACGCCGGGAGCGACATCGAGGATGTCTCCCTCGTAGCGCCATCGGGCGTCTCGCAGCCGGTTGGACCACGGCGCGAGCACCGCGCAGCGATAGCCGTCTTCGGCGGCCAGCTCCTCGGCGTCACGGTAGCCGTCGAGCAGATCCACGAGTGCGCCGTCAGCCCCGGGGACGTGCCAGCTCAGAGCGGTGGCGCCAGTGGCCGCAACATCGAGGCGGGCGCCGGAGGGATGGGTCAGGGTCCAAGTGGTGGCAGTATTCACAGCCCACAAGCTACCCACTGCCGAAGGCTGAGGGGCACGGGCCGCGCCCGTGAGACCCAGGATCAGCGCAGTTCGACCTCGCCGGCCGGCCCTGCCAGCCTGGCCACCAGTGCCGGACGGGCTGCCGGGCGCACCTCGACATCGAGGCCGATGGCGGCGTACTGGCGGCTTAGCACCTCAGGTGCGGGGTGCTCGGCGTGCAGCCCGAGCAGCTCCACTGTGGGGAGTTCGGCGAGTGCCGGGTGCGCTGTGCTGCCCCAGTCGATGAGGAAGGGGACGAGCGGCTCCTCGCTCTCACCGGGCTCCTGAAACGCCAGAAGCCACTCGAGCAGCTCACCCGAGGGCGTGCGCCGGGAGAGGGGTGAGATCTCCGCGTAGGGCACCCCGGCGGCCCGGCCGGCCCGTGCCGTGGCCTCGATGTTCTCGGGATGAATCGCCCAGGTGGCCAAGGCGGGGGCCGTGCGGCGATCGATCCCGAAGATGGTCACTGGACCGGTGGTCTGCCGCTGCGGATCAGGGCCGATGACCTCGAGATACCAGGGCGAGCGCCGGCCCTGATGCGTGAAGGCCACCAGGGCGTTGGCCGTGCCTGCGCCGGGGTGCCGACCACCGGCCGCGGGGCGCACACCGAGCAGATCCGCGGTGTGCTCCACCGCCTCGGACAGGCGAGGCCCGGCCAGCACCAGGTGATCCAGGGTCGCGGGGATGACCATCGGTACGCCTCGGGATCGCCGGCTCAAGCCGGGACGATGTTGACCAGACGGGGGGCCCGCACGATGACCTTGCGCACTCCCCGGCCGTCCAGGGCACGCTGCACTCCCGCAGTAGCCAGCGCCTGCGCCTCCAGCTCCTTCTCGGCGATATCCGGGGCGACCTCCAGGCGATCGCGAACCTTCCCGGCCACCTGCACCACGCAGGTGACGGTCTCCTCGACCAGGAGGGCCGGATCGGCCTGTGGGAAGGGCTGGTAGGTCACCGAGTCCTGGTGGCCCAGCTTCGCCCACAGCTCCTCCGCCACGTGCGGCGCCACCGGCGCGGTCATGAGGACCAGCGGCTCGATGGCTTCACGGGGCACCCGGTCCAGGGAGGTCAGGTGATTGTTCAGCACGATGAGTTTGGCGATAGCGGTGTTCGGGCGCATGGCCGACATCTCCGCCTCGACGTCAGCGATCGTGCGGGCCACCACGCGGCGAGTCTGATCGTCAGCCGGCTCATCGGTGACGGTGACCTCGCCAGTCTCCTCGTCGATGACGTTGCGCCACAGGCGCTGCAGGAAGCGGTGTGAGCCGACCGCGGCGCGGGTGTCCCAGGGCCGGGAATCTGCCAGCGGGCCCATGGACATCTCGTAGACGCGGAAGGTGTCGGCACCGTAGGACTCGTACATGTCGTCCGGGGTGACGATGTTCTTCAGGGACTTGCCCATCTTCCCGTACTCGCGGAAGACCTCCTGGCCCTGCCAGATGTAGCTCGCCGGCTCTCCGTTCTCGACCTCACCGGCCCCCTCGGTGGCCTCGACCTCCTCGGCCGGCACGTACTGACCCCGGGCGTCGGCGTAGGCGTAGGCCTGAATGTAGCCCTGGTTGAACAGGCGGTGGAAGGGCTCGGAGGAGCTCACGTGGCCCAGGTCGAAGAGCACCTTGTGCCAGAAGCGCGCGTACAGCAGGTGCAACACAGCATGCTCCACACCGCCGACGTACAGATCCGCTCCCCCGGCCGGCTTGGTCGCGGTGGGGCCCATCCAGTAGCGCTCGGTGGCAGCATCGACCATGGCGTCATCGTTCGTGGGATCCAGGTAGCGCAGCTCATACCAGGAGGAGCCGGCCCACTGGGGCATCACGTTGGTCTCACGGCGGTACCGCTTCGGCCCGTCGCCCAGGTCCAGCGTGACGTGTACCCAGTCCTCGGCCTTCCCCAGGGGAGGCTCCGGGGCGGAGGTGACATCGTCGGCGTCGAAGGAGCGCGGGGAGAAGTCCTCGACCTCCGGCAGGTTCACCGGCAGCTGTTCCTCGGGGATGGCGTGGGGGTGGCCGTGCTCGTCGTAAACGATCGGGAAGGGCTCACCCCAATAGCGCTGACGCGCGAATAGCCAGTCGCGCAGGCGGTAGGTGATGGTGCCCCGCCCCGTTCCCGCACGCTCCAGGTAGGCGATCATCGCCTCCTTGGCCTCGGCGCGGTGCAGGCCGTCGAGGCTCACGTGCTCGTTCGCGGAGTTGATGGAGGGCCCATCACCGGTGTAGGCGCCCTCGACGTCCTCCTCCGGAGGCTGGACGGTGCGGATGACCGGCAGATCAAAGGTCTCGGCGAAGGCGAAGTCACGCTCGTCCTCGGCCGGGACGGCCATGACCGCTCCCGTCCCGTAGCCCATCAGCACGTAGTCGGCCGTGAAGACCGGGACCGGCCCGCCGGTGACGGGATGGGTAGCGAAGATTCCGGTGAACACACCGGTCTTGGTGCGCTCATCGTCCTGGCGTTCGGCCTCGGTCCGGGCTGCGGCCTGGGCCCGGTAGCTGGTCACCGCCTCGGTGGGGGTCGCGGCACCGGCGGTCCAGGCTTGCTTCGTACCCTCGGGCCAGGTGCCGGGGATCAGCCCTTCATCCAGCAGAGGGTGTTCGGGAGAGACCGCCATGAAGGTCGCACCGAACAGCGTGTCGGGCCGGGTGGTGAAGACCGTCAGCGACTGCTCGCGCCCGGGAACGTCGAAGTCGACCTCAGCGCCGGTCGAGCGGCCGATCCAGTTGCGCTGCATGATCTTGATGCTCTCGGGCCAGTCGATGCCCTCCAGGTCATCGGCCAGCCGGTCGGCATAGGCAGTGATCCGCAGCATCCACTGCCGCATGGACCGCTTGAAGACCGGGTAGTTCCCCACCTCGGAGCGGCCGTCGTTGGTGACTTCCTCGTTGGCCAGCACCGTGCCCAGGCCCGGGCACCAGTTCACTGGCGATTCGGCGACGTAGGCCAGCCGCTGGGGGTCGACCAGCTCGGCACGCTCGGCAGGACTCAGCTCGCCCCAGGAGGCACCGCCCGGGATCGGACGTGATCCGTTCTCATAGTCGGCGACCAGTTCTGCGATCGGGCGTGCCCGTCCGTGACCGCCGTCCGGCCGTTCGGCCTCGGGGTCGTAGAAGGACTCGAAGATGCGGGTGAAGATCCACTGGGTCCACTTCACAAAGGCCGGGTCCGTGGTGGAGAAGGAGCGGCGCTCATCGTGGGCCAGGCCCAGCCGGCGCAGCTGGCGGCGCATATTGCTGATGTTCTGCTCAGTGGTGATCCGCGGGTGCTGCCCGGTTTGCACGGCGTACTGCTCGGCCGGCAGCCCGAAGGCGTCGTAGCCCAGCGCATGCAGCACGTTCTTACCCTTCATGCGCTGGTAACGCCCGACGACGTCGGTGGCGATGTACCCCAGCGGGTGCCCAACGTGTAGCCCTTTACCGGAGGGGTAGGGGAACATATCCAGCAGGTAGAAGGGCTCGCGGTCCGCCGCAGGTCCCGCTTCCGCCGATCCGTGGGCCAGTGGACCGCTGGGATTGGGCGCGTGGAAGGTCCCCTGCTCGGCCCAGCGCTGCTGCCAGGCGAGTTCGATCTCGTTGGCCTTCGCCGCTGTGTAGCGAAAGGCGGGAACTGCGCCGCCGTCCGGTGCTGGAGTAGCGGGCTCCGCCGGGGGCTGGCCGGTGCGGGGGTCGGTAGTCATCGGATCCTCACTCGCTTGCTTCTCGTCTGCGTCGTCTCACGGCTCCTGACATGAAAAAACCTCCCGGGCAGGGAGGTTCGCCGCGCTGAGGCGATGCCTGGTGGCATCTGCTGTCGTCAGCGCGGCTGCGTAAGGAGCAGACGTCCAGCCGTCATGGCAGCGAGTCTATCGCACCACACCTCACACCCCGCCGGGCCGCGACGAGGCGATCACGGGGCAGAACGTCCACCCGATGCTTGGCAGCCCAGCCGCAGCTTGACCGTGAGCTCATGCAAGGTCCGCATCTCCTCATCGGTGAGCGCCTTGCCGAGCTCACGGCTGATGGAGCGCACGTGCTGGCGGCCCACCTGCTTCTGGAGCTCCAGGCCTTTCTCCGTCAAGGAGACCACGAGGCCGCGAGCATCATCATCAGCCTTGCACCGCTCGACCAGGCCGCGATGCTCGAGCCGCTCCGCCATGCGCGACATCGACGGCTGCGAGAGCAGCATCGACTCGTTGAGGTCGCGGAGCCGCATGCGATGCCCGGGGGCGCGAGCGAGGGTGAAGAGCACATCGTACTCACGCGCCGGCAAGGGTGAGAAGTCGCCCGCAGCTTCGAAGCGGCGCATCAGAGTGACCTGGGCACGGAAGAGTGACTCCCAGGTCTCCGCGGCCAGCCGGGTGTTCGACTCACCGTTCATGGGTGCTCTCCTCGGTTCCTTCGGGCTCCGGCCCGGCACGCACCGGGCCTGTCCCCTGCCCCGCTCACTCTGCCACCATGAGTGGCATGTCCACCATTTTCACCTCGATCATCGAGGGTCAGATCCCCGGCCGCTTCGTGTGGGCCGACGAGCACTGCGTGGTCTTCGCGACCATCGCCCCTATCTCCGACGGGCACATGCTGGTGGTGCCCCGCGAGGAGGTCGAGCGCTTCACCGACGCCGACGATGCCCTCGTGGCCCACCTGATGATGGTGGCCAAGCGGATCGGCTCGGCCTTGGAGGAATCCTTCGATGCGCCGCGAGCAGCGATCCTCGTGGCCGGCTTCGAGGTCCCGCACCTGCACATCCACGTGCTGCCGGCCTGGGGGGAGTCCTCCCTGAGCTTCGAGCACGCCGACCCGGATGTGCCGCCCGGGCGCCTGGATGCCGCGACCGAGAAGCTGCGCGAAGCACTGCGGCGCGCGGGACACGGTTCCCAGGTGCCACGCGAGATGGGCTCGCCCGCGCTCTGAGAGCCGGGCGCCCAGCGGGCTAGAAGCCGAAGATCAACCGCCACTGGTCCCAGAACCACACGGCGATCAGGACCACCAGAGCGAGATACCAGCCGGCGATGATGAGCCAGCGGTCCATCACCAGGAAGCGGGTCAGGCGCTCACCGAGAGGCAGGTGGCCGCCCTGCGCCGCCCGCGCCATCACGTGGACGAACACCGGGATCGTCACGGCCCAGACCACCAGGCAGTACGGGCAGAGCATGCGGAAGTTCACCAGGGCGTGGTACTGGAACCAGATCACCCAGCCGATCCCGAAGGTGGTGCCGGCGGCCAGCCCGCGCCAGAGCCAGGTCGCGGGCCGCGCCCCCGCAGCGAAGAGAACGCCCACAGCCAGGAGGGCGGAGAAGCCGATCGTTCCCAGGACCGCGTTCGGCCAGCCGAAGGCTGAGGCCTGCCAGCTCGTGATGAACTCACCGCAACCCACCAAGGGATTGAGATCGCAGCCGAGGGAAGCGTCGGGGTCCAGCGCGAGCGTGATGCGCGAGAGGATCAGCTGGACCGAGGCCCAGGTGCCCAGCACGCCGGCGATGATCAGCACGACGATCAGTTCGCGGGGCGCTCCACCGGCGCGCTGATGCGCGCTGGGTCTGGCCCTGTCGAGTCGCGCCAACTCCTGGTCGAGGAGCACGTCCTCGTCCAGGAACTCCTCGTCCTCCGGCTCCTCGGCGTCATCGAAGCGGTCACTCGGGGTGACCTCGTAGCCGAGGTCGGCGTCGGCGTCGCGGTCGCGCTCGCTCTGGGGCGGCTCAGCGCGCCGCTGCTTCCTGCTCACGCTCTCAGTATTGCCTGTCCCACCAGGTGCTTGAGATGAAACGGATCACAGGGAGGAGCCTGTGTCCATCAAGCCACCCACCCAGGCGAAGACGGCGCCCACGAAGGCGTAGAGGCCGACAGCGAGCCCGGCCAGCCCTGGCCATCGGGGCTGGCGGCGCTGGGCGATGCCGACGATGCCGAGTACCGCTGCGGCCAGCCCGAGCACGAGGGTCACGAAGAGGGAGACCGGGTAGAACGAGTTCCATGCCGAGGGGTCGTTGGCCGGATCGATACCGCCGAGGTGCAACGAGGAGATCGCCTCCCAGACGGTGAGCAGGACCGCCACGAGCAGGGCGATCCAGGACACGATCGCTTTGTCCCGGCCCGCCGCCGGCTCGTCCCGGGCGGGCGCACGGCTGGTGCCGCGCTGCGCGCCGCCGGCACTCCCTGAGGTCGCGGAGCCGGGCGCACCCTGGGCTGGCCGTGACGCGGGTGCTGCTGCGGCCTCGCGGCCGCTACCGCTCTGGCTGGATGTGGTGTTCTCGGAGCCATCGGCACCCTTGCGTGCTGCGTTCACCGTTTCCTCCTTGGCCTGTGCCCGGGGTCGGGCTGGTGCGGCGTGAGCCTTAACACTGCCAGGTCACATGCCCTCGCGCACTGATGGCAAGCTGGCGGCATGACTCACACCTCACCGACATCATTGGCCATCACCGGCGGATACGTCGTGCCGATCGACGGCGCGCCCATCGACGGCGGCACCGTGCTCATCGAGGAGGGGCGGATCACCGCCGTCGGGACCGACCTCGCCCTCCCGGCCGACGCCGAGGTCATCGACGCCACCGGGCAGTGGGTTCTGCCCGGATTCGTCGATGCCCACGCCCATCTGGGCGTGCACGAGGAGGGCATCGGGCCCGCCGGAGGTGACGTCAACGAGATGACCGGCACCAATATGGCTGCGGTACGCGCCATCGATGCCATCAACATCGATGAGGAAGGTTTCCGTGATGCCCTCAAGGGGGGCGTGACCTCTGCGGTCATCAAGCCCGGCTCCGGCAACCCGATCGGCGGCCAGACCGCCGCCATCAAGACCTGGGGCGGTCGCACCGTCGACGAGCAGATCATCAAGGACACCGTTTCGATCAAGTCCGCGCTCGGCGAGAACCCCAAGCGCGTCTACGGCGAGCGCAAGCAAACCCCCTCCACCCGGCTCGGCATCGCCAAGGTCATCCGCGAGGCCTTTGTGGCCGCGGCGAACTATGCCGCCAAGCGTGACCACGCAGAGGAGGAGGGCAAGCCCTTCGAACGCGACCTCACCAAGGAGACACTCGCCCGCGTGCTCGCCGGGGAACTGTACTGGGACCAGCACACCCACCGTCACGATGACATCGCCACTGCGATCCGCCTCGCAGAGGAGTTCGGCTACAAGCTCGTGGTCAACCACGGCACCGAAGGTCACAAGATCGCCGATGTCCTCGCCGAGAAGAACATCCCGGTCATCTACGGCCCGATGATCACCTCGCGCTCCAAGGTCGAGCTCAAGGACCGCGCCATGGAGAGCCTCGCCGCCATGGCGAAGGCGGGAGTGAAGGTCGCCATCACCACGGACGCACCGGTGGTGCCGATCGACTTCCTGGTCCACCAGGCCTCCTTCGCGGTGAAGGCCGGCCTGGACCGCGAGACGGCCCTGCGGGCACTGACCATCAACCCGGCCGAGATCCTCGGCCTCGATGACCGGGTCGGGGCGCTGCGGCCGGGTCTGGACGGCGATGTCGTGGTCTGGTCCGGCGACCCCCTCGATGTCTACAGCCACGTGGAACACACCGTCATCGGCGGCGTGCCGGTGTACTCGCGCAGCGGCGGCGTCGTCGAGCGACCCACCCGCTTCGCGGGCTGAGCACCCGGGCCTGCGCACGCTGAGCACGGCGCGTGCGCAGGCCATAGGCTCGGTCCATGACCACCAGCGAGCAGCACGGTTCAGACCGCCCCGAGCACCGCACGGGCGGGAAGTACACCACCGCGGGCCAGGAGTTCGTCCGAGACACGAACTACATCGAGGACCGCGTGGTCGCCGATGTCGACGCCGTCCAGTCGGCTCCGCGTGAGGAGGCCTCGACCATCGGGGATCCGCGCTGGCAGGGCCTGACCGAGGGCGCGCAGGCCTGGCCGGTCGAGCCCGGGCGGTACCGGCTGGTGGCCGCGCGAGCCTGCCCGTGGGCGCACCGTTCGATCATCATCCGCCGCCTCCTCGGCCTGGAGCAGGTCATCTCGCTGGGCACCCCCGGGCCTACCCACGACGAGCGTTCCTGGACCTTCGATCTCGACGAAGGCGGCCGCGACCCCGTGCTGGGCACCGAACGGCTGCAGGAGAATTACTTCGCCCGCTTCCCCGACTACCCGCGCGGCATCACCGTGCCGGCACTGGTGGACATCCCTTCCGGCGGTGTCGTGACCAACAACTACCCGCAACTGACCTTCGACCTGTCCACCCAGTGGCGCGCGCACCATCGCGAGGGCGCCCCGGACCTGGTCCCGGCGGACCTCGTGGCCGACATGCTCCCGGTCATCAAGCGCATCTATACCGAGGTCAACAACGGCGTATACCGCACCGGCTTCGCCGGTTCTCAGCAGGCCTACGAGGATGCCTACGAGCGGCTCTTCGTGGCACTGGACTGGCTGGAGGAACGTCTCTCCGGGCAGCGATATCTCATGGGCGAGTCACTCACGGAGGCGGATGTGCGGCTGTTCACCACGCTGGTGCGCTTCGACGCCGTCTACCACGGCCACTTCAAGTGCAACCGGAACAAGCTCACCGAGTTCCCGGCCCTGTGGGCCTATGCGCGCGATCTCTTCCAGACACCAGGATTCGGCGACACCACCGACTTCGAGCAGATCAAGCGGCACTACTACGTGGTCCACACCGACATCAATCCCACTCAGATCGTGCCGGCCGGGCCCGATCTGGGCGCCTGGTGGAGCGAGCACGGCCGTGAGGCGCTCGGCGGTCAGCCCTTCGGCACGGGTACCGCGCCGGGCCCGGTCGCCGCCGGCGAAGAGGTCCCGGCTACTGGTAGGAGATGAACATCGGTTCGGGGTCGACCTGATCGATGGTCTCCTCCGGGGTGAGCATGGGCTCGTCCTCATCGATGAAGTTCTTCCACCCCCACCACTCGATGTTGGAGGCATGCTCGCGTAGGGTCCGCCACGTCGTGTGCTTGGCGCTGGGTGGCCCCTGGCCGTCGGCGTGCAGCACGACAGCCAGCTCCGGCCGGGAGAGGTCCACATCCTGCACGTCAGGGATCATCGAGTTGCGGAAGGCGTGCAGGATCAACATTTTCTGCGGGAGATGGTTCTCCTGGGTGAGGTCGGCGAGATAGTCGACCACCTCGTTGATCTCGGCGGCGTCCACCGAGCCGATCTGGGCGAGGTGCACCTGGTCGTCCTCGAGACGCCACTCTGGGTCCAGCGCCAGCCCCACGTGCGGTTCGAGCAGCAGTTCCTCATACATCCGGGCCTGGGTGAGGAAGTCGAGGCGCCCCGGCTGCAGATCCAGCACTACGTACTGGTCGTTCTCCCCCGCGGCATCGACCAGTGGCCGGATCTGGTCGATCGCCAGGGCGCGGGTGTACATCCCGCCGTCACCGGGATCGGCAGTGGCGATCGAGGTGATGATCTCCATCGTGGGCACCACGGTGTTCTCGGTGAGCGGCGCATAGTCGGCTGCGTACTGCTCAGCGAGCGCGATGGTGTCCTCGATGCCCTGCTGTCCAAGAATGCCCAGGGCGGAGGAGCCAGGGCTGCCGTACAGCGCCACGTAGGTCTTGTCGGGCACGATCAGCTGGCCTCCGCCGGGGAGGTTCACGCCCGTGGCGGCGGCATCGATGCGCCAGCGCAGGGTCTCCTCGTCACCGAAGGCGGAGCCCAGGGCCACGACCACCGCGGGATTGCGGTCGGCGATCTCGGCGACCAGGTCGCTGGTCTCACCCGGGTGCCCGCCCGGCACCTCCAGGATCTGGGCGCCGGCAGCCTGGGCCGTGGCCTGTGCCGCGCCATAGCCGTGGCCTCCGGTGGTCAGCACCAAGGCGTCCCGGGCATCCCGCAGGGCTGGCGCGGTCTGCGGCAGGCTGCTCACGTCAGTGACCACCTCGACCTCGGCCTCCTCGGGGAGTTCGGCCTCACCGAGAAGGAGCACCACCTCGGTGCCGAGTTCCTCGAGCGCCCCGAGGAGTGCCTGCTCCTCCGGCGTGAGCTCCGGCGCCTCCTCGGCACCCTCGTCGTCAGTGCTCTCGCTGTCAGGATCGCCCTCGGCATCGTCCTCGTCCTCGTAGCCGTCGCCGGGGTCGGCGTTCTCGGCACGCAGGGCGCGGTGCTGTCCGGTGCTCGCGCTGGCCTGCTGGGTCGGCACGGCAGAGGACTGCGCCCCGGCGCTCTCCTCAGCCTCATCCTCAGGTTCGGCCGGCTCCTCACCGTCCGGGTCGGGAGCCGGGTCCTCGCCGTCCTCGCCGTCCTCGTCTGGCTCCTCGGAGGGCTCTTCGGTGAGCAGGGCGGGCAAACCGAGTTCACGCGCCAGGTCACCCGCGCTGGTGCTCCCCGGGACGGCCACGACCACGACGGGTGCGTAGGTGAAGAAGGTGGTGGCCGTCTGCGCAGCGATCTCGGCCGGCGTCTCACCCTCGATGACGGTGGTGGCCTCCGGCAGCCGTGACTCAGCGGTCAGCAGCGACTGCTCTGTCTCGTCACTCTCCTCCTGCTCCGGGTCCTCTGTCGGGCTCGCCGTGGGCGTGGGGGACGGCGGATCCTCGGCCGGAGCCGTCCCCGAGCAGGCCGCCACGGCCAGGGCGCAGGCGGCGAGCGCCGTCAGGGCCATCCGGCGCACCGGCGTCGTGGATTGCCGCATCAGTCCTCCTCAAGCCTTAGGTGCATCGGCCGGACACCACGCTACCGGGCTCGCAGCATGCGGTGTTGGCGACGGTAGGCCCGTGCCAGTGCAGCGGTTCCCGCCTCGAAGCCGATCTGCGGCTCCCAGTCCAGGGCCTTCCGGGTACGGCGGATGTCGAACCAGTGAGCGGTCGAGAGCTGCTCGGCGAGGAAGCGCGTCATCGGTGGCACGCCGTCGTCGGAGAGCCGGGACGTGAGGCGCTCCGGCAGGACTGTCCACAGCCCTTCCACCGCAGAGCCCGCTGCCTTGGCGAGAGCTGGAGGCAACCGGCGGCTCGGCGGCCGGACCCCGGCGGCCTCGCACCAAGCGGACAGAATGTCAGCGATCGGCCGTGGATCGCCTCCGCTGACCACGAAGGCCCGGCCGTGGACCTCTGGGGCCTCCGCGCGGTCCACGGCCGCCACGATCGCCGAGACGGCGTCGTCGACGTAAGTGGTGTCCACCAGAGCGGCGCCGGAACCGAGGATGGGGAGCCGCCCGGCACTGGCCCGGTCCACCACCCGCTGCACGAGCTGGGTGTCTCCTGGGCCCCACACGATGTGCGGCCGGATGGCCACCACGGAGAACCCCGCGGAATCGGCGCCGAGCGCTTCGATCTCCGCCGCGGCCTTGGTACGTGCGTAGGGGCCTCGCGTGCCGAAGGGATCGGCCGGACCGGCGCCCTCGCCCACGATCGAGGAGCCGGTGTGGGCCACCGAGGGTGTGGACAGGTGCACGAAGCGGGTCACGCCCGCCTGACGAGCCGCACCCAATAGCGAGCGCGTGCCATGGATGTTGACACGCTCGAACTCCTCAAGGTCGCCAGTCATGGTGACCTTCGCGGCGAGGTGGATGACGGCATCCTGGCCGGAGACGGCGCGGGCAACGGCAGACTCGTCATCGATGGAGCCGAGGATCTCGCCGGCCCCGTCGATACCGGCCGGCCGGCGCTGCAACACGGTGACCTGGTCTCCGCGAGCCACCAGGGCCTCGGCCACGGAGCGGCCGAGCATGCCGGAGGCGCCGGTGACCAGCACCCGCATGACGTCCTGACCCTGGGAAGCAGTGGTCATGGGGCACCGACCTTTCCGCCGGCGAGCACGCCGGCGGCCCAGGTGGCCAGCCGTGATCGGTCGACCTTGGCGTTGTGCCGAACGTCGGTCGGGATGACCGGTACCCGCAGGACGGCGGAGACCGGGACGACCGGGTCGCTGGCAAAGGCATCGGCGCAGGCTGAGCGGACCGCGCGGCTCAGGCCGGGCGGCGCCAGGCCCGGCGCGGCGAGGGCACCACGGTGGAACGCGGGGTCCGTCTCGACGACCACGACCAGGCGCTGCGTGCCGGCAGGCCCCACGCCGACCGCTGCTGCGCGCAGCACCCCGGGCAGATCCAGCACGGCGTTCTCGATGCCGACGGGGGTCACGATGCCGCGGTCGCTGGTGATGAGGTGCGCCATCCGGCCCTCGATCCAGAGCCTGCCGGAGGTATCGAGGTGACCGACGTCCCCGGTGCGGTGCCAGCCGGGCCAGGTGCGCGAGTCATCCTCGGTGGCCCAGAGCCGGTCGTAGCGATCCTTCACGTGCGGGCCGCGCACCACCACCTCACCGGTGACGTGAGGGTCCTGGGTCGGGTCACCCACACGGGCACCGGCCTCCACCGCGGCGATCCGCACCTCGACGCCCGGCACGGGGAACCCCACGCAGGTTCCGCGCCGCGCAGGAGAGACGCCGGCGGCCTGGGATTCGGCCTCGAGGATCTCCTCGAGGGAGATGTTGGTGACCGGGAGAGCCTCGGTCATGCCATAGGGCGTGCGCAGCGAGGCATTCGGCAGCAGTTGCTGAGCCCGGGCGAGCCGCGAGGCCGAGATGGGAGCACCGGCGGAGAGGAAGATCTCGACCTGTGCCAGCGCCTCGCGGCCGGCGCCGCTCAGGCCTCCCGCGGTGCGGACGGCATTCTCCAGCGCCGAGGGCGAGGCGAAGACGGCACTGGCGCCGATGGCCGCTGCCGCCTCCCCCAGTGCCGCGGCGGTGAGGGTGGCCGGAGCGGTGACGTCCATCGCCGGAACAGCGCTCGGCGCCCCAGTGGCCGTGCCCAGCAGGGCGAAGGGCGCGAAGCCCGCCACGAAGGGCCGTTCCGGCGATAGCTGGCAGATCTCTGCCACGGTGGCGACCATCGCGGACAGGCTCCGGTGGGTGTGGACCACGCCCTTGGCGGGTCCGGTGGAACCGGAGGTGAACAGGATCGCGGCGTCGTCCTCGGGCGCAGGCTCACCGGGCAAGCTCGCGCCGCGACGGGCCATTCCTTCGCCGCGTTCCACCAGCTCGCCGGTGGTGCCGGCATAGCCGAGGGCACGCCGCCGCCACGGGCTGCTCTCCAGGCCCGCGGCGAGGTAGCGCTGCCCGGGCCAGCGCAGCGTGCGCGCAGCGGCCAGCGCGCGCTCGATGCCGATGATGTGGTCGGGGCGTGCGCCGCGGACCGCGCGGGTCAGTCCGCTCACGCCCAGCCCGGCGTCGGCAACCACCGCCACCGCTCCGAGGCGGAGCACGGCGAAGAGGGCCGCCGTGAGCTCCGGGCCGGGCGGGATGAGCAAGGAGACCCGCTGCCCGGCCCGGACGCCGGAGTCGCTCAGACCCAGGGCCAGGTGCTCGGTGCGTTCGAGCAGCTCCCCCCAGGTGGTGATCTGCGGCCCGGCGTCCTCGGTCATGGCAACGACCGCCGGACGAGCTGCAGACTGGGGATCGGATCCCTGCTCCTGCATGGCCGACCAGATCGGCTGGAAGGGTCGTTCGGTCCCCGTGGGGTCGGTGGTCAGCGGCCCGGCAGCCGGAAGGCCGTCGATCCTGCGCTGGATCCAGCGCAACGCGACCCCGGCGACGTCGGCGTCTTCCGGGAGCAGATGGCTGGCGCCCTCGAAACGGTGGACATCGGCATGCGGGAGGCGCTGGAGCAGGTCGTGCAGGTAACGCTCCTGGAAGACGGGATCGCGCGGGCCCCAGAGCAGCAGGGCGGGGCGCTCAAGGTCGCTGATACCCGCGGCCACCTCCGCCAGGGTCTCGTGGCTCGGGTGCCCCGGGTGTGCCGGGATGTCCTCCACGAAGCCCCGGATGGCGGCACGAGAGCGAGCAGAACGGTACGGGGCGCGGTAGGCGTCCTTGACGTCCTCGTCGAGGTCGGCGAGAGCGAGCGTGGCTTGCAGGAAGGCCGGACTGCGCTCGGTGGCACCCGGCAGCACGCCGGGCATCAGGGCCAGGCGCAACAGGGCGGGCAGATGCTCTCCCTCATCCTGGTGCAGGCCAGTGTTGGTCAGGATCAGTGCCGCGGTCTCCCGGGGATGCCGCCCGGCCCACCCGCTGGCCACCACGCCACCCCAGTCGTGACCGAGGGGGATGACCGGCCGGCCGTCCCAGGTCGCGCCGGACAATCCGAGTTCGTCGGTGAAGGCAGCCAGATCATCAAGACGCTGCCCGAGACGGCGGGGCTGACCGGGGGGTGAGGGGGGTCGTTCGGAATGACCCATGCCGATCTGGTCGACCGCCACGACGCGCCACGCTGCGGCGAGGCCGGCATCGAGGACGGTGCGCCACACGTACGACCAGGTGGGGTTGCCGTGAACGGCCAGGATGGTGCCCCGTGGCTCCAGACCGGCGGCGCGCAGATCCGTGAGGTTGTCGAGGTAGTGCCAGTGAAGGCCGCCGGCGACGCCGTGATGCGACCATGAGGCGGGAACGCCGGGCCAGAGCTCGTCGCGGCGGACCGAGGACTCGTTCGCCGTGAGGTCGTCGGCGCCGGTCACCACGCGAGTTCCAGCATGGCGGTGTTCAGGCCGGAGCCCACCCCCAGGCACATCACGCGATCACCAGGTTCGAGGTTCTCGGACTGCTCCGAGAGGGTCATCGCGATCGCGGCGGGCCCCACGTTGCCCCATTTGTCGAAGGTGATCGGCACGGCACGGGGGTCGAGGTCCACCGCATCGATGATGGCCTTGGTGTACGGCGTGGAGATCTGGTGAGTCACGTACCGGTCCATACCGGAGAACTCCCAGCCGTTCCCCTCGGCCTCGCGCCACGCGTCCACCACGAGCTTGAGACCGTTCTCGAGCAGCCCCTTGGTATCGGTGCTCATCTTGCCCACCGAACCGATGCAGAGCTGGTGGTGCTCGGAGCCGGAGCGCGCCACTGCGCCGACGATGCGGTGACCGTCCGGGCGCAGTGAGGCACGCGAGACCACGGCGGCTGCGGCGCCGTCACCGAGCGTGAGGGAGGCGAACTGATCGGAGAAGTCCTGCCGCGTGGTGCCGTCCTGTCCGAGACGCGCGATGGTGTCCTCCTGGGTGCCGCGCACATCTTCGGCGTTGACCACCACGGCGTGGTCGATCTGCCCGGCATCGATCATCGCCGCGGCCATCTGCAACCCGTTCACGAAGCCGAGGCAGGCATTGGTGATGTCGAAGTTCAATGCGGAGGACGGCAGACCCATGCGGTGGTGCACACGGACCGAGACCGAGGGCTCCAACTGAGCGCGGGAGACCGAGGTGTTGATGAGCAGGCCCACGTCAGCGGCATCCACGCCGGCCGCTGCCAGTGCTTTGGAGCCCGCCTCCGCGGCCATGTCCTCGAAGTCGGTATCGCGGTGCCACCAGCGCCGTTCGATCACGCCCGAGACCCGCTCGAGCAGGTTATTGGGCAGCTTCAGCCGCTTGCGGGCCGGCGCAAGGCGCTCCTCGAACTCTGCGGAGGACACCACCTGCGGAGCCTCGATGTGGGAGAGGCCGACAATGGCGGCGTCGCGGTAGCGAAAAGTGGAGTTGCCCGGGATCACTTGGTCAAGATTACGGAAGGTCGCGGTCCTGCGCAGACCAGCCTCATCCCCTGGGCAATCAGTCACAGATCGAGCGCTGGTGGGAACTCATTGATGCCGCCGTTCGTCTTGTGCTCTTCCTGTGCTGTCCTGGGAGTGGCCGGGGGACTGGCCACCGGGCTGCTCGAGGCGGCTCGGCTCGGGAAGCACGCGGGGCCTACGATGCGCAGGTGATGCCCTTGCCCTTCGCTCCGGAGCGCTCCCCTGCCGTCCTGGTGCCCGTCCTCGCGGCGCAGCCCGCCGATGTGCTCACTCAGGCGGCGTCGCTGGCCGCCCTCGGCGCGGGTGAGCGGCCGGACGTCGTGGAATGGCGTGCCGATCACCTCGCCACGCTCGATGCCCACCACGCCGCGGAGACCGCTCGCGCCGTGAGCGGCGTGCTCTCCCCCGTCCCGCTGCTCGCAACGCTGCGCTCTGCCGACGAAGGTGGTGCCGCTGGTGTCCGCAACGCGGACAGTATGCAGATCCTGACCGCCCTCGCCTCGACCGCCGGCGTGGCAGCCGTCGATGTCGAGTTCGCCTACGGTGGCGCCTTCGTCGAGGAGATCCGGGCCTGCGCGCGCGAGAACGGCACCGCCGTCGTGGTCTCCGCGCACGACTTCGCACACACCCCACCGGTGCATGCCATGGTCGATCACCTGCTCGCCATGCAGGCCACGGGTGCTGAGGTGGTGAAGCTGGCGGTCACACCGGGCTCTCCGCGCGACTCCGCGGCCCTGCTGGAGGCCACCGCCGAGTTCACTGCGCACCACCACACGCCCGTCATGACCATGTCCATGGGAGCCATAGGGATGGTGACCCGCTTGACCGGTCACCTGTTCGGATCAGCGGGGACCTTCGCCAGCGCCGGGCGCTCCTCCGCTCCCGGTCAGCCCGGCTTGGCCCAGCTTCATGCCGCGCTCCGGGCGATCCGGGCGGCCGGCTAGGCGGGAGAAACCGTGCCCGAGGGTGACATCGTGCTGCGTGTGGCGCGCCGACTGGACCAGGCCCTGGCGGGGCAACGGCTCAGCCGCGGTGAACTGCGGTGGCCGAGCGTAGGCGGGTACGACCTCCGTGGCCGGGTGATCACCGGCCACGCGACGCACGGCAAGAACCTCTTGGCGCGACTGGATGATGGCCGGACCTTGCACACACACCTGCGGATGGACGGGGTATGGCGGATCATCGCCACGTCCGAGCTGACCTCCGCGGGACGCGGCAGCGGGCGAAGGGCGGACCGCTCACCTCGCGTGCGGGCAGTGCTCGCGACCCCGGCCTGGACAGCGCTGGGAATCGAACTCGGGATGGTGAATCTCGTGGCCACGCGTGATGAGCACCAGGTCATCGGTCACCTCGGACCCGATGTACTGGCGCCGGACTTCGATGCCCCTGCGAGTGCGGTACGTCTGGTGGACCAAGGCCAGCGACCCGTCTGCGAAGCGCTCCTGGATCAGCGCGTCATCGCCGGATTCGGCACCATCTACTGCGCGGAGACGCTCTGGCACCATCGAGTGTGGCCGTGGTTGGCCTGCGGTGACCTCGACGCCGAGACCGCGACAGCCCTGCTGAGCGCCGGACGTCAGCTCATGTGGCGTTCCGCGATGGCGCGCACCCCGACCGCCACGGGCGAGGAGGGTCCCCGGAGCAACGTGCACAGCCGACTCAACCGGCCGTGCCGTCGCTGCGGCCAGCTCATCGCACGAGGCGTGGCTCAGGCCGGTGATCCCGATGCCGGCATCGGGGAGCCTGGATCAGGCCTGGGGACGCGGCCGATCTTCTGGTGCCCCGGCTGCCAGCGGCAGAGCTGACCCGGTGCGCGCACGGGAGGTGCGGATGTGCCCGGCCCTGACGGACCGGGCACATCCGGCCACAGCGAGAAGGGTCTCAGCCGACCGGTTCGAGCAGATCGCGGTCGCCGAGCAGATCCTCGGGCCGGAACAGGTCCTCCGGCACGGTGTCCGGAATCGCGACGCCCTCCACCACGGCCACACGATCCGAGACGGCGCGCAGGACGAAGCTCAACGGCACGTTCAAAGCCTCGCAGATCGAGGCAAGCAACTCTGAGGAGGCTTCCTTCTGGCCTCGCTCGACCTCGGAGAGATATCCCAGCGACACCCGTGCAGCTGATGAGACCTCACGCAGGGTCCGACCCTGACGTTGGCGCGCCTCGCGGAGCACGTCCCCGATTTCCCGGCGGAACATGATCATTTCCCTGCCTCCTCTCCCCGATACCTCGGGCTGACTGGCGACCCAGCCCTGTGATGGTTTTCTACGCTACACGGATGGAACGACACGGCGCCTTGCTTTGTTCCCCGTCTCAATCTCGGAGCACCTCACCCAGCAGTGCCAGCCCCGCCTCGACCGCCGCTGTCCTCACTGCAGCGCGAGGGCCGGACAGAAGCAGGTACCGGGTGGCCGTCACGCGCGGGCCGATGGCCGCGAGGTAGACAGTCCCGGCGGGGTGTCCGTCCGAAGGCCCGGGACCGGCCACGCCGGTGGTGGCCACGGCGTAGTCGGCCTCGAAGATCTCACACGCCCCGCGTGCCATCTGCCGTGCGACCTCCGGGTGCACGGTGCCGTGCTCATCGAGCAACGCACTGTCCACGCCGAGGACCCGCGACTTCGCATCCGGGGCGTAGGCGGTGACGCTGCCACGCAGCACTGCGGAGGTCCCGGGGACCGAGACGAAGGCGTCACACAGAATTCCCCCGGTCAGGGACTCCGCGATGCCCAGGGTGACGCCGCGGGCGTTGAGTGCGGCGATCACGGCCTGGGCGCGCGAAGCCCGGCCCGCCGCTTCTGGGCTGACGTGGCCCACCTGAGCCACTTCGGTGCGACCCTCAGCCTGCCCTCGGGATCGGTCTCCCGAGTGCGGGCGTGGTGAATCAGGATCGTTCAGCGCAGTTCCTGTTCTGGTGCGCGCTCCAAGGAGGAGCAGACGTCGTCGAGCTCGTGGCCGGCGTGCAGGGAGTCCTCCTCCGCAGCAGACGCAGAGTCGGCTGTGGGAGCTTGCCGCTCCTGCTGGGTGGAGCGGGAGATGCGCACGGCACTGACGACGTAGTCCAGACCCGTCACCACCGTGATCGCCACGGCGATCAGGGCCAATGCCCATCCAGCCAGGTGCAGCACGTCAGCCACGCCACCGGGGACCATCTGCCCCCACGGCACCAGGAGCACCATGATGAAGGCGAACTGGAAGACGGCCTTGATCTTGCCGCCCTGGGAGGCGGCCATGACGGCGCGCCGGACCATCACGAAGCGCAGCAGGGTGATGCCGAGCTCACGCACGATGATGACGATGGTGACCCACCAGGGCAGCACCGTGGACCAGGAAAGCAACACCAGGGCGGCGATGACCAGCGCCTTGTCGGCAATGGGGTCGGCGAGCTTGCCGAAGTTCGTGACCAGGCCGCGGGCGCGCGCGATCGAGCCGTCGAGCTTGTCGGTGGCCGCGGCCAGAGCGAAAACGCCCAGCGCGGTCAGCGAGTATCCGACCGTTCCGGTGAGGTCGCCGACGGCGCCGGCCAGGAAGATGGCGATGAAGACCGGGACGAGAACCAGCCGCAGCACCGTCAGTGCGTTGGCGATGTTCAGCAACGGGGGTTGCTCAGCTGGTACGTCAGTCTCCGTAGAGGTTGACTGCTCTTGAGACACGAGGGACACCATAGGACGGCAACGATAGACCCGAAAGTCACTGTGCGGCGGTTCACCAGAGTGCGACCGGATCGTTATGGGCGCTCGGCACGCCACAGTGGCGTTCCCAGGCCCCTGGGCTGGCGTGTCGCCGTGCCAGGTTTCTCGCCAGAGCACGGCTCCCGTGCCGGTAACCTCGCGCTCATGAGGGTTGTCCACACTGCCGCGCGCCGCCGCCGATTCGTGATCGGCCCGAGTCTCGCGGCGGCGCTGACGCTCCTGGCATGCACACCCAGCAGCCCGGGCGTGTCCGACCCCGATCCGCCCCACGCGCCGAGTCGCACTGCCGCCCCGGAGCCGGAGACGCCCGCCACCGAGCCGGAGACGCCGGAGGTCGCTCCGGAGTCGCCCGACGTCGAGCCGGAGCCCGAGTTCGAGGCCGCAGAGTTCACCATCGTCTCCTCCGGTGATGTCCTCCCCCACCCGTGGGTGGTGCTCTCTGCCGAGCGGGAAGCGACGGAGGCCGGCGGTGGGCAGGGCTGGGACTTCTACCCGTTGATGGCCGGGGTGGAGCACTGGATCGCCGGCGCGGACCTCGCTCTGTGCTCCCTGGAGGTACCCATCGCCCCTCCGGGCCAGGAGATCACCTACTACCCCACCTTCGGCGCCCCGGCACCGATCGTGGCCGGGTTGGGCGAGTTGGGCTTCGACGGCTGCACGACGGCGAACAACCACTCGATGGACCGAGGCGTTGCCGGGGTCGTGCACACCCTCGAGGTCTTCGATGAGGCGGGGATGGGGCATGTGGGCACCGCGCGCACCGAGACCGAAGCCGAACAACCCCAGCTCTACGTCCTCGAACGCGGCGGACGAGAAATCACCATCGCCCACATCGCCGGCACCACCATCGACAACGGACTGCCCCCACCGGCCGATCAACCCTGGATGGTCTCCGACGCCGACCCCGACCGCCTCAGCGAACAAGCACGCCAAGCCCGCGAAGACGGCGCAGACCTCGTCATCGCCTCCCTGCACTGGGGCATCGAATACGTCCACGAACCCGTCACCGAACAACTCGAGATCGCCGAAGCACTGGCCGCCGACGGCCAGATCGACCTCATCTACGGCAACCACTCCCACACCCCCCAACCCATCGAGACCCTCGACGGCGGCCCCCACGGAACCGGCATGCCCGTGGTGTGGTCCATGGGCAACTTCATCTCCAACCAGAGTGACCACTGCTGCGCACCCGAGACGGCGACCGGGACCATGGTGGTCGCGACCGTCGAAGCAGCGGCCACGGGTGAGGTCCGGGTCACCGGTCTTGAGTGGGCCGGCGTGGCCAACGACCGCGACGGTCAGCAGTACCTCTACCCCATCGCCGAACTTCTCGATGCTGATCCGGCCGAGCGGCCAGCGCGATTGACGCTCTCCGAGACGACTCTGGTCGCGCGTTACGCCCGGCTCCAGGAGGTCATGGGCACGGAACACGAGCGTTCCAGTGCCCCGGAATCCAGCGGCACACCCGCCGTGGTGGTGCCACGCGAACAGTGAGCACGGGTAGCCTCCGGGCCATGACCTCCCCTCGACTGGCGCGCAGGCGCTCCGCCGTGGCGATCGCCGCCCTCGTCGCGGTCGCGGCCTGCACGCCGAGCACCCCCGACTCCGCCGTCTCCGGCGCTGACCCGAGCCCGGAACCGACATCCGAGGAGCCCGGTGCCGAGCCGAGCCCGGATCCCGAGACCAGCCCGGAACCCACGCAGGAACCTGAACCGGAGTTCGAGCCGGCCGAGTTCACCATCGTCTCCTCGGGTGACGTCCTCCCCCATGCGACCGTGAACTGCTCCGCGGACTGGGCCACCACCGGAGATGCCTGGGAGGCCTACCCGCAGAACTGCACGCAGACCTGGCCCGGCGATGGACAGGGCTGGGACTTCTACCCGTTGATGGCCGGGGTGGAGCACTGGATCGCCGGCGCGGACCTCGCTCTGTGCTCCCTGGAGGTACCCATCGCCCCGGAGGGCGAACAGGTCACCGCCTATCCGATGTTCGGCGCGCCCGATGAGCTCATCGCCGGTCTCGGTGAGCTGGGCTTTGACGGCTGCAACACCGCCACCAACCACTCCATGGACCGCGGAAGCGCCGGCCTGATGCGCACACTCGATCTGCTCGATGAGGCGGGGATGGGGCATGTGGGCACCGCGCGCACCGAGACCGAAGCCGAACAACCCCAGCTCTACGTCCTCGAACGCGGCGGACGAGAAATCACCATCGCCCACATCGCCGGCACCACCATCGACAACGGACTGCCCCCACCGGCCGATCAACCCTGGATGGTCTCCGACGCCGACCCCGACCGCCTCAGCGAACAAGCACGCCAAGCCCGCGAAGACGGCGCAGACCTCGTCATCGCCTCCCTGCACTGGGGCATCGAATACGTCCACGAACCCGTCACCGAACAACTCGAGATCGCCGAAGCACTGGCCGCCGACGGCCAGATCGACCTCATCTACGGCAACCACTCCCACACCCCCCAACCCATCGAGACCCTCGACGGCGGCCCCCACGGAACCGGCATGCCCGTGGTGTGGTCCATGGGCAACTTCATCTCCAACCAGGACGAGCTCTGCTGCATCATGGAGACGGCCACGGGAACGATGGTCGTGGCCACCGTGGCCGTCGATACCGAGGGCGTGGCTCAGGTGACCGACCTGCAGTGGGCGGCCAACACCGTCGACCGGTTGGGCGCGCAGCGAATCTGGCCTCTGGCGGAACTGCTCGAGACCGATCCGGCCGAGCGCCCTAGCGGACTCCAGCTGAGCGAAGCCGATCTGGAACGTCGATACGCGCGAGTCACCGAGGTGATGGGCACGGAGCTCGAACGGCCCGAGGCGCCCGAGCCCAGTGGTGAGCCGGTCGTGGTCGTCCCACGCTCGCAGGAGTAGGCCAGCGCTGTGCGCCCGGCGGCAGCGCCGCCCGGGGAGGACCAGCCTCAGCCCGAGTCAGCGGCGATCGGTGAGGCCCCAGGCGTCCTCATCGCCCTCGTCCTCCTCGTCGTCCCAGCTGTCGGCGGCCGGCGGCAGATGACCGCTCGTGCCCTCGGCGTAACGGTCGGCCGGGAGCGCACGGGTGACGCTCTCAGCGTCCTGGTCGTCGGTGCCGGTCGAGACGGAGTCCTCGCCGTAGCCCACGGTCTCGTCCTCCTCGGGTTCCTCGCCGCGCATCCGCGCCAGGGTGGCCGGCAGGTCATCGGGGCTGATGAGCACGTCGCGGGCCTTCGAGCCCTCCGTGGGCCCGACGACCTCGCGTGACTCGAGCAGGTCCATCAGCCGCCCGGCCTTGGCGAAGCCGACGCGCAGCTTGCGCTGCAGCATCGAGGTCGACCCGAACTGGGTGGTGACCACGAGCTCTGTGGCCTGCAGCAGCAGATCGAGGTCGTCACCGATGTCCTCGTCGATCTGCTTCTTCTGCACCGAGGGGACGACGTCCTCGCGGTAGGTGGGCTTGAGCTGGGACTTCACGTGCTCGACGACGGCGTGGATCTCCGATTCGGTGACCCAGGCGCCCTGCACGCGCATCGACTTGGCAGATCCCATGGGCAAGAAGAGCGCATCGCCCTGGCCGATGAGCTTCTCGGCGCCCGGCTGGTCGAGCACCACGCGCGAGTCCGCCAGGGAGGAGGTCGCGAAGGCGAGCCGTGAAGGAACGTTCGCCTTGATCAGGCCGGTGACCACGTCCACCGAGGGGCGCTGGGTGGCGAGCACCAGATGGATCCCGGCAGCGCGAGCAAGCTGGGTGATGCGCTGGATCGCGGCCTCCACGTCGCGCGGAGCGACCATCATCAGGTCGGCCAGCTCATCGACGATCACCAGCAGGTACGGATAGGGCGCGACTTTGCGCTCACTGCCCGGAGGCGGGGTGACGTGCCCGGCACGGACCGCGGCATTGAAGTCATCGATGTGCTTGTAACCGAAGAAGGAGAGATCGTCGTAGCGCGCGTCCATCTCCCGCACCACCCAGTCCAGGGCTTCGGCAGCCTTCTTGGGGTTGGTGATGATGGGGGTGATCAGGTGCGGGATGCCCTCGTAGATGGACAGCTCCACGCGCTTGGGGTCCACCAGCACCATGCGCACCTCTTCGGGCGTGGAGCGCATCATGACCGAGGTGATCATCGAGTTCACGAAACTCGATTTACCTGCCCCAGTGGCTCCGGCGACCAGCAGGTGCGGCATCTTGGCGAGGTTGGCCACCACGTAGCCGCCCTCGACGTCCTTGCCGACACCCACCACCAGCGGGTGCTCGGTCCGCCGGGCCACCGAGGAGCGCAGCACATCCCCGAGCGCGACAGTCTCCCGGTCGGCATTGGGGATCTCGACCCCGATGGCCTTCTTCCCGGGGATCGGCGAGAGGATCCGGACGTCGGCACTGGCCACGGCGTAGGCGATGTTCTTGCTCAGCGCCGTGATGCGCTCGACCTTGACGCCCGAGCCGAGTTCGACCTCGTAGCGGGTGACCGTGGGGCCGCGGGAGAATCCGGTGACCTCGGCATTGACGCCGAAGTCCGCGAAGACCTGAGTCAGGGCCTCGACTACGCGATCGTTGGCCGCTGAGCGGGCCTTGTGGGGAGCCCCCTTCACCAGGACTTCGTCGGAGGGCAGGGTGTAGGTGATGTCCGGCGAGAGTTCGAGTTGCTCGGCGCGCGCGGGCAGCGGCTCGGTGGGCGGGGCCTGAAGCTCGGGCTTGTCCCCCTCGCCTGCGGCCGGGACCTTCTTCTTGCCCGGCGTCGCCGGCTTTGGTCGTTCTGCAGCGCCACCCGACGTCTCAGTAGGACCGACGGCCTCGTCCGGGGTGCCGCGCAGGGCCGGGTTCTCGAAGGCCTCGTCATGCGCGTACGCACCCGGCATCACCTCGGTCGCGGCACCGCCCTCCGCTTCGGCTCGTGCCCGGCGCCCACGTCGCTTGGGCTGCACGGGGCGCGTGGAGTCGATCAGATCCTCCTGGTCGACCTCATCCTCAGCTTCCGCACGAGCCGGGACAAGACGCCGGAAGAGGTCGCCGACCTGACGGCCGAAGGTGGCCACAGGCGTACCGGTGATGACCAGGACGGCGAAGAAACCCAACAGGATCAGGATCGGTACCGCACCCCACTCCGAGAGGAGCACGGTGAGCGGAGTACCGATGAGCCAGCCCAGGAGTCCGCCGGCTGCCATGAGCGCGTCGAAGTCCCCGCTGGGTGCCGGGAGACCGGAGAAGACATGGATGAGGGCGCACACCGCCATCACCAGAGCGGTGGTACCGATGACGATCCGCACATCGGCCTGCGTCTGCCCACGACGCAGGAACATCCGGATCGACAGGCCGACCAGCACCAGGGGTAGCAGCACAGCGAGGAGGCCGACGGCGCCGGCCGCAGCGTAGTGGATCGCTTCGCCCGCGATTCCGGACAGGCCCGCCCATTCGCGCAGCGCGATGATGATCGCCAGGCCGATCAGACCGAGGGCGATGCCATCGCGGGCCAAGGCCGACTCACCGGCGGGCTGCTTCTCCGGCGGAGAGTCGGCCCCCTTCTTCGGGCTCGCCGCAGCAGCCGCGGAGCGCGGCGAGCGGGGCTTTCGCTCGTTGGCCGGCTGCTTCCGTGGGGCAGATTCGTTTTTCTTGGTGCGCGCACTCATGACCTGGCCACGCTAACCGTCACGGCCGACGCCGCCCGGGACGACTCCCGGTGTGGCGGGGTTTCAGGCCTCGACCACCGTGGGAATGATCATCGGCGAGCGGCGGAGTTTCCGGGCGGCCCAGCGCCCGACGACTCGCCGCATGGCCTGCTGCATCTGGTGGGTGTCTGCGTTGCCGCGCGCCACCACCTCGTTCAGGGCGTCGGTCACATCCGGGAGGATCGCATCGAAGACCGCATCATCCTCAGCCATGCCGCGTGCCTGGATGTGCGGCCCGGTGAGTACCGTGCCGTTCGTGGCGTCGACGGCAGCGAAAATGGCGATGAAGCCCTCTTCGCCGAGGATCCTGCGGTCCTTCAGCTCCGCATCGGTGATCTCACCGACGGAGGAGCCGTCGACGTAGACATAACCGGCCGGCACGGCCCCGGCGATCCGGGCCTTGCCCTCGAGGAGGTCGACCACCACGCCATCCTCGGCGAGCACCACGCGTTCGGCGGGCACACCGGTCTGGACCGCGAGCGCTCCGTTGGCCACGAGGTGGCGGATCTCGCCGTGCACCGGCATGACGTTCTTCGGGCGCACGATGTTGTAGCAGTAGAGCAGCTCACCGGCCGAGGCATGACCAGAGACGTGCACCTTGGCATTGCCCTGATGGACCACCTTCGCACCGAGACGCATCAGGCCGTTGATCACGCGGAAGACCGAGTTCTCGTTGCCGGGGATCAGTGAGGACGCGAAGATCACGGTGTCGCCGGGTCCTACGGAGACGCGATGGTCCTTGTTGGCGATGCGGCTCAGCGCCGCCATGGGCTCGCCCTGGGAGCCGGTGGCCATCAGCACGGTCTGTTCCGGGGGGAAGTCGGTGATGTGCTTGACGTCGATGAGAGTGCCCTCGGGGACGTCGAGGTGCCCCAGCTCCTTGGCGATCCCCATGTTGCGGACCATCGAGCGACCGACCAGGGCGACCTTGCGGCCGTGTGCGTGTGCGGCGTCGAGGACCTGTTGGACGCGGTGAACGTGTGAGGCGAAGGAAGCCACCACGATCTGGCCACCCGCCTCGGCGAAGACGTTCGACAACACCTTGCCGATGTCACGTTCCGGCGCGGTGAATCCCGGGACCTCGGCATTGGTGGAGTCGACCAGGAACAGGTCGACGCCCTCCTCGCCCAGACGCGCGAAGGCGCGTAGGTCGGTGATCCGCCCATCGAGCGGGAGCTGGTCCATCTTGAAGTCACCGGTGTGGAGCACGCTGCCAGCGGTGGTGCGGATCATGACCGCCAGCGCGTCGGGGATGGAGTGGTTGACCGCGACGAACTCCAGATCGAAGGGCCCCAGGGAGTCCTGCTGCCCCTCGCGCACCAGGCGGGTGACGGCCTTGATGCGGTGCTCCTTGAGCTTGGCCTCGATGAACGCGAGTGTGAGTTCCGAGCCGATGACCGGAATCTCGCGATGGTGCCGGAGCAGGTAGGGCACCGCACCGATGTGGTCCTCGTGGCCATGGGTGAGCACCACCCCCACGACGTCGTCCCAGCGGCCCTCGAGGTAGCTGAAGTCCGGGAGGATCAGATCCACGCCAGGTTGGCTGTCCTCCGGGAAGAGGACGCCGCAGTCCACGATCAGGATCTTGCCTGCGTGCTCGAAGACGGTCATGTTCCGGCCCACCTCGCCGAGGCCGCCGAGCGGGATGATCCGCAGACCTCCGTCGGGGATGGGACTCGGCTCGTTCAGTTCAGGGTGGGAGTGACTCACGGGTTCGATTCTGCCAGGTCGGTGCGGCAAAGGCCCCGCGGACAGGCCCGCGGGGCCCATGTCGAAACCCACCGCCCCATCTCCGAAAGCCCACCCCGCGCGTCGAGCACAGACCGGTCCGAACGCCACGGATGGTCACGGTTGGACTACAGCACGCCGGGGATGTCGATTTCGAAAGACTTTCGTGTCAGACTCTGAAACGTTCCGGGCAAGAGAACCTTCTGGCCCCGTCAACGGTGACTGGAGAGGACGATCACGACAATGCGATCAACGACGAGAAGTACCCGCAGGCGGAGAGTGGTGGCGCTCAGTGCCGCCGCTGCCATGGCGCTGGTCGCCGCCTGCGGCAACGGCGACTCGGAGGACCCGCTCGCCGGGACCGATGACGACGCCACCGAGACGGACGACACCACCGACACCGACAGTGAGACGGACGACGCCGGCGAGTCCGGTGACGCTGTGACGCTGACCTGGTGGCACAACTCGAACAACGAGCCGGGCCAAGGCTTCTACGAGGAGGTGGCTGCTGATTTCGAGGCCATGCATGAGGGCCTCACCATCGAGATCGAGGCGATGGAGCACACCGACATGGTCGACCGGCTTGCCGTTTCGTGGCAGACGGGCGACAACCCCGATGTCTTCATGGAGCGCGGGGGCGGCGAGATGGCCGCCAAGGTCGAAGCGGGTCTGATCAAGGACCTCACCGACCTGGCCCCGGACACCATCGACACCATCTCGGCCACCGCTGCTGCCTATGAGCTCGACGGCCGCACCTACGCCCTGCCCTTCTCGATCGGCCTGGTCGGCTTCTGGTACAACACCGACCTCTTCGACGAGGCCGGCGTGGAGCCGCCCACCACGATGGATGAGCTCTACGACGTCATCGACGGGCTCAAGGCAGCCGACATCGAACCGATCTCGGTCGGAGCTCAGGACGGCTGGCCGGCAGCGCACTACTGGTATTACTTCGCGGTGCGTCAGTGCTCGGTGGAGGCTCTGGAAACGGCCACGGTCGACATGGACCTCTCCGACGAGTGCTTCACGCGCGCCGGCGAGGACCTGCAGGCCCTCATTGACGTCGAGCCCTTCAACACCGGATTCCTGGGCACCCCGGCTCAGGCTGGTCCCACGAGCGCCTCGGGCCTGCTGGCCGCCGAAGAGGTCGCCATGGAACTCGCCGGCCACTGGGAGCCCGGAGTGCTGCAGGGCCTGACTGAGGACGGCGAAGGACTCGACGGCCGCTTGGGCTGGTTCCCCTTCCCGGCCGTGGACGGCGCCGACGGCGACCCCGAAGCACAGATGGGCGGCGGTGACGCCTGGGCCTGCGCCGAGAACGCCCCGGACATCTGCGTGGACTTCATCGAGCACCTGCTCTCCGATGAGGTGCAGCAGGGCTTCGCCGAGAACGACATGGGCCTTCCCACCAACCCCTCGGCCACGGAGTACGTGGCCGACGAGTCCATGGCCCAGCTGCTTGAGTACCGCGACACGGCACCGTACGTGCAGCTCTACCTGGACACCCTTCTCGGTGAGGCTGTCGGCGGTGAGATGAACGACGCGATCGTGCGCATGTTCGGCGGACAGGCATCACCGGAAGACATCGTCAACGCGATCGAGTCCGCTGGCTGATGTCCGACCTTCACACCCTGTCCCGGCGGCGGACCGAGGTCCGCCGCCGGGATGGGGACCCCGCACCCCAGCGCCGGCGACGCGACGGCTCACGTCCCAATTCCTGGCGCACGCGCGCCGAGATCGCCTTCTTCGTCACCCCGGCACTCGTGCTCTTCGCGATGTTTGTGGTGGTCCCCGTCATCCAGGCGGCGCGCTACTCGGTCTACTCCTGGAACGGCCTCGGGCCGCCGACCGACTTCGTCGGCCTGGACAACTACCGCCGCGCGCTGACCACACCGACCTTCACCGGTGCTTTCTCGGGCAACATCGCTGATCCGTCACTGAGTGACTTCTTCTCCGGCGCGATCATGCACAACCTGGTGATCGTGGTGCTCTCGATCGTGATCCAGTTGCCGCTGGGCCTGGCCATCGCGCTGTTGCTCAACCGGAAGATCTGGGGACGCACCCTGCTGCGCGTGGTGATCTTCATGCCCTACGTACTGGCGGAGGTCGTCGCCGGCGTGATCTGGGCCATGTTGCTCCAGCCGCGTGGCCCGTTCACGGCCATGTTCGAAGCCGTCGGCCTCGGTGATTACGCGCAACTCTGGTTGGCCGATCCGGACATCGCCCTGTTCACCGTCATGGGCGTCATCACGTGGAAGTACCTGGGCCTGGCCATCATCCTCTTCCTGGCCGGTCTGCAGGGTGTGCCCGAAGACCTCTACGAGGCCGCGCAGCTCGATGGTGCGAACTGGTGGCAGGTGCAGTGGCGGATCACGGTCCCGCTGCTCGGGCCGACCATCCGCACCTGGGGCTTCCTGTCCATCATCGGCTCACTGCAACTCTTCGACATGGTCTACATCCTCACCGGCGGCGGGCCCCTGGACTCGACGATCACCATGGCGATCTACATGATCGACAACGGCGCCAACCGCAGCCTGTACGGCTACGCCTCCGCGGTGGCCGTGATCCTGTTCGTCATCTCCTTCACCATCGCCGTGCTCTATCAGACTCTTGTGCTCAAACGCGACAACGCGGATGACACCGTGGTGCGTACCCGGAAGCAGCGTCGCGCCGAGGAGGCAGCCCGATGAGCCCCCAAACTGCGAACCGTGGCCTGCGCCGCGGCGGCGGTGGCAACCCGCTGGTCTACGCCGTGGCGCTCATTGTCGTGGCCGCGACCGTCGGGCCGGTGCTCTATGCCGTCCTCGGTGGTTTCCGGTCCAACGCCCAGCTCGCCAGTGAGCCGGTGGGCCTGCCCGATCCGTGGATCTTTGAGAACTACGCAGGGATCTTCAACTCGCCGACCTTCTGGCAACTCACCCTGAACTCGGCGATCATCGCCATCATCACCACGGTGATCGTGGTGATCTTCGGGGTGATGGCCGCCTACCCGTTGGCGCGCTACCGTTTCGCCGGGCGGGACCAGCTCTATCTGGTCTTCGTCCTCGGCCTGCTGTTCCCGCTGACCGTGGCGATCGTCCCGCTGTTTCTCATGGTGCGCGATCTGTCGATGACCAATACGTGGTGGGGCGTGGCGCTGCCCCAGGCGGCCTTCGCGCTGCCGATGACGATCGTGATCCTGCGGCCTTTCCTGAGGGCACTGCCCAAGGAACTGGAAGAAGCCGCCCAGATCGACGGCGCCTCGCGCATCGGTTTCTTCTGGCGGATCCTGATCCCGCTCTCCGGTCCAGGCATGGTGACGGTCGGCGTTCTCGCCTTTGTGGCCTCGTGGAACGCCTACCTGCTCCCGCTGCTCATCCTGCGGGGCAGCATGCGAACTCTGCCGCTGGGTGTGGCGGACTTCTCCAGCCAGTACGCCTCGGACACCGCCGGGGTGCTGGCCTTCACCACGGTGGCCATGATCCCGGCATTGGTCTTCTTCCTCGCCATGGAGCGCCGTATCGTCTCCGGCCTGCAGGGAGCCGTGAAGGGCTGAGCACCCAGCTCCGTTGAGCAGACGATTCCGCTGTGGGCGGCCGGCGCCACGCCGGCCGCCCACAGCGGTTCAGGCGTCAGCGGTTCGGAGCAATCCCTCAGTCTGGAGCTCGGACGTCAGTTCCGCCACCTCGGCCTCGGTGGCGGTCACCAGCGGAAGCCGGACCGCCGGGGAGGGGATCACACCCATCTGGTGCAGGGCGTGCTTGGCCATCACCGCCCCCTGGCCGGTGCCCATCAGCGCGGAGACCAGTGGTCGCATGCGGCCGGCCACCACCCGCGCCGCCGGGAGATCTCCGGAGTCCACCGCGGCGATCATCTCGGCGTAGGACCTCGCTGCCACGTGCCCCACCACGGAGACCACGCCGGAGGCTCCGTGGGCGAGCCACGCGAAGTTCAGCGCGTCGTCCCCGGAGTAGAACTCCAGCCCGGTGCGCGCCATGCGCTCGAAGCCCGCCGGCACGTCTCCGGTGGCGTCCTTGACGGCGAGGATGCGTGGGTGCTCGGCCAGGCGGTCCAGAGTATCGTCGGCGATCGCCACGCCGGTGCGGCCCGGGATGTCATAGACCATGACCGGCAGGTCGGTGGCGTCGGCAATCGCCACGATGTGCCGGTACACGCCCTCCTGAGAGGGCCGGTTGTAGTACGGGGTGAGAGCGAGCAAGCCGTGGGCGCCGGAACGTTCACCAGCCTTGCCCATGCGGACCGCGTGCGCGGTGTCATTCGATCCGGCGCCGGCAATGATCATCGCGCGGTCGCCCACGGCCTCGACCACGGCGCGGGTGACATCGTCCTTCTCCGGCTGGTGGGTGGTGGAGGACTCACCTGTCGTGCCGTGCACCACGAGCGCATCGGCGCCGTCGCGGACGAGCTTGTCCGCGACGACCGCGGCCGCGTCGGCATCGACTGAGCCGTCCTCTCTCATCGGGGTCACCATGGCCACGGCTACCGAGCCGAATGTTCGCTGCATAGCGGCACCGTACCGCCGGATCCGAGCCATCGCCGCCACCCCGGCAGGCCTCCTGCCGCGGCACTGTCCCACCGGAAATCCTCCGGCTGGAGAGCACACGTGAGGGACGGCCCGTCGATGACGGCACGGAGTGACCACCGCCGGGCCGTAGGCTGAGTAGATGCGCCTCGCTTCTCCCACGGCCGATCTCTCAGTGCGGCCTGCGCTCCCTGAGGACGCCCCGATGATCGGTGACATCCACGCCCGCACCCTCCGTGCCTCGTTGGCGGCGGGACTGGGGCACGAACTCGATGCGGCGGTGCGCGAGATCCTGGATGCGGATCATTTCGCGTCGCAGTGGCACGAGGCCATCACGGCGCCCCCCTCCAATCAGCACCGGGTCCTCACCGCGCTCGACGGTGCCCGGGTGGTGGGCTTCGCTGCCTACGCACCGGCTGAGGTACCCGTCGAGATCGTGAGAGCAGAGCAGAGGGAGGCAGAGGACGGATCCATGTTGGCGGGATCCGACACCCCGCCCACGGCGGAGATCCTGGCCCTCGAGGTCCCAGCTGCCGAGCAACGCCGCGGGCACGGATCGCGCCTGCTCGCCGCCTGCGCCGATCTCGTGCGCGACCAGGGCATGGAGCGCGTACAGATCTGGATCGTCAAGAACGACGAATCTCGCACCCGCTTCCTCTCCGAGGCCGGGTTCGCGCCGGCCGGGGCACGGCGGACCCTCGACGTCGCCGGAGACGACGTGGAGGAGATCTGCTGGTTCGCCGGACTGTAGGGCGGGTCTCTCAGGAACGTGCCGGATCGTCGGGGAACCGGGTCGGCTGACCAGCACCGTCGACCTCGCGACCTGGTGACTGATCGCTCTTGCCCACCGTCCCGGTCTTGCTGAGCAGGGCCGCCTGCTCGGGGGTGCCGCCGGCCTCGTCCACGCGCCGCTGGGCTTCCTCCGGCGGCAACACCTTGCGCCAGCGCCGGGTGCGCAACGGGGGCCGCTCTCCGGCGTCTTCCTTCAGGGCACGCAGCAGGCTGTACATCATGAAGTAGCCCAGTGCGAAGAAGGGCAGGCCGACCACGATGATCACCTGTTGCAGGGCACTGAGTCCGCCTTCTCCGGTCGCGCCGAGCAGCGTCGCTGCCACGGCGCCCACGCCCACTCCCCAGGCAAGCCGCTGGCGCGTGGGCGCCTTCTCCTCGTGGCCGTTGCTGATCATGTCCATGACCAGCGCAGAGGAGTCCACGGAGGTGGTGAAGAAGATGATGACGATGAGGATGGCCACCGCGGAGACCGCGGGCGCGACGGGGAAGGACTCGAGGAACACGAACAGGGCGCTGGCCGGGTCGTCGTCGTCGACCACCGGCTCAATGAGGGTGCCCGGGGCGTTGAGCTCGATGTCGAAGGCCGCCCATCCGAAGATGCCGTACCAGATCATCGAGAAGGTCACCGGGATGGCCAGCACCCCGACCACGAACTGCCGGATGGTGCGACCGCGGGAGATGCGGGCGATGAAGATGCCCACGAAGGGCGACCACGAGATGGTCCACGCCCAGTAGAAGACGGTCCAATCGTTCTGCCAGCCGGAGTCGGCCAGCGTGTCGTTCCAGAACGCCAGCTCGGGCAGCATGCCGAGGTACCCGCCCACGCCCTCGATGGTGCCCTTGAGCAGCAACAGGGTGGGCCCGGTGACGAGCACGAAGACCATGAGCGCCACGGCGGCGATGATGTTGATGTTCGACAGCCGCTTGATGCCCTTGTTCAGGCCCACGGCCACCGAGATCAGCGCGATGAGGGTGACGGCGGCGATCAGCAGCACCTGGACGAGCCGCGATTCGTCGATCCCCCACAGGCTGCTCAGACCGGAGTTGATCTGAAGAGTGCCCAGCCCGACGGAAACGGCGACGCCGAACATGGTGCCCACGATCGCCGCAACGTCGATGGCGGCACCGAGCGGTCCATGAATCCGGTCGCCCAGAATGGGGTGGAAGACCGAACTCACCCGCGGCGGCAGGTTCCGCTTGTACATGAAGTACGCGAAGGCCAGTGCCGGCAGGCAGAAGATGGTCCAGGTGTGGAGGCCGAAGTGGTAGAAGGTGACGCCGAGCGCCTCCCTGATGGCCTCGGGGCTGCCGCCCTCGACATCCCCCATCGGCGGGTTGGCGAAGTGGTTGATCGGCTCAGCCACCCCCCAGAACATGAGGATCGTGCCGATACCCGCGGCGAAGAGCATGCCGAACCAGGTGCGCCCGGAGTGTTCGGGGCCTTCGCCCTCAGGCCCGAGCTTGACCCTGCCGAAGCGAGAGACGGCGAGGTACGTCAGGAAGACCAGGAAGGCGGTCACCCCGAAGATGTAGAACCACCCCATGTTGGTCAGCAGCCAGCCCGAGGCACCGGCGAAGGCCGAGTCCACCGGTTCGGTGAAAGCGATGGTGCCCGCCACGAAGATCACGATGATCGCCAGCGCCCCGAAGTAGATGCGAGGGCTGGTGCGCAGGCCCAGGGCGTCGTGCAGTCGGTCCAGCATCGTCACAAGACTTCTTCCGCTCGCCGGTGTGGGTCGCCGAGAGCGTAGCGTTTTCGGCCCCGCCGTGCCCACCCAGAGCGACGGCAGGCCGGGAGCTCAGAGGTCGAGCAGATGCTCCAGGCCCACGGTCAGGCCAGGTCTCGTGCCGATCTGCCGGATGCCGAGCAGAACCCCCGGCATGAAGCTGGAGCGGTCGAAGGAGTCCGTGCGGATGCTGAGCTGCTCCCCCGGGTTTCCCAGCAGGATCTCCTCGTGGGCGACCAGACCACGAAGCCGGACCGAGTGGACCGGAATGCCGTCCACGTCGGCACCGCGGGCACCCTCGAGCGCGGTCTCGGTGGCGTCGGGCATGGGGGCGAGGCCGGCCTCGCGGCGCGCTGCGGCCATGCCCTGCGCGGTGTGCACCGCGGTGCCAGAGGGCGCATCCACCTTGCCGGGGTGGTGGAGCTCGATGACCTCGGCGGACTCGAAGTACTGCGCTGCCTGCGCCGCGAAGCGCATGGCCAGCACGGCGGAGAGAGCGAAGTTCGGCGCGATCAGCACGCCGAGCTGGGGGTCGGCGGCGCCCGCACGCCCAGCATTGGCGGCCTGCAGGTGATCGCGCACCCGGCCCAGTGAGTCCTCGTCCCAGCCGGTGGTGCCGACCACCGCGTGCACGCCGGCGTCGATCAGAGCATGCACGTTGGCTTCGGTGGCCGAGGGCACGGTGAAGTCAACCGCCACCTGCGCACCGCTTGCTGCCACGGTGGCGGCGTCGTCCCCGGCGTCGAGTCGACTTGCCAGGGTGAGGTCGGAGGCCGTCTCGACCGCGTGGCAGACGGCCTGGCCCATTCGCCCGGCGGCACCGAGCACTGCTACATGAGTCACGCGGTCGAGCTTAGTGCGTGGCGCCGCGCGAGCGCCGTCGCCACCAGCTCCGTGCCATGGCCACGCAGGCAGGGATCTCAGCCGAGCAGCTGCTCGGCCAGACCCTCCTCGAAGGGCCCGACCAGCACCAGTGACCGAGGCCGGCCGGCCAGGTCGGCCGCGAGTTCGCGCACCTGCTCGGCGGTGACCGACGAGATGTGCTCGACAGTCTCGTCCAGGGTACGGAGTTCGCCGTGGACGATCTCACTGCGGCCGAGCCGTGACATGCGCGAGCCGTTGTCTTCCAGGCCGAGGACCATCGAGCCGCGCAGCTGGCCGATCCCCCGGCTGAGTTCCTCGGCCTCCAGCCCTTCGTCTGCGAGACGCTGCCATTCGGCTGCGAGCAGGCCGACGACATCTCCGACGTTGCCCGGGGCGCAGCCGGCGTACAGACCGAAGATCCCAGCCTCGGCGTAGGTGGAGGCAAAGGAGTAGGTGGCGTAGGCCAGTCCGCGCTTCTCGCGCACCTCCTGGAACAGCCGGGAACTCATCCCGCCACCGAGAATCGAACTCAGAACCAGCATCGCGTAGCGGCGCTCATCCTCGACCGCCAGCCCGAGCGTACCGAGCAGCACGTTCGCCTGTTCCGTGGGGCGCCGGATGGTTCGAGCGGCGCCGCCCGCCGGGAGCGCCACGCCGCTCGATCCGCGCCGCGCGGCAGGTACTGCCGCCGGGTCGAGTTCCCACCCGCCCTTGCGCACGGCGTCGAGCACCTGGGTGCACAAGGCCTCATGGTCCACGCTGCCCGCCGCGGTCACCACGAGTTCCCGCGGCACATAGGTCCGCTGGTAGTGCTCCCACACCGCTTCGCGCGGAACGGCGCGAATGGTGGCCGCGGTGCCGCCGATGGGGCGGCCGAGCGGGTGATTCCCGAGTACGGCCGCGGCGAAGGCCTCGTGGGCGACGTCGGTGGGGTCGTCGTCGTTCATGGCGAGTTCTTCGAGGATCACGCCGCGCTCGAGCTCCAGCTCCGCGGCCTCGAGCCGGGCCGAGGTGACCATGTCGAGGATGACCTCGGTGGCCATGGGGAGATCGGCGTCGAGCACGCGCGCGTAGTACGCCGTGTGCTCCTTGCCGGTCGCCGCATTGGCCTCCCCGCCGACCGCGTCGAAGACCTCGGCGATTTCTCGTGCTGAGCGGGAGGGTGTGCCCTTGAAGAGCAGATGCTCCAGAAAATGGGTCGAGCCGTGGTGGCCGTCGGTCTCATCACGGGAACCGACGGCCAACCAGGCTCCGATGGCCGCCGAGCGCTGACCGGGCAGCGACTCGGTGAGCACCCGGATGCCGCCGGGCAGGACGGAGCGCCGGATGACGCTGCCGTCCTGCTCGGTGCGGATCTCGGTGGCCGGATCGCCGGCGGGCCCCAGGTGCAGGGGGAACGCCATGGACCGGATCAGTCCTCGGAGCGGGTGCGGGTACGGCGGCGGTTGCGTCCGCCGCTGCGCGGGCGCTCCGTGCCCTCGGAGGAGGCAGCCTCGTTGCCCTCTGGCTCGGACTGGCCGGACTCCGCCGGAGCGGACTCCGCCTCGCCCTCAGACTCCTCGCCCTCGACCACCGCGTGCAGCGAGAGCTTGCCGCGCGGGTCGATCTCGGCGAGCTCGACCTGGACCTGCTGGCCGACGCCGAGCACGTCCTCGACGGCGTCGATGCGCTTGCCGCCCACGAGACGACGCACCTGGGAGATGTGCAGCAGGCCGTCCTTGCCCGGCGAGAGCGAGACGAAAGCACCGAAGGACGTGGTCTTGACGACCGTTCCGACGAAGCGCTCGCCCACCTCGGGCATCTGGGGGTTGGCGATGGCGTTGACCGCGTTGCGTGCCGCCTCGGCCGAAGGGCCGTCGACGGCGCCGATGTAGACGGTGCCGTCGTCCTCGATGGTGAGGTCCGCGCCGGTGTCCTCCTGGATCTGGTTGATCATCTTGCCCTTGGGGCCGATGACCTCACCGATCTTGTCGACCGGGACCTTGACGGTCAGCACGCGCGGCGCGGTCGGCGCCATCTCGTCCGGAGCGTCGATGGCCTCGTTCATCACATCGAGGATGTAGACACGGGCATCGCGGGCCTGCGTCAGCGCCGCACCCAGCACCGAGGCGGGGATACCGTCGAGCTTGGTGTCCAGCTGAATCGCAGTGATGAACTCGCGCGTGCCGGCAACCTTGAAGTCCATGTCACCGAAGGCGTCCTCGGCACCGAGGATGTCGGTCAGCGCCGCGTAACGGGTCTCACCGTCCACCTCGTCGGACATCAGGCCCATGGCGATACCGGCCACGGCGGCGCGCAGCGGCACACCGGCGTTGAGCAGCGACAGGGTCGAGGCACAGACCGAGCCCATCGAGGTGGAGCCGTTGGAGCCGAGCGCCTCGGAGACCTGACGGATCGCGTAGGGGAACTCCTCGCGGCTCGGCAGGACCGGCATGAGGGCACGCTCGGCGAGGGCACCGTGACCGATCTCGCGGCGCTTGGGCGAACCCACGCGGCCGGTCTCACCGGTGGAGTACGGCGGGAAGTTGTAGTTGTGCATGTAGCGCTTGCGCGTCACCGGGGAGAGCGAGTCGATCTGCTGTTCCATGCGCAGCATGTTCAGCGTGGTCACACCCAGGATCTGGGTCTCACCACGCTCGAACAGGGCTGAGCCGTGCACGCGGGGAATGACCTCGACCTCGGCCGAGAGGGTGCGGATGTCCTTCAGGCCGCGACCGTCGATGCGCACACCCTCGGTGAGCACACGCTGACGGACGGCGGTCTTGGTGGCGGAGCGGAAGGCAGCGGAGAGCTCCTTCTCCCGGCCTTCGAACTGGGCACCCAGGGCGGACAGGACGTCGTCCTTGATCTCGTCGAGCTTGCGCTCGCGGGTCTGCTTGTCGGCGATCGCGATCGCCTCAGCGAGGTCGGCGCGCACGTGGTTCTCGACGGCGGAGTAGGCGTCGTCCTGGTAGTCCAGGAAGCGCGGGATCTCGGCGGTGGGCTTCGCGGCCGCAGCGGCGAGCTCGGCCTGAGCGGCGCACAGGGACTTGATGAAGGGCTTGACAGCCTCGAGGCCCTCGGCCACCACCTCTTCGGTGGGCTTGGGGGCGCCGGCGCTGATGAGCTCCCAGGCGTTGTCAGTGGCCTCAGCCTCGACCATCATGATCGCGACGTCGTCGCCCACCATGCGGCCGGCCACGACCATCGAGAACACGGCCTTCTCGAGCTCGCTGTAACGCGGGAAAGCCACCCACTGGCCCTCGATCAGGGCGATGCGGGTGCCGCCGATCGGGCCGGAGAAGGGCAGGCCGGAGATCTGGGTGGAGATCGAGGCGCCGTTGATGGCGAGCACGTCGTAGGCGTCGTCCGGGTGGGCGGCCATGACGGTCTCGACCACCTGGACCTCATTGCGCAGGCCCTTGGCGAAGGTGGGACGCAGCGGCCGGTCGATCAGGCGGCAGGCCAGGATCGCCTCGGTCGAGGGGCGGCCCTCGCGGCGGAAGAAGGAGCCGGGGATCTTGCCGGCGGCGTACTGACGCTCTTCGACGTCCACGGTGAGCGGGAAGAAGTCGAAGTGGTCCTTCGGCTGCTTACCCACCGTGGTGGCGGAGAGCACCATGGTCTCGTCGTCGAGGTAGGCGACGACGGCGCCGGCGGCCTGGCGGGCCAGGCGACCGGTCTCGAAGCGGACGGTGCGGGTGCCGAAGCGGCCATTGTCGATGACGGCTTCAGCGGACGTGATTTCGGGTCCCTCCATGGGGATCCTCCATTCTGGAGTCTCGCGCCCCGGCCGACGGCCTTCGATCGAGGCCCACGGACCGGCTCCGCGACCAGCCTGAGGGCATGGAGCGGAGCTTCCGGGGGCCACTACCGAGGACCGGGTGAGCCGGTGGGCGCAGTGTTCACGGGTATTGAGTTGTCGTGTGGCGGACCGCCACGGGTGCGGCGCGATGCCGCACACGTGCCGGGACGGCGGTCTCTTCCACCCACCCGGCACGGTCGAACGGCCCGGACTCGCGAGGAGTTCCGGGCCGTTCGCAGGTGTTACCGGCGCAGGCCGAGGCGGGCGATCAGCGCACGGTAGCGCTCGATGTCCTCGGCTGCCACGTGGGCGAGGAGGCGCTTGCGCTTACCGATCAGCAGCATCAGGCCGCGACGGGAGTGGTGGTCGTGCTTGTGGGTCTTGAAGTGCTCGGTCAGATCCGAGATACGGCGGCTGAGCAGAGCCACCTGGACCTCCGGCGAACCGGTGTCCCCTTCGTGGGTGGCGTACTCGGCGATGATCTGCTGCTTGATGTCGGCTGCGAGGGCCATACAGGTTCTCTCCTGAAGTCGCTGCACGGAGCACCGGGGCCTATTCTCCCGGGCATGACGGATCCGTGGCCGGCTTGGACGGCATCGACCACGGTATCAGCACCGGCCATGCGGCGACCCCGCCTGCCGTGGCGGCGTGCGTCACTCTGCATCGCCGGCCCAGCCGCAGGACCGTCCTCAGTTCGACTCAAGGATCTGGGCCACGCGCTCGACGTCGCGGGCCATCTGCTCCAGTAGCGCCGGGATTCCGTCGAAGGCCACCTGACCCCGCAGTCGTTCGACGAGCTCGACCACGACCTCCTCACCGTAGAGATCCAGATCCGTGCGCCCGAGGACGTAGGCCTCCACGGTGCGCTCGGGTTCGCCGCCGGTGGTGAACGTGGGGTTGGTGCCCACGGAGACGGCGGCAGGCAGACGCTTGCGGACGCCGGCGGCCGGCGGGTGTTCAGGCCGGATGAGCCACCCGGCGTACACGCCGTCGGCGGGGACCACCCCGAGATCGTCTGCGCGGAGATTGGCTGTCGGATACCCCAGGTCGCGGCCCCGTTTGGCGCCGTGGACCACTTCGCCCCGCACCCGGTGCGGGCGGCCGAGGACGTGGGCGGCCTCAGCGACATCGCCGTCGGCCAGACACTCGCGCACCCAGGTGGAGGACCAGCGCCGTCCGGTCTCCGGGCAGGTGAGATCCGCGATGACCTCGACGTCGAACCCGAACTCACGCCCCAGGGCAACCATGGTGCGCTGGTCACCGGCATTGTCCCGGCCGAAGCGAACGTCCTCCCCCACCACGACCTGCCGCGCGTGCAGCAACTCGACCATGTAGCGGCCGACGAACTCCTCCGGGGTCGCCCGGGCGAACTCCAGGGAGTACGGAATCACCAGCACCCCGTTGAGGCCCGTGGCCTCGAGGCGCTCCAGACGATCGGTCAGGGAGGCGATCAGGGTGAAGTCCAGTTCGGGCCGGTGCACGGTGGCCGGATGCGGATCGAAGGTGATCGCCACCGAGCGGAGACCGTGCGCCTCGGCATGCGCCACGGCAGCGCTCAGCACCTGCTGGTGCCCGCGGTGAACGCCGTCGAAGACGCCGAGAACCACGACTGTCGCGCCGAAGTCGGCGGGGACCTCGTCAACGGAATGCCAGACCTGCAAGCGCGGGCTCCTTGAACGTCGGTGATGTGCCGGGACGAGCTTAGGCGGGATCGAAGACGAGGACCGGACGCGCCCGCATCTCGCCGAAGCGTTCCTCGTCACGGAGCAGTGCGATGGCGCGCCCGTCTGGGGCCAGAGCCGCCACGATGGTGGCAGGATCGTCGATCGTGGGCGTGTCGAACGCCTCGGGCTGCGCGCCTGAGTCAGCCGGCTCGCCTGACCCGGGCTGCGCACCTGACTCGGCCGGCTCGCTGGATCCGGACTGAGTGCCGGGCCCACTGGGATCCAGGGACTTGCCGAAGCTCACTGTGGCCGTCTCCCTGTCGGTGAGGCGGCGGACCGGGAAGAGCGCGCTGATGGCGTCCGCCAGCCCGGTCACTGGTAGTCCGCGCGGGGGGTCCTCGTCGGCGCCCGCGCCCACCGCCTCGGCGAGTTCGGCGAGCGTGTGCGCGCTGCCGATGGCATAGGGACCGACTCGGGTCCGACGCAGCGCGGTCAGATGCCCGCCGGTCCCCAGCGCTGCCCCCAGATCGCGGGCCAGCGCTCGGATGTAGGTGCCCGAGGAACAGCCGACGATCACATCGAGGTCGAGCACCGCGGCGCCCTCGTGCTCGCTGGGTCGCGGCTCGCCGAGCACCTCAAAACGATGGATGGTGACCGGCCGGGCGCTGAGCTCGACATCCTCACCTGCGCGGACACGCGCGTAGGACCGCTGGCCCCCCACCTTGATCGCGGAGACCGCGGACGGTACCTGCTCGATCGGCCCGCTCAGCGCGGCGACGGCCTCATACAGGGCCTCGAGAGTGAGAAAAGGGTGGCTGCCAGCAACCATTTCCTCACCTTCAGCGCGCAGCAGCGCGCCGGGGGTCGCGGTGACCTCGCCCTCGGCGTCGTCGGTGAGGGTCGACTCCCCCAGCCGGATGGTGGCGGTGTACTCCTTGTCCGCTCCCACCAGGTAGGTCAGCAGCCGGGTGGCACGCCCCACCCCGAGCACGAGCACACCGGTGGCCATCGGGTCGAGCGTGCCGGCATGTCCCACCTTCTTGGTCGCCGCCAGGCGACGAGTGCGGGCGACGACGTCGTGGCTGGTCAGACCGGCGGGCTTGTCGATGATGACCAGACCGTGATCAGCCGTCACCGCTCCGCGGGGCACGTGATGCCCACGGTCGCCCCGCCGCCCGGGTCCCCCCGACCCCGCGCCGGTCTCGCCCGCCTCGCTCCGGCTCACGCCTGGTGCTCGCCGCCCTCACTGTCAGCGTGCTCGCCCGGCTTGCGGTAGGGGTCCGCGTCTCCGGCGGGCTGGGCTGCCGCTGCCCGGGCAGCCAGCTCGGCGTCGCGTTCACGAGCAGCACGGAGCGCCTCCTCGATGGAGGCCGCCGACTCCGGAAGCGCATCGGGGATGAACTCCAGGGTGGGGGTCAGCCGGACACCGGTCTGTTGTCCCACCTCGGAACGCAGCAGGCCCTTGGCGGACTCCAGTGCCGCGGCGGTGCTCTCGCGCTCCTCATCGGAGCCCAGCACGGTGTAGAAGACGGTGGCGTGCTGGAGGTCGCCGGTCACGCGCACATCGGTGACGGTGACGAATCCCAGGCGCGGGTCCTTGATTCGGGTGTCGAGCATGCCGGCCACGATCTGCTGGATGCGATCGGCCAGGCGGCGCGCGCGGGGAGCATCACTCATGGGGTTCTCCTATCAGAGGGTCAGGATCTGCTGCGCAGTCAGCGATGCCGGGTGCCCCGACCCTGACCTACGTGGCCGGAGAGTGATCTCCGTGTTCGTAGGAGGACCGGCGCACCCGGCAGTCACCTCAGTCGCGGGGCTTCTCGCGGGTCTCGTAGATCTCGACGATGTCGCCCTCGGCGATGTCGATCCCCTTGCCCAGGCCGATACCGCACTCGAAGCCCTCACGGACCTCGGTGACGTCGTCCTTCTCACGGCGCAGCGACTGGATGGAGAGCTTGTCCTCCACCACGTTGCCGTTGCGCACCAGGCGGGCATTCGCATTGCGTCGGATGATGCCCGAGCGCACGATCGAACCAGCGATGTTGCCGGCCTTCGAGGAGCGGAAGATCGCCCGGATCTCGGCGGTACCGAGCTGGACCTCTTCGTACTCCGGCTTGAGCATGCCCTTGAGGGACTGCTCGACCTCGTCGATGGCGTCGTAGATGACCGAGTAGAACTTCAGTTCCACGCCCTCGCGGTCAGCCAGCTCCGTCACGCGCTCAGCCGGGCGCACGTTGAAGCCGATGATGATCGCGTTGTCGACCGTGGCGAGGTTGACGTCGTTCTGCGTGATGGCACCCACACCGCGGTGGATGATCCGCAGCGCGACGTCGTCGCCGACCTCGATCTTGAGCAGGGCGTCCTCCAGCGCCTCCACGGCACCGGAGACATCGCCCTTGAGGATGAGGTTGAGGTGATCGACCTTCCCGTCCTCCAGAGCCTGCGTGAAGTCCTCCAGGGAGACGCGCTTGCGGCGCTTGGCCAAGGTCGCGGCGCGCTCCGCGGCGGCTCGCTTGTCGGCGATCTGGCGGGCAGTCCGGTCGTCCGGCGCTGCGAGGAAGGTGTCACCGGCTCGCGGCACGGACTGCAATCCGAGCACCTGGACCGGACGGGCCGGACCCGCCTCGGACAAGGGCTCACCGTGTTCGTCGAACATGGCCCGCACGCGGCCGTGGGCCGTGCCCGCGACGATGGCATCGCCGACGCGCAGCGTCCCGGACTGCACCAGCACCGTGGCAACCGAGCCGCGCCCCTTGTCGAGGTTGGCTTCGATCGCCACGCCCCGGGCGTCCTTGTTGGGGTTGGCGGTGAGTTCCAGAGCCGCATCCGCGGTGAGCAGGACGGCCTCGAGGAGGTCGTCGATGCCCTTGCGCTGCAGCGCGGAGACGTTCACGAACATGGTGTCGCCGCCGTACTCCTCGGCGACGAGCTGGTACTCCGTCAGCTGCTGGCGGATCTTGTCGGGGTTGGCCCCCTCCTTGTCCACCTTGTTCACCGCAACCACGATCGGCACACCCGCAGCCTGCGCGTGGTTGAGCGCCTCAATGGTCTGCGGCATGACGCCGTCATCGGCGGCGACCACGAGGATCGCGATGTCGGTGACGTCGGCACCACGCGCACGCATGGCCGTGAAGGCCTCGTGACCGGGGGTGTCGATGAAGGTCAGCGCGCGCTCGATGTCCTCGTGCTCGTGGTGGACCTGGTACGCACCGATGTGCTGGGTGATCCCACCGTGCTCACCGGAGACGACGTCGGTGGAGCGGATCGCGTCGAGCAGCTTGGTCTTACCGTGGTCGACGTGACCCATCACGGTCACCACTGGAGGACGTGCTTCCAGTTCCTCCTCGCCCTCGCCCGCCTCTTCGGCAGCCAGGTCGATGTCGAAGGACTCGAGCAGGGCACGGTCCTCGTCCTCGGGCGAGACGATCTGGATCTTGTAACCCAGCTCGGCGCCGAGCGCCTGGAAGGTGTCCTCGTCCAGCGACTGAGTGGCCGTAGCCATCTCGCCGAGGTGGAAGAGCACCGTGACCAGCGAGGCGGGGTTCGCGTCGATCTTGTCCGCGAAGTCCGCCAAGGAGGCACCGGCGCGGATCCGCACCTCGGTGTTGCCGTCACCACGAGGGATCTGGACGCCACCGATCGACGGTGCCGACTGCTGCTCGAACTCCTGGCGCTTGGCGCGCTTGGACTTCCGCCCACGAGCCGGCTTGCCGCCCGGACGCCCGAAGGCTCCCTGCGTGCCACCACGCCCACCAGCGCCACGACGCGGACCGCCGCCGCTGCGGGGCGGGCCGAAACCGCTGCCGCCTCCGGGGCCACCGGCACCGGGAGCACCGCGGCCGCCGCCAGGGCCGCCACGTCCGCGACCGCCACCGGCGCCGCCACCGCGTGCCGGGGCACCGGGGCGCCCGACTGCGGACTGACCCGGCATCATCCCCGGGTTCGGGCGGGCACCACCGGGTCGCGGGGCGGGGCGCGGAGCCCCACCGGGTGCGCCCTGGCCGCCACCGGGGCGAGGGCCACCGGAACCACCGGGGCGGGGCATGCCCTGGGAGCTGGCGAAGGGGTTGTTGCCCGGGCGCGGTGCGCCGGGGCGTCCGGAGTCCTTGCCGCCCTCGCGGGCGCCGTCACGCCCGCCATCACGCCGGCTGCCCGAACGGGGCATGCCCTGGGAGCTGGCGAAGGGGTTGTTACCCGGGCGCGGTGCGCCGGGCTTGGCGCCGGGCTTGGGTGCCGCGGAACCGGGCCGGGCTGCTGGCTTCTCCGGCGCGGCAGGCGTCTCGCCGCCCTCCTGGGTCTGCGCAGCGGCAGGAGCCTCGGGTCGCTCCGGGGCGGGTGCCTCGGCAGCGGGCTCGGGTGTCGGCTTGGGGCCGGGCTTGCGCGGTGCCGGCACAGCCGGGGCCGCGGCGGCCTCGGACGGCGCTGCGCCCGAGGCATCCTGCTCGGGCTCGGCCGGGGCTGCCGGAGCGGCGGCCGGCTTGGGGCCGGGCTTCTGGGGTGCCGGCTTCTTCGGGGCCGGCTTCGTGGTGTCCTGCTGGGCGGCGCCGTTCTCCTGCTTGGGGAACGCCTCCCGCAACCGGCGGACCACCGGGGCTTCGATCGTCGACGATGCCGACTTCACGAATTCGCCCTGTTCGCGGAGCTTCGCGAGCACCGTCTTGGAATCGGTGCCGAGCTCTTTCGCGAGCTCGTGTACGCGGACCTTTGCCACATCTCTCCTGTCTCGGCCCATCCCGAAACAGGACAGGTCGTCTTAGTGCTGGCAGCTCATCGCTGGGTACTCATCGGGTGCCCATCGGCTTCCAACCCGCTTTCGTCTCGTTTCTGTGCCCCTGCACTCAGGGACCTGGCGAACCACTCCTCGACGGCCTCCATGCTGAGCGGCCCCGTTGTTCGTAGGGCCCGCCCGAGCGCACGACGTCGCAAGGCGAGGTCCAGGCACGCCTGGCTCGGATGGAGCCAGGCTCCTCGTCCTGGTGCCCGTTTGGCCTCATCCACCACCGCGACGGCGGCGGACTCGAGGACCACCCGGACCAGAACTGACCTGGTGGACGGTTCCCGGCAGCCCACACAGGTGCGGATCGGCTGGTGACGCCCCGACTGCTCGGACGTCATGCGCCAGCCCCCTTCACCTCGGCGCTGACAGGAACATGCCCGTCGCACACTGTACCCCGGTCACGGCGGAGCGCGAGCAGGGAAACGACCTCCGCGCCTGTGAGGTGAGGCGCCTTCCTCACACCCCGCCGGTCTCTGGCGCGGCGGACATCGGCTCCGCCTGGGTCTCGGTATCGGAGTGGATATCGATCTTCCAGCCAGTCAATCGGGCGGCAAGCCGGGCGTTCTGACCCTCCTTGCCGATGGCGAGGGAGAGCTGGAAGTCCGGCACCACCACACGCGCGGTCTTGGCCGCCTCATCGACGACCTCCACGCTGGAGACTCGCGCCGGCGAGAGCGCGTTGCCCACGAAGGCGGCCGGTCGGTCGGAGTAGTCGATGATGTCGATCTTCTCGCCACCGAGTTCGGCCATGACCGCGCGCACCCGCTGGCCCATCGGTCCGATGCAGGCGCCCTTGGCGTTCAGACCCGGCACGGTGGAGCGCACCGCCATCTTTGAGCGATGCCCGGCCTCCCGGGCGAGTGCCACAATCTCGACGCTGCCGTCGGCCACCTCCGGGGCCTCGAGAGCAAAGAGCTTCTTGACCAGGTTGGGATGGGTACGCGAGAGCGTGACGGAGGGGCCCTTGGCGCCGCGGGCGACCTCCACCACGAAGGCACGGAGCCGATCGCCATGCCGGTACGTCTCGCTGGGCACCTGCTCGTGCGGAGGAAGCACCGCCTCGATCTCGCCGAGGTCGACGTAGACCATGCGCGGATCGCGGCCCTGCTGGACCACGCCGGAGACCAGTTCGCCGGTCTTGTCCCGGAAGGAGCCCATCACCTGATCGTCCTCGGCGCTGCGGAGCCGCTGCAGGATCACTGAGCGGGCCGTCGACGCCGCGACTCGGCCGAAGCCGGAGGGGGTGTCGTCGAACTCACCGATGCGCTGATCGTTCTCGTCGAGTTCAGCAGCCCAGACCGCCACGCGACCCGTTCGCCGATCGACCTCCACCCGAGCTTGCTCGACCGCGCCGGGAGTGCGCTGGTACGCCATCAGGAGCGCTTCTTCGATCGCGCCCACCAGCACATCCAGGCTCAGACCACGCTCGGACTCGATCATCCGCAGGGCTGTCATGTCGACGTCCATGTCAGCCCTCCTTCTTGAACTCGACCTCGACGTGCGCGGTGGCCACGTCGGAGTACGCGATGTGCTGGGGTGTGCCCTCGACATCAAGCACGGCTGTCTCGTCGTCGGCCTCGGTGAGCCGGCCGGTCAGCGAGGAGCCGGAGGTGGTGGTCACGCGCAGGAGGCGGCCGGTATTGCGGCGATAGTGCCGCGGTTCGCTCAGGGGGCGATCCACACCCGGGGTGGTGACCTCGAGCGTGTGCTGACCCGCGATCGGGTCAGCCTCGTCCAGCGCGGCAGAGACCGCCCGCGACACATCGCCGAGCTGGTCGGAGCTCACGCCACCGGGACCGTCGGGGAGGTCGACGACCACCCGCACCACGGTGCGCCGGCCGGCGTTGGCCACCGTGAGGTCTTCAAGATAGAGGTCGGCGTCATGCACCGCTGGGCGGACGACGGCGCGGATGCGCTCAAGGAGGTCCGAATTGCTACTCATCGCGGTGTTCAACTCCTGCAGGATCGGGCATGGTCAAAGGACGACTCTACCGAGCGGATCGAGCCCGCGGCACGCCCGGCGTGGAATGATCATTGCCATGTCCCGCCGACCGTCGTCACCGCGCGCCGCCGCTGTCGTCGCGATCGCCGGTCTAGCGCTCAGCGGGTGCTCGCTGGGTGAGCTACGCCTGGAGACCGACCCGCCCCAGGCGCCCGTGGCGGATGCCGCTGAGCAACTACGCCAGGACAGCGCCGCCATGGCAGCACGCATTGCCGCCACCGCCGATGAAGTCGCGGCCGCGCTCGAGGACGCAGGCTCGACGGACGACACCGACGGAAGCGATGACGACGGGGGCAGCGCACTCCTGGAGCGAGTCAGGCAGATCGAATCAGCCGCCGTCGAGCATGAGGCGGCGCTGGGAGGGATCTGGCAGGCCTGGCCCGCCGGCGTACCCGAGGGCTCCGAGGAGCCGTCCGCTCCGGACACTGCCGCCCTGGCCGAGACCACACCGGCCGCTCTGCATGCCCTGCTCCAGGACGGCGTCGATCAGGCTTGGCAGGAGGCACTCTCCGCGCCGCAAGGCCCTCAGGCGGCCATGCTCGGATCGATCGCGCTGAACCGTGCCCTGGATGCCGCCGAGCTCGCCGATGCCGCCGGGCTCGAGGTGGAGAGCGAGCCCCTACCGCGCTCGCCCCTACCGGTCGCGGCGCTCATGGCACGCGGGGTCGACGGGCCGACCGTCGCGGTCTTCGACCAGGCGCGTTTCCTCTACGAGACCCTGGCCGCACGCTCCAGCGACGGTGCGCGCGAGAACCGCGCGGCGCGTGCCGATCACTTCCAGCTCCTGGTGGATGCCGCACTTGCGGAGGGAGCCACCGATTCGCGGCAGACCCTCTACCCGCTTCCGCAGATCGAGGGGCGGACGTCGAACGAGTCGGCGATCATCACCGCCGAGGCCGCCCTGCTGGAGCACGCGATCTTCAGCCTGTCGCGGACCGGCCAGGACAGCGAGCTGCGCGAGGATCTCCTGGCCGCCGCGGCCGACTCCGCGTGGCGGCTGAACGCCGTGGGCGGGGAGCTTTCGATCATGCCGGGCTACCCCGCCGAGTAGGTGTCCCCAGCACCAGCACGATTGTGGTCAGCTTGCGCCGGATTGCCGCGTCCGACCGGACGCAGAACGACGCGAACTGACCACAATCGCGGTGAGGTGGGCGGGACTGCGGTGAGGTGGGCGGGGCTGCGGTGAGGTGGGCGGGGCCGGCTCAGCGGCCAGCGGAGCCGATCAGCTCCACCAAGCGCGCCACGGCGGCCTCGGGAGCGACCTCTTCGCGCTCGCCGGTACGGCGGTTGCGGATCTCCACGACCGATTCGGCGAGACCGCGCCCGACGACCAGGCCGTACGGGATGCCGATGAGCTCGGCATCGGCGAACTTCACGCCTGCCGACACCTTCGGGCGGTCGTCGTAAAGGACCTCCACGCCCTGCGCCTCGAGTGCCGCGGCCAAGCTTGCCGCGGTCTCGAAGATCTCCGTTCCCTTGCCGGTGGCCAGCACGTGCACGTGCGCCGGGGCGATGTTCAGCGGCCACACGAGACCGCGGTCGTCGTGGTTGGTCTCGGCGATCTGAGCCACCGCACGGGTGATGCCGAAACCGTAGGAACCCATGGTGACCGTCACGGCCTTGCCGTTCTGGTCCAGGACCTTCAGGCCCAGGGCTTCGGCGTAGAGCTGACCGAGCTGGAACACATGGCCCATTTCGACCCCACGCGCCAGCTCGAGAGGTCCTGAGCCGTCCGGTGCCGGATCGCCGGCTCTAACCTCAGCGGCCTCGATGGTCCCGTCGGCGCGGAAGTCCCGGCCCATGACCAGATCGAAGACGTGCTTGCCCTCGACATCGGCGCCGGTGATCCAGCGCGTACCCTCCACCACCCGCGGGTCGAGCAGGTAGCGGATGGCCGATCGGGTCTCACCGGTGCGCTCATCGACGGTCTGGGGGCCCTGAGGCCCGAGCACGCCCGGGCCGATGTAGCCGCGTACCAGCTCAGGGTTCGCGGCGAAATCCTCATCGGTGGCCGCGATCGCTTCGGCCGGTGCCACCGCTGCCTCCAGGCGCTTGAGGTCAACCTCTCGGTCGCCAGGGAGGCCGACGACGATCAGCTCGCGCTCCCCGCCGGGGTGGCTGAGGGTGAGCACCACGTTCTTCAACGTGTCCGCCGCCGTCCAGGGGCGGTCCGCCCGCGGCCGGACCCGATTAGCCACCTCCACCAGGTTTTCAATCGTCGCGGAGTCGGGAGTGTCCTCGACGACGGCGGCCGGCGCATCGGAGTAGTCCAGCGGCTCGGGCACCGGCGTGGTGACGGCCTCGACGTTGGCGGTGTAGCCGCCGGGTGAGCGGACGAAGGTGTCCTCACCGATCGGCGTGGGGCAGAGGAACTCCTCCGAGCGGGAGCCACCCATCGCGCCGCTCATCGCCGAGACGATGACGTACTCCAAGCCCAGGCGGGTGAAGATCCGCTCGTAGGCCTGGCGATGCGCCTGGTAGGAGACCTCCAGGCCGGCGTCGTCGATGTCGAAGGAGTAGGAGTCCTTCATGTCGAACTCGCGTCCGCGCAGCAGACCGGCGCGCGGCCGGGCCTCGTCGCGGTACTTGGTCTGGATTTGGAAGAGCGAGACCGGGAGGTCCTTGTACGAGGAGTAGAGGTCCTTCACCAGGAGGGTGAACATCTCCTCGTGCGTGGGAGCGAGCAGATAGTCGGCGTCCTTGCGGTCCTTGAGCCGGAAGAGCAGCGGTCCGTAGTCGTCCCACCGGCCGGAGGCCTCGTAGGGCTCGCGGGGCAGCAGGGCCGGGAAGTGGACCTCCTGTGCTCCGATCGCTTCCATCTCTTCACGAACGATGGCCTCGATCTTGGCCTTGACCCGCATGCCCAGCGGCAGCCAGGAGTAGATACCTGGAGCCGCGCGGCGGATGAAGGCGGCGCGCACCAGCAGCTTATGGCTGGCGACCTCGGCCTCGGCCGGGTCCTCGCGCAGGGTACGGGCGAACAAGCTCGTCATTCTCAGCACACGGGCCAGCCTAACGGGCCGAGTGGGCGCCTCAACGCCGCACCCGGCCCGACCTCACCCCTGCGGGGGCAAGCAGGTCAGCGGTCGACGTGCACAACTTCCTGCGCGGCAGGGTCGACATAGACGTCCACGCTGTCGCGGAACTCAACCGACCACACGGGCAGGCCATCGCGGCTCGAGACCTCGATCTCTTCGACCTCGGCGGTGCCACCGTGCTCGACGATGGCCAGACGCAAGGCATCGGCCATGGTGACCTCGCCTGCGGCTTCGAGCAGAGCCTGCTCATCGGAGTCCAGCCCGTCATCGTCAGGCTCCTGGCCGAGAATCTCGGTGCCTTCCCGGTTCACCGCGACCTCGACCTCGCGGCCGTCCAGCGACACGTAGATCTCCCAGCGACCGTCGTCCTCGTCGAGCTCGAAGGCTGGACCGCCGACCTCGCTGGCGGCCAGGTCGATGGCGGCCAGCACGCCGTCGTACTCGGCGGGGATGTCCCCCGCGGCACCAGACGTATCACCGGTCGTGTCGTCATCGGCCGCGTCGTCACCAGCGGTGTCGTCACCAGCGGCGTCGTCACCGGTCGCGTCGTCATCGCTGGTGTCGGTGTCGTCATCGGCCGGCGCCTCGTCCTGTGTGGCCGCGTCGTCCGGCTCGAACTCGGCAGCGTTGTCATCGGCGTCCTGCCCGCAGGCAGCCAGCACAAGGCCGGTGGCCAGGGCAATGCTGACGGCGGAAGCGCGTGCAGTGCGGTTCATACGATCACTCTCCTGGAGGGAACGAGGTGTGGAGCTGCTGATGTGTACACCGGTACGTCGGGCCGGGGCCGCAGAAGGTTGCAGCGTCGAGCCGTGACGCCGGTCACGGCTCGACGACGAAGCGGTGCCGCACCTCAAGGTCTGTCCCGTCCGGCGCGCGGGCCCGCAGCACCACCTCAGCCATCCCCGGACTCGATGCCGTCAAGGTGACGCGTTCCGCGTCGGCCTCGAAGGCGCCGGTGGGTAGCGACCAGACCCAGGAGTCGACTCCATCGGCGAGCGCCTCGAAGCTCACGGGTTCTCCCACCTCCGCCGTCTCGGGCCCGGAGACAGCAATCTGCGCACCACCGGCGGCGCTCGGCGCACCGGAGGAGGCGATCCACCAGCCCGCCCCCAGACCGAGCAGCGCCGCGACCAGCACCGCGACTGCGCCCCGGGCCAGGCGCCAGGAGCGAGCTCGGGACCCACCGGAAGGATCGGCAGGTGGTCCGACGATCGGCGTGCCATCACCCGGCTGCACCGGGGCCTGATCCGCGATTGCCGGACCGCCGCCGGCCTCAGGTAGCAGCATGGTGCCGGCTTGCGATCGAGGATCTCCTGCGGGTGGGGGCAAGCCCGGGCCCCCCGGAGAGGAGGCGGCGATGCCCGTCCCCGCTATCGCACCCTCGATCTCGGCGAGCCAGGCGGCGACGTCGGGATGACGTTCTTCGGGCTCGGCGGCGTAGCTGCGGCGTACGGCTGCGAAGAAGCTCTCGGGCAGGCCGTGCTCGGCCCCGGAGGGGGAGCACAGCCAGAGCAACAGCGCCGACATCGCCCACAGGTCCGCGCGAGTGTCGACCACACCTGGGCCGTCCTGCTCAGGTGGCCGGAACCCCGCCGTCCCTCCCCCGACGGTCAGCCCGGAGTTCAGCGCCAGGTCCTTGCACATGCCGAGGTCGGCCACCACGAGTCGTTCATCGAAGCCCACCACGGCCGAAGCGACGCGGCCACTGCTCCCGCCCCACTGATCGGCCTCGGGAACTGCGGTGAGCAGGAGATTGCCAGGGCTCAGGTCACGGTGCACGAGGTTGGCGCGGTGGACGGCGGCGATCGCGGCGGCAAGTTGGCGCGCGAGGGCCAGCGCATCGGCGGGCGAGGCGACCCATCCCTGCTGGCGGAGCGCACCGACACGAGCTGCCAGCGTGCCCCGATCGGCGTGTTCCAGCACAAGATAGGGCTGGTGTCGCTCGTTCTCCCCGATGTCGTGGACGCCCACCACGTGCGGGCTGGCCACCTTGCGAAGACTGCGCCCTTCGGCGATGAATCGCTCGCGGATCTCGGGGTTCAGGCTGTGGTTCTCCGCGAGCATCTTGATGACCACGGTGTCCAGGAGGGCTTCGTCCACGGCCCGATGCACCGTGGCGAAGGACCCGACGCCGATGACCTCCTCCAGACGGTAGCGCCCCAGCCGCTCACTCATGGAGCCTCGCGGAGGTCGTGGCCCTCGGTCGTGCCGCGCAGCGCGGCGGCCAACAGGGCGCGGCCCCGGGATATCTGCGCTTTGACGGTGCCCGGAGCACGGCCCAGGCGTTCGGCCACCTCGGCGTAGGGCAGACCCTCGACGTCGCGGAGGGTGACAGGGGCCCGGTAGAGCTCCGGGAGAGCCTCCAGTGCCTCGCGCAGGGTGGCCCGGGTGGCGAGCATCGAACTCATCCGCTCAGCGGGGCCGGCCTCCTCCGGCGGCAGGGGCGAGGTGGCGCGCTGGCGGCGCAGGTGATCGACCACCCGGCGTCGCACAATCGCATGCACCCATGTGGTGACCTTGGCCTTGCCGGAGTATGAGCCGATCGAGCCGGCGATGGAGATCAGCGAATCCTGCACCACGTCGTCGACCGCAGAGTGATCGAGCAGAGCGGCGCCGGCGAAGCGATGCACGACCTGCGAGGAATCCAGCTCTTCGAGGAGGAGTTCCGTGGCCAGGGCAGCGGCCGGGCCGTCACCGGCGGCGAGGAGAGCAAGAGTTCTCAGGACGTCATCCTGGTGGCGTTCCGGGCGCGCCGCGAGCAGCCGCCGTGCACCCTGCGAGTCTGCGCCAAGCACCGCGGTGCGCAGTGCTGCATCGTCGTACTCGCCCCTCTCCACCCCAGTCACCAGCTCAGCCTAGCGAGAGCGGCAGCACGGGCACGCTCAGCGGTGCGCAGTCCGCGCGGCATATGCGGGTTCGCTGCGCTCAGAAGAGCACCGTCGCGTAGCTACCGACCTGGCGGAAACCCACCCGCCGGTACGTGGCGATCGCCGGATCGTTGTACCCGTTGACGTACAGGGAGACCGTCGGTGCCAGGCGCGCCCGCACATCGGCGACCACCGCCGCCATCCCCCGCTTCCCCAGGCCCTGACCGCGGCGTTCTGGATGGACCCAGACCCCCTGGATCTGCGCCACGCCGATCGCGAGCGCACCCACATCAGCCTTGAAGACCACCTCCGGCCCGCCGCCGAGATCCTCGATCCGCACGTACGTGCGCTCCCCCGCGGCGAGTTCGGCGACGCGGCTGGCATAGGCCCCGCCGGCCACCGTGGGGTCGTATCCGACCTCCTCGGTGAACATCGCCACCGAGGCCGGGACGATGAGCGAGGTCTCCTCGACTCTGGCGACGCGTACGTGCGGGTCGGCCTCGATCAACGGGTCGGTATCGATCACCATCGAGGGCTGATCGGCGCGCACCTCCCGGGGCTCGCTCCAATGGGGTGCGAGGCGCTCCCAGAGCTCCAGCACCTGCTCGGCGGGCCCCACGAGCGAGGAGCAGCGCCGTCCCCGGCGTCGCAGGTACGTGGCCAGCGGATCCAGGTGGCGTTCCTCGACCCCGACGGGGACAAGATTGGCGCCGAACCAGCACAGCGCCTCGGGCCGGGCGGCGCCACGCTCGGCGCCGAAGACGCCCAGCATCTGTGCCCCGGCGGTCCTGCTGTATCCGAGGTACTCGGCCTGGACCGCGGCCACGACGGAAGCGACCGGATCGCGCCGGCAGACCTCCAGTGCGAGGTGACGGTGCTCGGTCTCCAAGGGTCGGACCGCCGCGGTCGTGCGGCGCCAGAGCTTCATGGCCCCGGTATCAGCTCACGGTGACGACGGGGCTACCCGTGGCGCCGTGCTGCTCCTGGTCCTCGATTCCCATGTCCGCCGCGATGCGTTCGGCCTCGGCGATGAGGGTCTCGACAATCTGGTCTTCCGGCACAGTCTTGATGACCTCGCCCTTGACGAAGATCTGGCCCTTGCCGTTGCCGGAGGCCACGCCGAGATCTGCCTCACGAGCTTCACCCGGTCCGTTGACCACGCAGCCCATCACGGCCACGCGAAGCGGCACGGTCATTCCTTCGAGCCCGGCGGTCACCGAGTCGGCGAGTTCGTAGACGTCAACCTGGGCGCGCCCACACGAGGGGCAGGAGACGATCTCGAGCTTGCGGGGGCGCAGGTTGAGCGACTCCAGGATCTGCGAGCCCACCTTGACCTCCTCGGCCGGTGGAGCCGAGAGCGAGACGCGAATGGTGTCACCGATGCCCTGGGAGAGCAGAGCGCCGAAAGCGGTCGCGGACTTGATGGTGCCCTGGAAGGCCGGGCCTGCCTCGGTCACACCCAGGTGCAGGGGCCAGTCACCGCGTTCGGAGAGCATCTCGTAGGCGCGCACCATCACAACGGGGTCGTTGTGCTTCACCGAGATCTTGAAGTCGTGGAAATCGTGCTCCTCGAAGAGGCTGGCCTCCCAGACTGCGGACTCCACCAGGGCCTCCGGGGTGGCCTTGCCGTATTTCTCCAGGAGTCGCGGGTCCAAGGATCCGGCATTGACGCCGATGCGCAAGGAGACGCCGGCGTCCTTGGCTGCTTGAGCGATGGCCCCGACCTGATCGTCGAACTTGCGGATGTTCCCGGGGTTCACCCGCACCGCGCCGCATCCGGCCTCAATGGCGGCGAACACGTACTTGGGCTGGAAGTGGATGTCGGCGATAACCGGGATCTGCGACTTCTTCGCGATGATGGGCAGTGCCGCAGCGTCCTTGTCGGTAGGGCAGGCCACGCGCACGATGTCGCAGCCCGACGCGGTCAGCTCGGCGATCTGCTGCAGGGTGGCGTTGATGTCGTGGGTCTTGGTGGTGGTCATCGATTGCACCGACACCGGGGCATCGCCCCCGACCTCGACCTGGCCCACGCGGATCTTGCGCGTCGGTTTGCGCGGGCTCAGGACCGGCGGCGCTTCCTTGACGGTCGGCATGCCGAGGGAAATAGGGGTGCTCACGAGGACGAGTCTAGATGTTCTTGCGGTCCGTGGCGGGTGAGGCGTAGCTCGCTAACCACCCATCAGGCTGACCGGTCGCACGATGTCCGCATAGGCCAGCAGCAGCGACATGCCGATGATGAAGACGACCACCACGTAGGTCAGCGGCAGCAGGCGCGCGGTGTCGACCGGGCCGGGATCGGGCTTGCCGCGCAACCGTGCGATCTGACGCCGCAATCCCTCCCACAGTGCCCCGGCCACGTGGCCGCCGTCGAGCGGCAGGAGGGGGATGAGATTGAAGACGAAGAGAGCCATGTTGAGGCTGAGCAGCAGACTCGTCATGTCGACGGCACGTTCGGTCATGCCGTAGTCCTCGACCTCGATGGAGGCGATCTCACCGGCGAAACGGCCCACCCCCACCAGTCCGACCACCGCGCCGTCGCGCTCACCCGAACCGAAGGCGGCACCGGCGATGTCGACCAGTCGCTGGGGCAAGGTGAGCACAATCTCACCCGTGGCGGTGAAGAGTTCCCAGCTCATCTGGGGCACCTCGGTCACCGGCTGCCGTCGCAGTTCCCAGGTGGGGCTGATGCCGACGAAGGGCTGTTGCTGGGTGAGAGGCTCACCGGACTCGCTCTCCACGACGGCGCCGCGCTCATCGAACACCGGGCGCTCCACCAGTGCCGGGGTGACGGTGAGGGTCTCCGGGGCGCTCGCGCCGGCACGCAGCACCTCGATCTCGGTGGCCTGGATCCCGCCAGCGGCGATGGCTGCGGTGAGGTCCTCCCATTCGCTCACGGACTGGCCGCCCCAGGAGATCACCGTGTCACCAGGGGCCAGGCCCGCTTCTGCGGCCGGAGCGGCCGGGTCGGCATCGGTGCACTCGGTGGCTTCGGCATCACCGGGGAGACACTGCTGCACAGTGCCCAGCGTGTTGGTGGTCGTGCCCACGCCCACAGTGGTGACCACGATCGCGAGGAGCCCGACGGCGATCAGCAGGTTCATGGCCGGCCCGCCGAGCATGACCACCAGCTTCTTCGGCACGCTGAGCCGGTAGAAGGCGCGGTGCTGCTCTCCCTCTCCGAGTTCCTCCAGCGCCGAGACCCGTGCCTCCTCGACCAGGGTGAGGCGGCCGTCCTTGCGGGTGCGTGTGCGGCCCGGCCGCCCGGGGGGGAACATCCCGAGCATTCGCACGTAACCGCCCAGCGGAATCGCCTTGAGGCCGTACTCCGTGCCTTTCCTCGTGGTCGACCACAGGGTGGGACCGAAACCGACCATGTACTGCGGGGTCTTCACGCCGAAGAGCTTCGCGGGGACCAGGTGCCCGATCTCATGCAGGGCGATGGACAGGATGAGCCCGAACGCGAGAATACCGACGCCGATGAGGAAGTCCACCGGCTCAGGGTACGGTCCGTGCCCCCGCCGCGTGGGGCTGCGTCCGGGGACTATCCGGCGCGGCGCGAGATGAGCTCGTCGGCGCGGGCCCGGGCGCGCTCCTCGGCGCCGAGGATGCCGTCGAGACTCGCCTCACCCGCAGGGCCGTCGTGCTCCTCCAGCACCTCGCGCACGGTGTCCACAATGCCGAGGTAGTCCAAGCGCCCGGCCAGAAAAGCGTCCACGCACTGTTCGTTGGCGGCATTCAGGACCGCCGGGTGGGTCGCCGAGGCGTCGGCAGCAGCCCGGGCGAGAGAGACGGCCGGGAACACCTCCTCGTCCAGCGGCTCGAAGGTCCACGTTGCCGCCTGATCCCAGGAACAGGGCTCCGAGACGCCAGGGAGCCGTTCGGGCCAGGACAGGCCCAGGGCGATCGGCAGCCGCATGTCCGGCGGGGAGGCCTGCGCCATGGTCGAGCCGTCATGGAACTCCACCATGGAGTGGACGACCGACTGCGGGTGAACCACCACGGTGATGTCGTCCGCGGGAATATCGAAAAGCAGGCTGGCCTCGATGAGTTCGAGCCCTTTGTTGATCAAGGTCGAAGAGTTCAGCGTGTTCACCGGCCCCATCGCCCAGGTGGGATGGGCGAGGGCCTGTTCGGGGGTGACCTCGGTGAGGTCTGCGCGCCGCTTCCCTCGGAAAGGTCCGCCCGAGGCGGTGAGGACCAGCCGCCGGACCTCGCTGCGCCCGGTGATCACCGGGCTGGTCATGCCTTTCTCGTGTCGCCCCGAGGCCAGCGCCTGAGCCATGGCGCTGTGCTCGGAGTCCACCGGAACCACCTGCCCTGGCCGGACCTGCGCGGCCTGGACCAGCGCGCCGCCGACCACGAGGGACTCCTTGTTCGCCAGCCCCAGGGTGGCGCCGGAGCGCAGCGCGGCGAGTGTCGGGGCGAGACCAACCGAGCCGGTGACGCCGTTGAGGACCACGCCGTCCTCCCTCAGGCTCCCGGCGATCCCGGCCTGCGCCTCCGCGCCGGCGAGGACCTCGGGCCCGGGTGCAGTGCCTGGCGACTCCGCGTTCCGCGCGGCGAGGGCCTCGCGCAGCGGCGCGACGGCCTCCGCCCGGGCCACCACCACCGTCTCGGCGCCGAAGTCGAGGGCCTGCGCGGCCAGCAGGGCGGGATCGGATCCGCCGGCGGTCAGCGCGCGAACCCGGAAGCGCCCGGGGTGAGCGGCGACGACCTCGAGGGCCTGGGTGCCGATGGACCCGGTGGAACCGAGGATCACCAGGTCTCGTGGGCTCGAAGCTGCGGCCGTCACTCGACCGAGGCCAGAACTTCGACGGCGCGGGCCAGGTAGGCGTCGACCGTGCCCTCGTGGTAGGCGCGGGAGCGGCGAGCACTGGTGAAGGTCGCCGTGCGGAGTTCCTCGGCAGTGAGATGCCCATCGCGGTCGAAGTACCGCGTGAGGCGCTCAAGCAACGCATCGACCTCCTCGCGGTCGTAGCCGCGACCGCGTTCCGGCGCCTGGAATCGCTCCCCTGCCGGGCGCAACAGGCGCGGGTAGAGGGTGGTAGCACGTTCGGCGATGTGCTCCATCCACTTCTCCTCACCGTGCTCGGCGATGAAGGCGGTGCGGTGGCGCTGGATGAAGGCGGTCTGCAGACGGTCGAGGGCGGAGTCCACGGAACTGGTCAGGTAACCGCCGCGCACGAGATCGAAGGACACACTGGCGACGGCGTTCTCATCGACCGCGTCCTCTGCTGCGCCGGACTGCTCCGACTCATACGCGGAACGAGCGCGCTCGAAGAAAGCCTCGACCTGCTCGCGGTCGTAACCCGTACGCAGCCTGCTTGCGGTGGGGAACATCGCCGCCATCACACGCATCCTTCCGTTGCTGGGGCAGGCTCGTACCCGCCGCGGTCATTGTGTCATCGGCGGCGCACCCGGGCGGGGCGCCCCGCCCAGGTGCCGTGAGCGCCAGGCTGGCGGGGCCGCGAGCGCACCGACGAGCTAGAGACCGGGAACCACGAAGCTGAGCACCAGATAGCTGACGGGTGCACAGATGAGAATGGAATCGAGCCGGTCCATGACGCCGCCGTGGCCGGGCAGCAAGCTGCCCATGTCTTTGAGACCAAGATCGCGTTTGAGCAAGGACTCGGCGAGGTCACCGGTGGTGGCGGCGGCCACCGCCACCACTCCGAGCAGCAGGCCGCCCCACACGGGGCCGTCCAGGACCACACTGACCAGGACGGTGGCCACGGTGGCGGTCAGGAGCAGCGACCCGGCCGCTCCTTCCCAGGATTTCTTGGGGCTGATGGATTTGGCCATGGGCGTGCGGCCGAAGAGCACACCGGCGATGTAGCCGCCCACATCGTTGGCCACCGCGACGAGCAGCACGGTGAGCACCAGCCAGGCACCCAGCTCGTGGCGCAGGAGCAGAATCGCGAACCCGCCGAGCAGGGGCACGTAGGCGGCAGCGAAAATCGAGGCCGAGGCATCCCGGACCGCGGCGGGCCCGCCACCGTCAAGAACACGCCAGAGGAACACCCCGCCACAGGTCAGGACAAAGGCCAGCAGCATGGCCTCGGCGCCGGCAACCCACGCCGAGATGAGGATGCCGGTGGAGCCCACCCAGAGCGGGAGCACGGGGATGCGGATCTCGCGCTGGCCGAAGGCCTTGGCGAGTTCCCACAACGCCCCAGCCACGGCGACGATCGCCAACGCGAGAAAGGCCTCGCGCCGCAGGAACAGGCTCAGACCGACCACGGCGAGCAGGCTGAGGCCCACCCCGATCGCGGCCGGCAGGTTGCGTCCGGCCTTGCTGCTCGCGTGGGCATCGGGGCGGGGCGCTGCGGGCTCGACCAACGCCTCGCGGGCGTCTTCGCGCAATCGCTCGAGTGCCTGCGCTTCGGCATCCTCGCTCACGTCTGCGTCCCTTCTCGCTGTCCCGCGCGCCCGGGTGGCGGGGCGGGCGATGCCGACGCGCACCAGCGGCGCCGGCGTTGATCCTCAGACCTCGAGCAGTTCCTTCTCCTTACCCTCCAGCAGCGCGTCGACCTTCTCCACGTGAGACTTGGTCACGCTCTCGAGCTCCTTCTCGGCGCGCTCGACCTCATCCTCGCCGGCGTCGCCGTCCTTCTTGATCCGGTCGAGTTCTTCCTTGGCCTTGCGGCGCACGGCGCGGATGGCGATCCGGGCATCCTCACCCTTGGTGCGTGCGAGCTTGACGTAGTCCCGGCGGCGCTCTTCGGTGAGTTCGGGAAGGTTCACCCGGATGACCTGGCCATCATCGGTGGGGTTCACGCCGAGGTCGGACTCGCGCACTGCGCGCACGATCGCGTCCGTGGAGCTGCGATCGTACGGCGCGATGAACACGCTGCGTGCCTCCGGGATGGTCACCGATCCGAGCTGCTGCAGCGGTGTGGGGGCGCCGTAGTAGTCCACCAGGATCCCGGTGAACATGGCCGCGTTGGCGCGACCGGAGCGAATGTTGCCCAGCTCCTCACGCACATGTTCCACGGCCTTGTCCATCTTGTCTTCAGCCTCGAGCAGGGCCTCGTCGATCACGGCGTCACTCCTTGGGTTGGTGGCCGGCTCGATCGCCGGCGGCGTTGTCGATGCTCTGGGTGGTGACCAGTGTTCCGATCTTCTCACCCCGCAGGGCCCGCGTGACGTTCCCCTCGGGGCCCATGCCGAAGACGCGCATCGTGAGGTCGTTGTCCATGCACAGGGAGAAAGCAGCGGCGTCAACCACGCGCAGGTTCTGCTGCAGCGCGTCGGCGTAGGTGAGGTTATCGAGCTTGACCGCACTGGGATCGGTGCGCGGATCCGCGGTGTAGACGCCGTCCACACCGTTCTTCCCCACCAGGACCTCGTCGCAGTGGGTCTCCAGCGCACGCTGGGCGGAGACCGTGTCCGTGGAGAAGTACGGCATACCCGCGCCAGCACCGAAGACGACCACACGGCCCTTCTCCATGTGGCGGATGGCGCGCAAGGGAATGTACGGCTCGGCCACCTGCCCCATGGTGATGGCGGTCTGCACCCGGGTGCGCACGCCGGCCTGTTCCAGGAAGTCCTGCAGGGCGAGCGCGTTCATGACGGTGCCGAGCATCCCCATGTAGTCCGCGCGTGCCCGGTCGATGCCGCGCTGGGACAGTTCGGCGCCGCGGAAGAAGTTCCCGCCGCCCACCACGATGGCCACCTGCACCTCGGGAACCGCGGCCGCGACCTGGCGAGCGATACCGGCCACCACATCGGGGTCGAGCCCGACCTTGCCGCCGCCGAAGACCTCACCGGAAAGCTTGAGCAAAACACGGCGGCCACGGGCCGGCTCACCCCGTCGTGGCGGGACAGCGGGACCATGCGGGGGTGTCAGGGGTGCCGTGGGGGCGCCCTCGGAGTCAGTCATGACCATCCTCTTCTTCGGCGAACCGGGCTCTCATAGTGCCTGCTCCCCGGCGGGCCAGCGCGCTGAGCAACCGGCAGGACCGGTCCCGCGGGCGCCCCGCCGGAGGTGTGGAGATGCGACTCGGCCCCGGTTCCACGAGGGAACCGGGGCCGAGGATCACTCAGGATCCGACGCGGATGCGGACGAAGCCGGTGATGGTGCCACCAGCCTCACTCACGACGGCGCCGACGGTCTTCTTCGGCTCCTTGGCGAAGGGCTGGTCGACCAGCACGTTCTCCTTGTAGAAGCCGTTGACGCGCCCCTGAACGATCTTGGGCAGCGCCTGCTCGGGCTTGTTCTCGTTGCGAGCGGTCTCCTCCGCGATGCGCTCCTCGTTGGCGACGACGTCGGCGGGGACCTCGTCGCGGGAGAGGAAGTTCGGGGAGTAGGCAGCCACATGCATGGCCACGTCGCGACCGACGGAGGCGCCAGCGGCGTCCGTGGCCACCAGGACGCCCACCGAGGGGGGCAGGTCCTTGGCCGTGCGGTGCAGGTAGGTGGCGACCTTCTCACCGGAAACGCGCTCGATCCGGTTGATCACGATCTTCTCGCCCAGCGTCGCGGCAGTGTTGTCCAGCAGATCCTTGACGGTGCCGCCCTCGGTCGGGGCGCTGAGCAGCGCCTCGACGTCCTCGGCTCCGGAGGACACTGCCGCGGCCAGGACCTTCTCGGAGAAGGCGATGAACTGCTCGTTCTTGACCACGAAGTCGGTCTCGGCGTTCACCTCGACCAGGACGCCGGTCTCACCGGAGTCGGTCGAGACGACCTCGGCGGCCACGAGGCCCTCACCCACGGTGCGGCCCTCACGCTTGGCAACGCCCTTGAGGCCCTTGACGCGGATGATCTCCAGCGCCTTCTCCTGGTCGCCGTCGGCCTCGTCGAGAGCCTTCTTGACGTCGAGCATGCCCGCGCCGGTCTTCTCGCGCAGGGCCTTGATGTCAGCGGCGGTGTAGTTCGCCATGTTGATCCTCAGATCCTCTCAGCGGTGGTGGTCAGGCCTTCTCGGCAGTGTCAGCGTCGGTGGACTCAGCCTCGGCGGCCTTCGCGTCCTCGGCGGCCGGGGCGTTGCCCGCAACCTCGGTGGCCTCGGGCGCGTCAACGGCCTCGGGAGCCTCGGCGGCCTTGCCCTCCACGGCCTCGGCATCCTCGGCAGCGGCGACGACGTCGGCCGGCTCGGCGCTTCCGCCGGCAGCCTGGTCGGCGGCCTCGGCAGCCTGTGCGGTGACATCACCGGTGGCCGGGTCGGCCTCAGCCGGCGCCGCAGTGGTGCCGGGCTGCTCGCCCTGGCTCTCGAGGAGCTCGCGCTCCCAGGCGGCCAGCGGCTCGGCCTCCGTGGCCTCAGCAGCCTCTCCCCCACCGTGTCGCTTGACCAGGCCCTCGGCCGCGGCGTCGGCGATCACACGGGTGAGCAGCCCGACGGCGCGGATGGCGTCGTCGTTGCCCGGGATGCGGTAGTCGACCTCGTCCGGGTCGCAGTTGGTGTCCAGGATCGCGACGATCGGGATGTTCAGCTTCTTCGCCTCGGCGACAGCCAGGTGCTCCTTGTTGGTGTCCACGATCCAGACGGCGGAGGGAACCTTGCCCATGTCGCGGATACCGCCGAGGGTGCGGGCGAGCTTGTCCTTCTCGCGGCGCTGCATGAGCAGTTCCTTCTTGGTGAAGCCCGAGGAGGCCACATCATCGAAGTCGACCTGCTCGAGCTCCTTGAGGCGCTGGAGGCGCTTGGAGACGGTCTGGAAGTTGGTGAGCATGCCACCGAGCCAACGCTGGTTCACGTAGGGCATGCCGACTCGCTGGGCCTGCTCGGCGATGGACTCCTGAGCCTGCTTCTTGGTGCCCACGAAGAGGATGGAGCCACCGTGGGCCACCGTCTCCTTCACGAACTCGTAGGAGCGGTCGATGTCCTTCAGCGACTGCTGCAGGTCGATGATGTAGATGCCATTGCGCTCGGTGAAGATAAAGCGCTTCATCTTGGGGTTCCAGCGACGGGTCTGGTGCCCGAAGTGGACGCCGCTCTCGAGGAGCTGGCGCATGGTGACGACGGCCATGGCTCGTCCTTCCTGGCGCGGGCCCATGCCCGCGCGTTAGGGGCCCACGCTGACACTTGCGCGCCAGCCGGAGCCCTGGTGTTCCGGTTGTCTGCTCTATGAGCCCTGGTGCCTGCGGCGGGAGACTGCCTGCACCGGATCGTTCCCGGTGCGGGACCGTTGCCCCCTCGCCTCCCCGACCTCGGTCCTGCACTGACCGCGGGTGCGGTCAAAGCAGGCTGGTGCGGGGATATGCGGGCACGCGATGTCAGCCGGGGGGACCCGGCTCGGGGGCAACTCTAGCGGATGAATGGCCGCTGAGACCCGTACTCCCACGCGAGATCGGCGCGATCCCGGTCACGTGGCATACACGGCCGATCTCCCACGCCACTGCGGGCCCTCGCCACCGGGACCGGTCCGGCCAGGTGTGTTCACATCACCCTCGGTGAGACACCTATCAAAGAGGAAAGTGCGCACGTTCGAGTGGCGACACACGTAGCGAAATGAAAACCCCAGTGCGACTCAGGTTCCGATTTCATCACCACGCGCATCCAGGCCTTGACAGACCTCAACTCGTCGCAGCATCGTCATCGGCACACCTATCCTGGCGCCCAGCCGCTGCTGTACCCCATCCAAGGACCCATGAAGCTCATATTGTCACTAGCGGTAACAGTGGCCGTCGTGACGCTCTGGGCTTTCGCCTTCGCGGCGGACACTGGTCGCACTCCGTGGGCCAACGAACGCCTCGGCGTTACCGAGGCCCACGCGCTGGTCTACACCACACCGCAAAGCGATGACGAACGAGACCCGGAGTTCGCAGCCCAGCTCATCCGCATGACCGAGGAAGCGGGGCTCTCCGTCGCACACACGGCGTCGTGGGCCTCCGGCATCGTCACGGTCTACGACCGCCACGGGTCTTTCGGTTCCGATCATGAATTCCGCTCCCTCAGCGAACTCGACGTGCAAGGGTTCATGGTGACGGAGTGCGTCCCTGGCATCGAGCTGGCAGTCCGGGGAGCATTGGGCACCCGCGCCGATGAGCTGGGCACCTTCAGTTCCGACCTGCAGTTCTTCGGGCACCCGCTAGCCGCTGTCACCTCGCCAGCACTCACTCCTCCAGCCAGCGGCATCTTCGCCACGACGGGGGTGACAGACTCCGAATTGGACGCGCTAGCGAACCTTCTCGAGAGAAACGGATTGCAGGTCCTTCGGATTGATACCTACGGCGGCCTCGCCGGAGGCGTTCTTCCGACGAACATCGGCACGATCATCCTAGGACTGTCAGCTTCGCTCACCCAGGCCATTCCAGCTCTAGGATCGTGGTTCTATGCCAATAAAATCCGCGCTAGCGTGGCACCGGCGTTGCTGGCCGGCGCACCTATCAGAGCCTTGTTCGGCCGGTTCCTGAATCGAATGTATCCCCCGTTGCTCACCGGTCTCGCCGTCGGAGCTGGATCAGTAGTCGCGCTGGGGGCGCTTGGACGATCAGTCGCCGGATTCGGGATGAGCGCACCGACAGCGCTGGACGGACTCGCAGGGCTTACTGCTGGGACCTTGTCGAGCCTCGCCATGACCATAGTCGCCGCCATCTTCACGTTGCGGACCTGGTATGCGATTCCACGCTAGCCGCATTATTGCCGACCTGCGACGAGGACTGGCCATCCTCGCCACGACGGCACCGATGGTCTTGATGACGAGCTTCATTCTGGCCTACATGGCCTCGTTCACGCTGCCCGCAGTGCAGATCTTCACCTCTGAACAGCAGGGAAACACCTACCGAATCGGCGCGCTAGATGTCGACGCGCGCCACTACATGGAGGTGCAGTCGCCTCCGCCCTATCAGTTGCAGGACGACCCGAGGTCGGCTGCGCTGCTGACCATGACCGAGAACCACCCAGGTAGTTACCTCTGGCTGGACGCTCAGGAGATCTGGCACGCCGAGTCACACTCGCCGGAGCCCGCGCCGTCCACGCAGGGAATCGTCGTCATCGGGCTGACATGGCCAAGTGATCCATCGGTTCATTCCACACCTGGGCAGCCAACCGTATGGAGCGATGAAGAACGCGGTTCGTGGCGCGCATATATTGACGCCACAATGGAACCCATCTCGACCACGCGACTTCTCGAGTCTGCCCCACGAGGCGACAGCCCGGTCGATCGGGGAGCACAGGCAACGGGGAACTGGGCACTGATACACCCCTCCGACGCCACCCGCCTTCCACTGGAGAGACCACAAACGTTCGAATGGCCAGCTGAACGATTCGCCTGCGCCTGCGCCTCGAGCGATCTGGATCACCTCATTGACGAGTTGAACAGTCACGGCACGGCGCAGTACTACGCAGTTGAGACGCAATCTGGGCCAGGAATCGCGGAGCGGTCCTCAGCCATCGTTTCCTTGGCAACCTTCTTGGTGGCTCTGATGGGCACGATCAGCACCCTTCTCGGCTTCCTCCTCATCCAGTCGGCACTGTGGCATCGCTTCCGGCGCTGCTACGCCATCGAGGCGTCGTTCGGGGCCCATCGACTCGGCTTCGTGGTTCGCCAGAGCGTCCTCATCCTGGCCGCGGCGACGGCACCGGCTGCCTTCGCCTTCTTTGTCGCGTGGAACATGCTCGCCGGCGGACCCTCCACAGCTGACTTCGATCCAGGCGTCGTGGTCTATCTAGCCGTTGGCCTCGTCGTAGTTCACGTAGTGCTGACAGCGATTTCCGCGGCGTCTATCTACCGGAAGGGTCTTGCCCCGAATGAGCACCTCACCAGCTGAACTGGTCGCGCTTCGCAACGTGTCGAAGTCATTTCCTGACGGCGAGCGCACACGCTCCGTTCTGGACTCCCTCTCGTTCGGTGTGGCTCCTGGTGAAGTGGTTGCGCTGCTCGGACCCTCTGGTTCGGGCAAGACCACTGCGCTCAACATCGCGTGCGGTCTGCTCCAGCCCGATTCCGGCGATGTGCTCATCTCAGACGAGACTCTCGATCTCTCGAGCAGATCACGTTTGGCGTTCCTCAGGAGGTGCTATTTCGGCATCCTTCCCCAACATGGCGGGTTGATTGACGAGGAGTCAGTGGCGAGCAACCTTGCGCTCCCGGTGAGGCTGGGGCAGCCGCGCCTCTCCCGCGGTGATCGGCATGCCCGCGTGCTTGAACTCCTGAAGAGCGTGGACGCGCTGCCGGCAACGCAGTTCACAGCGGGCACGCTCTCAGGCGGCGAACGTCAGCGCGTCCTCCTCGCTCGCGCACTCGCCAACGAGCCGAAGGTCCTCCTTGCCGACGAGCCGTCTTCACACCTTGATGCTCCAGCATCTCGCACGGTGCTCACTCTCATCCGGCGGCGGGCCGAGGCTGGCATGGGCGCTCTGATCGCCACGCACGATCCGCTCGTACTCGAGCACTGTGATCGCGCAGTAGAGCTGTAGCGCACGGCAAGTGATGGGGCGCTTTCAGACGCCGGGCCGTACCGCACAGCCGGGAATGCGGGCCGGTAGGTAGGCGCCGCAGCCCGCCATCTCATACACAGATGCCAATCCGCACGCCTCCTCGCCCACATCGGCTACGCCGATCCAGACGGGAGGACGGTGGTGCCCGGGCACGCTCATGCCATGCGCCAGCTCCTGCTACGTCTCACGCTCGTGCCGCCGATAGTGCTTGCCCTGGTGCTCCTCGCGGCGCTGCCGGTCGGCGCCTGGCCCGTGGACGGCCGGGAGCTCACTGACGGTGACACCGCACCGGCGGTACGGACCAGCTCCGAGAGATCCGTCGGCACATCCACGGCTCCGCGGAGCGCCCAGATCCCCAGCACGCGCGGCTACGTCTGGCCCACCGGCGGCGCAACGGAGGTGCTGCGCGGATTCGAAGCCCCCTCGGATCCCTGGGGCCCCGGGCATCGTGGCGTGGACCTGGCACACCCGGCCGGAGAAGAGGTGCTCTCAGCCGGTGCCGGCGTCGTCGCCTTCGCCGGCTGGGTGGTGGACCGCTACGTGGTCTCGGTCGATCACGCCGACGGGCTGCGCACCACCTACGAGCCTGTCGAACCGTCCGTCGCTTCCGGTGATGCCGTCAGCGCAGGTGACCTGCTCGGCCATCTCGCGTCCGGGCACTGCCCGGCATCAGCAGAATGCCTGCACTGGGGTGCGCGGACCGGGCCGAACAGCTACATCGACCCCATGATCCTCCTCGACGAGCGGCCAGTGATCCGGCTGCTTCCCGTCGGACGGCGGTGATCAGTCGGCCCGTCCCGCGATGGAGTACCAGCGCTCGATGCCTGCGGTCATGCGCCCCCAGACACTGCGCGCGGCACGGTCCTGGTGCCGGCCGAACTCGGCCTCACCAGCGAAGGCCTCCTGAACCCGTCAGCCTGACCGTGCCCATCCGGCCACCGTAGGGGTTCGCCGCACGTTGCTCGAAGTGCCGTCCCCGGGGAAAGATCAGTACGTGAGTCTCCGCGCCGCACGTGTGTTCTCAGCCGCCCTCGCCTCTGTCGCTCTGGGGGTGGTCACCGCTCTGCCTGCTGCAGCGGAGCCTCCGGCCGACCTCACCGGTCAGGTTTACGACTCTGCCGGTGCCCTCAGTGACAGCGATGTCGCCGAGGTACTGGAGGCCTTCGACCGCGTCGCCGCGGAAACGGGGCAGGTGGTCTTCGTGGCCTTCGTATCGGACTTCGATGGTGCCACCGGAGGAGACTGGGCGGTCGAGAGCGCTGTCAGTTCGGGTCTCGGCAGCAACAATCCACTGCTGGCGGTGGCGATCGATGAGGGCGCTTGGGGTGTCAGTGGCGACGACAACGCGCCCTACTCCCCCGAAGCTCTGGATCAGCGAGCCGGCCAGGACGTGGTACCTCACCTCTCGCAGGGTGATTGGTCGCAAGCGGCCATCGCCTTTGCCGAGGCCGTCGAGGATCTCGCTGCAGAGGACTCAGATACCTCTTCCGGAGAGCACACCGGCGGATCGGGAGGCGGGTTCGGCACCGGAACGCTCCTCGTGCTGGTGTTGCTCGCTGGACTCGTCATCGGAGGCTACGTCCTGTATCGCTGGTGGCAGCGCCGCAACGCACCGCCACTGGGACCGGATGGGAAGCCCTTGCCGCCTGGCCACCCGCTCACCCTGCCGACTGAGGAACTTGCTGTTCGGGCAGGCCAGGCGCTGCTGGAGACCGACAATGATCTCCGGTCCTCGGACGAGGAACTGGGCTTCGCTCAGGCGCAGTTCGGTCTTGAGGCTACCGACCGCTACACCGCCGCCCTGAATGACGCGAAACAGCTGGGCCAACGCGCGTTCTCGCTCCGCCAGCAGATTGACGACGGCACCATCGATGCAGAGGATCACCAGCGCCAGGCATACGCGGAGATCCTGTCGTTCACTGAGAGGATCGGCGAAGCCCTCGAGGCCCAATCGAGTCACTTCGCCACGCTGCGCGACCTCCAGGCCAAGGCTCCCCAGGCTCTGGCCGAGATGGGCCAGCGGGCCGATGAAGTGAGCTCTCGCCTCGACGGTGCCCGGGCACGCCTGGCCCACCTCGGCACCCAGTACCCCCAGACCGCCCTCGCTTCCGTGGCCGCCGCACCTGATGAGGCAGAGCAGCTCCTTCAGGCCGCGCGCGACTCGGTGTCCACCGGGCAGCAGTGCGTCACCGACGGTGACCGCCAGACAGCAGTGACGCATCTGCAGATCGCCGAGGAGGCCATCGGTCAGGCGGCCGAGCTGTTGCGTGAAGTCGACCAGTCCGGCGCCATGCTCACCCAGGCCGCGGAGGGCCTGCCCTCGGCCATGGACTCCCTGCGCGCCGACATCAACGATGCGAACCGCCTTGCTCCGAATGATCCCGAGGTCACCGCCCGCCGGGATGAGGGCACAGCCGCTCTCGAGCAGGGCCGGCAGGCGCAAGACGGTGGCGACCCTATTGCTGCCCTGCAGCGCGTCGAGCAGGCTGAGACGGGCCTGGACAACATCCTCGCTCCCCTGCGCCAGGAGGAGGAGAATCGCCGGAGAGCGGTGGCGCAGTTGGTCAGCCGGCTGCATCGCCTTGATGCCCGCATCACGCAGATCTCCTCGTACGTCTCCACCCACCGCGGCACGGTGGGGCAACAGGCGCGTACGCGGCTCTCGGAAGCTCAGCGTCTCCGCAACGAAGCTCATGCCCTTCAGCACCAGGATCCCGTGAGAGCCCGCGAGGTAGTGGGCCAGGCGGAGCGTTTGGCGGACCAGGCGGAAGCTCTCGCCCAGCAGGACCATCAGGGCTGGGGTGGAGGCTTTGGCGGCGGTTTCGGTGGCGGCCATCAGGGCGGTCAGCGCGGCGGAGGCATCGACGTGGGTTCGCTGATCCTCGGCGGGATCCTCGGCGGGATGGGCAACAACAACCGCGGTCACCGCGGCGGATGGGGCGGCGGTAGCTCGTGGGGTGGCGGGTCGCGAGGTGGCTCCCGCGGCGGCTTCGGTGGGGGCTCCCGCGGCGGCTTCGGTGGGGGCTTCAGCGGTGGCGGGCGCCGCGGAGGCGGAGGCAGCTTCGGCGGCGGTCGCCGCGGCGGCGGCGGCCGGTTCTGAGCCTCCACGGGCAGAGCCCGTCGGAACCCTGCACAGCACAGGCCCGTTGAACCAATCAGTGACCGAATTCTACGAAGGGCAGCACCATGGCACAGAAGCAGACCATCCTCGGCCGAATCAGCCAGCTGACCAAGGCGAACATCAACGCCTTGCTCGACCGCGCCGAGGATCCGCAGAAGATGCTTGACCAGCTCGTGCGCGACTACACCAACTCCATTCGCGAGGCCGAGGACGCCGTCGCCCAGACCATCGGCTCGTTGCGCCTGGCCGAGCAGGACCACGCCAGTGACCTGGAAGAGGCCAAGGACTGGGGCAACAAGGCCCTGGCCGCAGCGAACCGCGCCAGCCAGCTGCGCGAAGCAGGCAACGCCGAGGAGGCCGAGCGCTTCGAGAACCTGGCTCGCGTCGCCGTGGGCAAGCAGATCGCCGCGGAGGATTCGGCCAAGACCGCAGAGCCGGCCATCGCCTCCCAGCGTGAGGTGGTGGAGAAGCTCAAGACCGGTCTCACCCAGATGCGGACCAAACTGACGGAACTGACCACCAAGCGCGACCAGCTGGTGGCCCGCGCCAAGACAGCCCAGGCGCAATCGACCGTGCAGAGCGCCCTCTCATCGATCAATGTGCTCGACCCCACCACGGAGGTCTCCCGCTTCGAGGATCAGGTGCGGCGCGAGGAGGCACGGGTGGCCGGTCACGCCGAGCTGCAGGGCGCCAGCTTGGAGTCACAGTTCGCTGAGCTCGAAGACCACAGCAGAGACGCCGAGATCGAGGCCCGGCTGGCCGCCCTGCGCAAGGACCAGTAGCGCCATCACCGGCACCCCCTACACCCAGGCCCACCCCCACGTCGCGAGGCTCTCAGGCGCGGGGGTGGGCCTGGGTGTAGGTGGAACGCAAGCGCTCCGGCGTGACGTGGGTGTAGCGCTGGGTCGTGGCAAGCGAGGAATGCCCGAGGATCTCCTGGACGGTGCGCAGATCGGAGCCACCGGCCAGCAGGTGCGTCGCCGCCGAATGCCGCAGACCGTGCGGCGAAAGATCGGGAACCCCGGCCCGGGCAGCGAGACGGTGCAGGGCGCCGCGCAGCGTGCGCGGATCGAGCCGACCGCCGCGCACGCCAAGGAAGATCGCCTTGCCCGAACGCTCCCCCAGCAAGCTCGGGCGCCCGTGGTCGAGGTACTCCTGCATCGCGCGTGCGGCCGGCATGCCGAAGGGCGCGACCCGTTGCTTATCTCCCTTGCCGGTGACGCGCAGAATCCGCTCACCAAGGTCAAGATCGCCAAGGTCCGCGCCGAGGAGTTCGCTGATGCGAACGCCCGTGGCATAAAGGGCTTCGAAGGCAGCCCAGTCGCGCAGCGCTGCAGCATGGACGCCGCGCGACTCTGGATTGGTGGCGTCAACGTCGGCTTCCTCGGCCGCCTCCCGGGCGGTCTCCAGGAGCGCAACCGCCTGCTCGGCGCCCAGCACACTGGGCAAGTGCCGATCCGGGCTGGGGCTCCGCAATCGCGCCCCCACGTCACTGGGGAGGTGCCCGCTCTTCGCGGCCCAGGCGGTGAAGGTGCGTACGGCGGCCACTCGGCGAGCCAGGGAAGACCGCGCCAGGCCCCGGCGCTGCTCGCCGGCGAGCCAGCTGCGTAGTGCGCTCAGGTCGAGCTTCGCGAGCTCCTGCTCGCGCTCCTCCAGATGCGTGAGGAGCGAGCTGACGTCCCCCTGGTAGGCGCGCACGGTGTGTGCGGAGAGGTTGCGGCGCAGGCGCAAGTGCCGGGCGAACCCCACCAGAAGCTCCTCATGCTCGGCCACCGTCATGCCGTCACGCTATGACGCGGGCAGCTATGCCACGTCACGCCACGCCCGGCCGGCGCGGCGGACCAGCAGGCGGGCCCGATCCCGCTCGCAGGTCAGCCCCGGATGGCCGCCATGCTGCGAGCGAGCGCCGCGGAGACATCGGCTGGGGTGAAGAGCTCGACCTCCGGGCCCGCTGTGCTGCGCTGCGCCGGGGCAGGGGGCCGCCAGCGGCCGATGATCTCGCCATCACGGATCAGGATCGGCACGACCATGCCGTTCTTCGCCGGGCCGATAATGGTGCGAATCTCCGCCGGGGCTACTCGCGAGCGGTCGGCGTATCCGATGTAGAACTCCTCGAAGCTGGGCAGGGCATGCACCTCGGATGCACGAGTCGAGGGCCGAGAGGCCGTTGCAGCGATGTACTGGCCGCCGCCAATCTCCCGGACGCGCGTACCTGCCCGCGTGGCAGCCGCACGGGCCTGTCCTGTGGGCGGTCCAGCCCACCGGGCGGGGACTTCCGTCGTCGCCGGTCCGTGCCCTGCGACATCCTCGGCCCATACGCCTACTCAGCGCGCTCGACGCCACTGAGAGCCGTGGCGCTCGACGCGTTCGGCAAGCTCGAGCCGGCCAAGCGCCGATCGCACTTCTGCCGGCGCCACTCCCGCGACTCGCGCCAGGTTGGCGGTATCGGCCGCGCCACGCGCCGGCATCGCATCGAGCACCCGCGATTCCAGTGGCGCCAGGCCGTCGAGCAGCGAGGGCGGACTATCGGGCTCCCGAGGTGCGCTCGCACTGATCGGACCGCACAGTTCCACCGCTTCTGCCGCATCGGTCACGCACACAGCGTGCTGTTCTCGCATGAGGCGATGGCACCCGGCCGAGGCCGCGGAGGTCACCGGCCCGGGCACCGCTCCTACGGGGCGCGACAACCCTGCTGCATGAGCGGCGGTCGACAGTGCTCCGGAGCGCCAGGCCGCCTCGACCACCACGGTCGCCAGCCCCAGGGCGGCGATGAGCCGGTTCCTGGCGAGGAATCGATGCTTGGTCGGCGCGGCTCCAGGCGGGTACTCCGAGATCACCGCGCCGGTGTCGATGATCTGTTCCAGGAGGCGAGTGTTGCCGGCTGGATAGAGCCGGTCGGGGCCACCGGCCAGTACCGCCACTGTGTCGCCATCGACGGCGAGGGCACCGCGATGGGCCGCGGCATCGATGCCGTAGGCACCACCGGAGACGACTGCCAGCCCTCTCTCGGCCGCCCCGGCCGCCAGATCGGCTGCTTGCCGTTGTCCGTAGCTGGTCGCGCTGCGCGCCCCCACCACGGCCAGGCCCGGCGCCCGAGAGAGGCGGCCGCGCACCCACAAGGCATGAGGTGCCTCGAAGCCAAGGTCGTCCAGGGCGGTGGGCCACTGCGTGTCACCCGGCACCACGAGCTCACCGCCGAGCCGCTGCAGCACTTCCAGCTGGCGTCGGATCTCGAGAGTCTCCAGGCGTGGCGCCCAGCGGTCGACGGCTTGGCGCCACCGGGGATGGCCGGCGTCGATCCGCCCGTCCAGCACGTGCTGGACCCAGTCCAAGGCCTCGGCCGGGCCGAGTTGGGCCACGAGCGCACCGGCCACGGGGTCTGGGTGTTCGACGAGCAGGCTCCAGCTGGCGGCCGCGAGGCGCTCCTGCTCGCTCATGGGCTGGTCAGTCATGCGCTCCCCCGAAGCGCCAGCGCGGTGCCGGCTTCGTCGATCGTCGGATGGTCCTTGCCGGCCAGGTCCGCGAGCGTCCACGACACACGCAGCACGCGGTCCAGGCCGCGCTGACTCAAGGCTCCCCGCTCGAGGGCCCGAGACAGCACCGTTCTGATGTCGTTCGGCAGTCCGCGATCGGACGAACGCAGCCATTCACCTGGGACCTCGGCGTTCGTGCTCCACGGCGTGCCGGCAAGGCGCCGGCGCTGGCGCTCCCGTGCCCGCGCCACCCGGGCCGCGACGGCCACGCTCGGCTCCGGCTCCTCGGACAGCGCGAGCGAGGCACGCGTCAGTGGCGGGACCTGGACGTGGATGTCCACTCGATCACGCAAGGGCCCGGAGAGCCGCCGCATGTAGCGGCGGCGTTCATTCGGGCTGCACGTGCAACGGTCCCCCTTGCCTGCGGCGAGCCCGCAGGGGCAGGGATTCGCGGTCATCACCAGCTGGAATCGCGCAGGGTATCTGGCCTGGCCGCCGGACCGTTCGAGGATCAGCTCGCCGTTCTCCAGCGGCTGGCGCAGACACTCCAGCACTGTGGGCTTGAACTCGGGTGCTTCGTCCAGGAGGAGCACTCCGCGATGCGCGCGGCTGATGACGCCGGGCCGGGGCAGCCCGGAGCCGCCGCCGACAATGGCCGGCTCAGTGGCGGTGTGGTGCGGAGACTCGAAGGGAGGGCGGCGCATCAGGCCGTGCTGCGGCCGGAGCGTGCCGGCGATCGAGTGGACGGTCGAGACCTCCACCGCTTCGGACTCGCTCAGATCGGGGAGCAAGCCCGGTAGCCGCGCTGCGAGCATCGACTTTCCCGTGCCCGGTGGTCCGAGCAGAGAGAGGTGATGACCACCCGCAGCGGCCACCTCGAGGGCAAAGCGAGCCTCATCCTGTCCGCGCACATCGGCGAGGTCAGTCTCGGCGCGCCGGGGCGGCGGCGGTGGTGCGGTGAGCACGCTGCTTGCGGCTTCAGGCACGTGTGCCTCACCGCCATAGCTGCGCACCAACTCCCCCAGGTGCCTCACGGCGCGGACCTCGGCACCGGGAACCAGCCGCGCCTCCTCAGCATTGGCCTCCGGGACCACCACCTCGCACCGGCCGGCGGCCACTGCCGCGGCAACGGCTGGGAGCACGCCAGCGATAGGACGCAGGGAGCCATCGAGGCCCAGCTCGCCCAGGTGCACCGCCCGGCCTGCACGTTCCCGGTCCGGCAGGCCGGCCGCAGTGAGCACGGCGACTGCCACCGCGAGATCCAGGCCCGTGCCCGTTTTGCGCACCGAGGCCGGTGAGAGATTGACGGTGGTGCGCCGTGGCGGCCAGGTGACGCCCGAGGAGTGCACGGCCGCCCGCACGCGCTCACGGGCTTCGTTCACGGCCGCATCCGGCAAGCCGACCACCGCGAAGGCGGGCAGCCCTTGGCTCATGTGGGCCTCGACCTCGATCACCCGCCCCTCGAGCCCGGTCAGGGTGACGGTCCAGGTCCGGCCGAGGCTCATCGCTCCCCCACCCCGGTGAGGTGGTCGATGCGGACCGACCCGGAAGGCGGAACGAGCACCGCCATGACATCGATGCGCACGGGACCCGGCTGGGGATGGGCCTCGAGCCATGCCCAGGTCAGCACGCGGAGACGGGTCAGCTTGGCCCGGGTGATCGCCTCACTGGGGTGCCCGAAGGCGTCACTTCGCCGAGTTTTGACCTCGATGATCACCAGTTCGCCCTCCGGCGCCCGGGCCACGATGTCGATCTCGCCGAGCGAGCACCGCCAGTTGCGGTCCAGGACCGTCCAGCCCTGCTCCGTTAGCTGCCGGACGGCAATACTCTCGCCGTGTCGTCCCACGGCATCCTTGGCACGCATGCCACCACCTCCACCGCCGACTGTGGCGGCGGCGGGGCCTCAGCCGCTCGGCCCTCGCCCCGCCCTGGGGAGGAGAGTGCAGCCGCGCTCCGGCTTGTGGACTCAGCCGCGGCGTCGAAGGAACACCGCGGCACCGCGAACGGGCTCAGCCCTCCAGCTGGCCGCGGACGATGCTCTCACCGGAGTGGTTCGGATCGCCGTCGAAGGGTTCATGGGAGACATCGACCACGGCGAGTTCCGCCAGGTCCAGACCGTCGGGGAGATCGAAGGTGCCTTCCTCACCGACCAGCATGCCCACGCTCACCAGCTGCGAGACCTCCTCATCGAGGAGCCAGACCTCGCGGTAGCCGTCCGGGACCTCGCCGGTGACCTCCACGTGCAACAGCAAACGTCCATCGACTTCCTGCACGCGAGCCTGGCCGGCCTCCTCCCATCCCGGTAGGGGGTCAAGGTCAGCGGTCGCCACCGTCGTCTCCGGCACCTCGGTCTCCTGCAGCTGACCGATGACCAGCGTTCCGGCAACGCCGGCCACCAGACCCGCGGCGAGCCAGGTGACATGCACCAGGCGACTGCGACGGCGCGGGGTCTCGCGCCGTCCGGCCGGACGGGAGTTGGGGCGACGGCGTTCGCGGGACGCGCCGGCCTCGGGCCGCTCACCCGTGCTGGGCGGCGGCGAGATCTCGGCGAGAACACGCTCCCACACGTGCTCCGGCGGCGCCTCCAGCGGCCCACCGCTGCGGGCCGCGGTCACCACCGCGCGGAGGCCGTCGACCTCGTCGCGGCACCGGCCACACTCGAGCAGATGCTGCGCCTGGTCGGCATCCGGGTGGAGTTCTCCGAGCGCTATCAAGGCGAGGGGGTCGTCATCGATGTGACGCATGGCTTCCCTCCATCCGAGTGCGCAGGCGCTTGAGGCCGCGGGTGATGTGGGACTTCACTGTGCCGAGCGGAAGCCCCGTCTTGGCGGCGATCTCGGCATGGGTCAATCGTCCGTAGAACGCCAACTCGAGGACGTCTTGCTGTGGCGGGCCGAGATCGGCCAAGGCTTGGGCAACCACCACCTGGTCGACGATCTCCTCGCTGCGGTCGGGTTCGGCGACCTCGGCCGCATGGTCAAGGTCGACCTGGGAGGCGCCGTACCGCCCCCGATGGACGTCAGCGATGGTATGCCGGGTGATGCCGATGAGCCAGGCTGCCATCGGAGCGCGCTCGGGGTCGAAGCGATCCCGGGATCGCCACGCCTTGACAAAAACCTGTTGGGTGACATCTTCCGCGTCAGCGGCATTACGCAGCGACCGCAGGGCCAGGGCGTACACCATGGACGAGTGCGACTCGTAGACCGACCGCATGGCTTCGGGCGCGCCATCGCGGAAGTCCGCACTGTCTGTATCGATCATCCCAACCTCTAGCGCTGCGCTGCGACCTACGAGGTGGCCAGCGTAGCCGTCACAACGGCGTTATCGGTGTAACTGAGCACATCGTCCTGCCATTCTCCGTCGCACGTGAAGAGAACGAGCCGGTGGTCACCCTCGCGGCGGAAGTGCTCGCTCAGGTCGATCGTGGCCTTGGGGATCATCTCAGATGACTCGACCACATAGGTCAGGCTGGCTCCGTCCTCGCGCGTGACCTCAATCAGGTCGCCGGGTTCCAGATCGATGAGGTTGCGGAGCGGTCCGAGGGGCGTGATGTTCGATCCTGCGTGTGCCGCGAGCACCACGGTGCCGCTGTCCGCTCCCGCCGTGGGGCCAAATCGGTACCAGCCGGCACGAGCGGCATCCTCGGGAATCTCCATCTCGCCGTCAGCTTCCACACCCACCGGGTCGATGGGCAGATCAGCGTCGAGGGCCGGCACCTCCACGCGGACCGGTGCGCTCTGCTCGCGCGGAACGGGTAGCTCGGCTGCGGACGTGATGGGAATGTCTCGCGCGATGGTGCTGGTGCGGGGCGGGGTCACATCGTCTTCCTGGGCAGCCGCCCCGGACTCGTCCGGTGCGTCGCCGCGGGAAGGAACCTCGCGAGGTGCGTCCGCCGTCGGTTCGGCGACGGGAGGAACCCCCGCCGCCGAACCGACGCCGTCAGCCTCATCGGTGGACGTGCAGCCAGTGATCACCAGCAGTGCGACCACTGTTCCGATGAGTCGTCTCATGAACGCCTCAGGCGCGGTTGCGCACCAGGGCGCGCCCACCGAAGACGGCGGCGAGAACAGCGGCACCGAGACCGCCGATCACCGCTGCGAGCGGCAAGCCGCTGGGCTCCTCCACGGGGACCAGACCGGTCGGCACACCGGACGGGGCTGAACCGAGGTAGTCAATGGTCTGGATGGCGATATCGAGGCTGTCGTCCTCGAGGCTGCCCCAGGCGTAGACGATGGTGTGGGTTCCTTCTTCGACCATGAGGTCGGCGGGGCCGATCACCGGGTCGGTCGTTCCGGCTGCCGCCACGGAGGCCGAGACGGTACCGGCGGGGAGCTCCAGGCTCTCCTCCGAGCCGTTGGCCAGGTCCATGATGACGGCCTCGTCGCCCGCCAGCACGTCCACGGCCGGCGCAGCGGCAGTGTGACGCACGGTCAAGCGTCCCTCACCGGCAGCGACCTCGCTGATGTCGTTCATGAAGAACGACGCGGTGGCCTCGCCGTCTGCGTCGAGGTGTGCCACGGCGGTGTAGTTGCCGCCGGCCTCGAGATCGAGGTCGATCGGACCGAGCACCGGGTCGGAGTCGTCTTCGGCGTCCGCCGCGGTGATGGCGACCGAGTACGTTCCGGCCGGTAGCTCCAGCGGGCCGGCCAGCGTGGCGGGCTCGAAGTCGTCGAGGGTGAGTTCGCCGTCGACATAGACATCAACGGTCATGCCAGGGACTCCGTGCAGCACGGACAGTGCCGCAGGGTCTGACTGCTCAGCCGCAGCGGGGGCCGCCATGGCAATGAGTGCGAGGCCGGTGGCGGTGGCTACCCCGGCGCGGCGTCGGGCGGTGGTGCTCATGAGCTTCTCCTCGTGTCGTGAATGGTGCTGACATGAGGTATTCGTCGAGAAGTGCCCGTTTGGATGCATGCAAAGTCATCCTTTCTCGCGAGGCCGCCTTCCGGGGCCTCCCGAGCACCTACAGATCGAGCTCGCGCTTGGCGAGTTCCTCGATGTTGATGTCCTTGAAGGTCACCACCCGCACCGACTTCACGAAGCGCGCCGAGCGGTAGACATCCCACACCCAGGCATCGGAGAGGGTGAGTTCGAAGAAGACCTCACCGCCGGTCTGGCGGACCTGCACGTCCACGTTGTTGGCCAGGTAGAAGCGGCGTTCGGTCTCCACCACGTAGGCGAACAGTCCGACCACGTCGCGGTACTCGCGGTAGAGGGCGAGTTCGGCTTCAGTCTCGTAGTTCTCGAGGTCCTCGGTGCTCACCCGATCATCATCCCTTCCGTGTTCGTCTGGTGCGTGGCAGGCTCGGCGACTCCCGGAAGCCGCCACGATCGACGGTGGTGTGCGCATGGCCCGCGCTCGCGCAGGGCCAGCAGGTGGCCGGGAGCCGAGTAGCCCTTGTTGCCCGCCCACCCGTAGTGCGGTTGCTCCTGGTCCAGCTCCACCATCAGCCGATCGCGCTCGACCTTGGCGAGCACACTGGCGGCAGCGACCACCGCGCAGGATGTGTCCGCTTTGACCTGGGTGCGCACCGCCGGCGCCGGATCCAGGCCATCACCCACCACCGGCAGATCTGGTGCCAGCAGATCGGTCTGGAGCGGGCCACTCAGCCAGTCGTGGAGGCCATCGAGCAGCACGATGTGCGGCGTCACCCCCTGCTCAGCAAGGTTCTGGAGTGCTCGCAGGCCCGCCAGGCGCAAGGCCGCGATGATGCCGAAAGTGTCGATCTCCGCGGGAGAGGCGTGTCCCACCGCAGACGCCACACACCAGGCGCGCACTGGAGCGACCAGCTCCTCACGGGCGGAGGCGGTGAGGAGCTTCGAGTCCGCCAGGCCCCGCGGCATGATCCGTGAGGTGCTGGCGCAGACCACTGCCGCTCCCACGCTGACCGGACCGGCCAGGGCACCGCGACCGACCTCGTCCATCCCAGCGAGCAACCCGCCCTGACCGAGCTCGCTCAGGAGAGACGTCTCCAGCACCCGGGACGGGCGCGGACGCGCGGGACGGCGGGTGGCAGCTGCGGTCACTCGGGATCCGGAATCGACGAGAAGACATCCTCGGGGTTGTTGATCAGTGTGAAGCGGTCCAGCGGCCACAGGAGCACGAAGGCACGCCCCACCACATTGTCGACCGGGACCGTCCCACCGCCAGGTTGGCCCATGTGAGCTCGGGAGTCCGCAGAGTTGGAGCGATTGTCCCCGAGCAACCACAGCTCGCCGTCGGGAACCACGATGTCGAACTCGATCTCGCTCGGGTTCACGCCGGGCTTGAGGTACGGCTCGTCGATCTCTTCCCCGTTGATCACCAGGTTGCCGTCTTCATGGCAGCAGACGACGTGGTCTCCCGGCATCCCGATGATGCGCTTGATGAGGTGATGGCCCGCGTCCTGGGGCAGGATCCCGACCCAGGTGAACACGTCGGAGATCGCCTGCTGCCATCCCGGGCGGGAGTCCTCGGGAACGTTCAGCCAGCCGCCCGGGTCGACGAAGACGACCAGGTCGCCGCGCTCGAGTTCCAGAGGCCCGGGAGCCAGCTTGGTCACCATGACGCGGTCGCCGAACTCGAGCGTGTCCTCCATGGATCCGGACGGGATGTAGAACGCCTGGGCGAGGAAGGTCTTGATCAGCACGGAGAGCACCAGGGCGGAAACCACCACCACCAGGGCTTCGCGCAGCAGACCACCACGTTTCTTCTCCGACGGCGCGGGCTGATCACTGCGTTCGTGGCGCGCGCTTGAGGCAGGCGGGTAGCTGGGTGGCATGGCTGCGCCCTCAGCTTCCGAGCCGGCGCCGCTGGGGGCGCCCTCGTGCCCGGTGCTGTCGGTGGTCAAGGGCGTCCTCCTCGCAGGTGCGCCAGCGGCGTGCCGACCCCCTGCCGGCCTTCTTACCTTCCCAAGCGCACGCGCTGAAGGTCTGCACCACATTAACAAGCCGGACGCGGAATCACGCCGTCCCACCCGGAGATTCCGCCCCCCCGGTTGACGCCCAGGCCGATCCGTCCAGAGAAACGAACGGGCCCGCCACCATGATGGTGACGGGCCCGCCCGCAGAACGCTGCTGGTTCAGGAGGTGAAGCGCTTCTCCTTGATCTTGGCTGCCTTACCGCGCAGGTTGCGCAGGTAGTACAGCTTCGCGCGACGCACGTCACCGCGGGTGATGACCTCGAGGCTGTCGATGGAGGGCGAGTGCACCGGGAAGGTACGCTCGACACCCACGCCGAAGGAGACCTTACGGACCTTGAAGGTCTCGGAGACGCCGTGGCCGGCGCGGGCGATGACCACACCCTGGAAGGCCTGGATACGAGAGCGGTTACCCTCGACGACCTTCACGTTGACCTTGACGGTGTCGCCAGGACGGAAGTCGGGGATGTCGTCGCGCAAGGACGCGGCGTCAATGTTGTCCAGGATCTGCATGGTGGTCTCTTCTCCCGCTCGTGCCACAGGTCACGCGCTGATTCAGGCAGCAACTGCTGCCGTTCCGTCGGTATCGGATCTGCGCCTGGTGCCCGTCTCCCCCCGTGGCAGGCGGACGGTTCGCTGCGGCGCAGCACCGACCCAGTCTGCCACAGCGCCCCAGGGATCAGCTACGGCGGACCGCCGCCCTCGCCTGTGGTCTCCCCCACGGCACCATGCCTGCCTCCGGACCAGCCACTCTCGGTCAGCACCGCTCGATCTGCCTCGTCAAGCGTGGCCTGATCCAGGCCGGCGATCAGATCGGGCCGGCGCTGCGCGGTCCGCCGCAGGGCCTGATCGCGGCGCCAGCGCGCCACCTTGCCGTGGTGGCCGGAGAGCAGCACGTCCGGGGCCGCGAGGCCCCGCCATGTGGCTGGCTTGGTGTAGACGGGATACTCCAGCAGGCCCCCGCCGGGCGCGGTGCTGTGGGACTCCTCCACCAGCGAGGCCGGATTGCCGACCACACCGGGCAGCAGGCGGGCCACCGCTTCGACGAGCACCAGGGCGGCGACCTCACCGCCATTGAGCACGTAATCCCCCAGGGAGAACTCCCGGACCGTCACCTCCGGGCGCTGCGCGTAGTGCTCGGCCACCCGGGCGTCGATGCCTTCATAGCGGCCACAGGCGATGATGAGGCGCTCACGGCCGGCGAGCTCCTCGGCGTCCTGTTGCGTCAGCGGTGCGCCCGAGGGTGTGGGGATCAGCAGCGTGGTGGCGCCAGGCGCCGCGCTGGACGTGCTGGGCTCAAGGAGGTGGTCCAGGGCCGTCCCCCAGACGTCGGGACGCATCACCATGCCGGCTCCCCCGCCGAAGGGCGTATCGTCCACGGTGCGGTGCCGGTCCGTGGTCCATGCGCGCAGGTCATGGACCTGCAGATCGAGGATGCCCTCGCGGCGGGCCTTTCCTACCAGGGAGAGCTCAAGCGGGGCGAGATAATCGGGAAAGATGCTGACGACGTCGATGCGCACGTCAGTTCTCGCGTTCCGCCTGGGCGAGTGGTTCCTCGTCGACCTCGGCTGAGCCGATTCCCGGGAAGAGCCCACCGGGAGGATCAATGGTGACGGTGCCGGCACTGTCATCGACGGCGGGGACGATCTCGGCCACGAAGGGCACGAGCACTGTGGGCCCGCCGGTCGCCGGGCGGATCACCAGGAGGTCATGCGCCGGGCTCGCATCAACCCCGGTCACCTCACCGAGTGCCTCGCCGTCCACCGTGACTGCGCTGAGGCCAATAAGCTCGTGCGGGTACCAGGCGTCGTCCTCAGCGGCATCGAGCTCGTCGGTCTCCACCACGAGCTGCACCCCACGCAGCGCCTCGGCGGCACTGCGATCGTGCGCTTCCTCGAAGGTGACGTAGGTGGAACCGTCCGGAGCATGGCGTGCCTTGGCCACGGTGAGCGGCCCGGCATCGGCTGGGACGGTTTCGAGCGCTGTTCCGGGAGCCAGGCGTGCCACCGGGTCGTCGGTGCGCACATCCAACCGGACCTCTCCACGAAGTCCGTGTGCGCGTCCGACGACGGCAACGGTAAGGATCACGCCGGGCTCCCGGGTATGTCGATCAGCGACGGCCGGCGCGGTCGGTGTCGACGACGTCGACGCGCACCGGGCCGTCCGTGGCCAGAGCTGAGATCACGGTGCGCAGCGCGCGGGCTGTGCGGCCCTGGCGCCCGATCACTCGGCCGAGATCTTCGGGGTGCACGTGGACCTCGAGCAACTCGCCGCGGCGTAGCGACTTGACGTTGACCCGGACCTCGTCCGGGCGGTCCACGATGCCGCGCACGAGGTGTTCCAGTGCGTCGGCGAGCACCTCAGGCGTCCTGCTCGCCGGCCTCAGCCTCGGCAGCGTCGCCCTCAGCGGACTCCGAGGCCTTGGCGGACGCAGCGGCCTCGGCGGCGGTGGCCTTGCGCTTCTCCGCGTCGTCCTCGGCGGCCTTGATCGCGGCGGCGCGGTCCTCGTCGCTCACGGTCTCCTTGGTGCGCAGGGTCCCCTCGGAGCCTTCCAGGCCCTTGAACTTCTGCCAGTCGCCGGTGACCCGGAGCAACGCGTTGACCTGCTCGGAGGGCTGAGCCCCGACCGAGAGCCAGTACTGGGCACGCTCGGAGTCGATGTCGATGAGGGAAGGCTGCTCGAGGGGGTGGTACTTGCCGATCTCCTCGATGGCCTTGCCGTCGCGCTTCTTCCGCGAGTCCATGACGACAACGCGGTAGTAGGGCGCGTGCACCTTGCCGATGCGCTTCAGGCGGATCTTGACTGCCACTTGTGTGGTTCTCCTGGGTCTGTGGGGGGTGGGCTCATCCGCTGGCCGGTGGGGTGTCGGCGCCGGGTGAAGCCGCAGGACACGTCACGGGAGGTGAGAGGGGCCGCCCGTTTCGAGTACAGCGGTTCATTCTGCCAGATACGCGGCCAACTATCGAGACAACCCGGACGTGCAGGCGGTCACGAACGGCCGCGTCGACACATCCTCACTTCCAGCGGAAGAACCTCGCCGCGATCGGAACGCTGACGGCGATGTAGCCCGTCATGACCAGCAGCTGCCGGACCGGGACATCCGAGGCGTCGAACCAGAAGGATTGCAGCGCCTGGCTTCCGGCACCGAGCGGCGTCCAGCTGGCGATCTGCGCGATGAGTTCGGGCATCTCCGGGCCGGGCGTCCACAGGCCGGCGAAGAAGAGCATCGGGAAGAACAGCAGCATCCCGATGGCCTGGGCGATGTTCGCTCGCGGGGCGAGCGCAGCGATGATCAGGCCGATGGAGAACATCGCCCCGGCGCACAGCACGAGCGATCCGAGGACCTGCAGCGGCCCATCGGGCATGGCGAGGTCAAAGGCGATCGCACCCAGGACCAGGGCCAGCGCGGCAGCGACCAGGAAGGCGAGGACGCCGATGATCACATGCGCTGTGAGCATCGCCTGTGGCCGCATGGGCGTGGTGGAAAGCCGTTTGAGGATCCCCCGTTCGCGGTACTGCGCGAAGGTCACCGGCAGGACCGTCAGGGCGGGTGTGGCCACCGCCGTCGCCAAGACCGGCGGGATCATGAAGTTCACCGCGGACAGGCCCTGCAGCGGACCAGCCTCCACGATCGATTCGCGCAGACCTGGGATCAGGTAGCCCACACCGATGATCAGCACGGAGGGGAAGATCAGAGCGAAGAAGAGGTTCCCGCCGTCGCGCAGGAAGAGCCGGGTCTCCGCTATGAGGAGTGAGCCGAAGCCGCGGCCGAACAAGGCCCCTCGGGCCCGGCCTGCGCGGGCAGTGGTCGGTGAGGTGCTCATCTCAGGCCTCCTGGGTCTCGTGGTGCGCGCCGGCGAGCTCGACGAAGACGTCTTCGAGGTTGCGGCTGGCGGTGCGGAGTTCGTCGGGGATCACGCCTCGCTGATCGAGAGCGGCGACCACGGCGGGCAGCACCCGCTCGGCGCCGGAGATACGGAGTGCCGCGCCGACCTCGCTCACCTCGTCGACCTCGGGCAGGTCCGCGAGCATCTCGCGGAGACCAGCTGGCGCCTCACTGGGCAGGCGCAGGAGCAGACTGCGGCGCTCCTGGCCTGCGGAGATGAGTTCCGAGGCCGTGCCTTCGGCCACCACTCGTCCGCGGTCGATGATGGCGATGCGGTCCGCGAGGCGCTCGGCCTCATCCATGAAGTGGGTGACGAGGATGATGGTCACACCGGAATCGCGCACGGACTCGATCAAGGCCCACGTGTCGCGGCGTGCCTGCGGATCGAGGCCGGTGGTGAGCTCGTCGAGGATGGCCACCTGGGGCCGGCCGATCAGCGAGAGCGCGATGGAGAGGCGCTGCTGCTGCCCGCCGGAGAGCTTACCGAAGGGGCTCTCCGCTTTGTCCTCCAGCCGGAGCAGGCTCAGCAGCTCTGCGGGATCGGCCGGATCGGGGTAGAAGGAGGCGTAGAGATCCAGTGCCTCCCTGACTCTGAGCTTGTCCGGAAGGCGCGCTTCCTGCAGCTGGACGCCGAGGTGCTCCTGCACCTGGTGCCGGCTGCGCTCGGGGTCGCTCCCGAGCACCCGGACCGTGCCGGCGTCCGGTGAGCGCAAGCCGGCGATCATCTCCACGGTGGTGGTCTTGCCCGCGCCGTTGGGACCGAGGATCGCGTAGATCTGGCCGCGCCTGATCGTCAGGTCGACGCCGTCGACCGCTCGCTTGGCGCCATAGGATTTGCGCAGCCCGCGCACCTCGACGACGGCGTCCTCTCTCGGTTCTGCTGGCCGCGCATGGGCCTGCGGGGTGGGAGCATCATTCGCCATGTCGACTCCATTGCTGCTTGATGACCGCACTAGCGGCCAGGTACCGGAATACGAGGCTCCCCACGACCACCAGGACCACGACAGCCAGCGCTCCCAGCCCGACGTCGACTCCGAGGTCACGGCCGAACCAACGAACGAGGTCGTCCTGGCTGATCACAGCGGGGATGAGCCCCAGGGGCAGAAGCGCGGTGCCGCGCCAGCCACCGAAGCGGTAGTAGTTCATGCCGACCAGCAGGCCGGCGACGATCCCACCAGCCACGCGAGCGGACCCCGCAGACCAGGTGAGCAGGAAACCTTCTTGCCACAGCTGAGCGGAGTCGATGCCGCCGTCCATCGCCTCGGAGACGTGCAGCTGTGACCAGCCGGCCGCCTCGTAGACCCAGCCTTCGGCCATGAAGCCGAACGCCATGACCGTCCCGTGAAGCAGTGCGCCGGCAAGCATGCCGACCAGCGCGCCGCTGGCGAAGGAGCGCCGCGTGGCGCCATTGCCCACTGTGCTGGTGATGAGCATCGCACTGGCGATGCCCACGGAGAAGGAGAACCAGAGCGTGGCATGAAGGGTGAACTGGAAGTAGGACATCTCGATGTCCTCGGGGATGGGCCCCACTCCGCCGAGCAGCTGCACACCGCCTACCACCACGATCCAGAGCGCGGCGACGATCGCCCAGAACCAGAGACTGAGGTAGAGGTGGAGTCCCACGTGCATGCGCGCCAGGCGCTGCCACTGGGGCCGGGCGGTCGAGGTACGGGGGTAGGCCTGCATCACGCACTCCCCTCGGTCTCGGGTGCACCGGGGCGGCGAGCGCCCCGGTGCCGGGCGATCTCAACCACGAGCTCCTGCAAGCCTCCGGGATGGCGGGCACGTAATTCGTCGGCCTCACCGGTGATCACTGGCCGCCCACGCTCGAGAACGACCACATGCTCGAGGAAGCGCTCGATCTCGCCGATGAGGTGGCTGGACATGACGATGGTGCGCGGGTGGGCCGCGTAGTCCTCGAGCAGGGTGTCGTAGAGGGTGTAGCGGGACGGGGCATCCATCCCGAGGTGCACCTCGTCGAGCATGGTCAAGGGTGCTCGCGAGGCCAGCCCAACCACCACAGCGAAGGCCGACCGCTGGCCGCGCGACAAGGAGTCGAGAGTCTTGCGCGGTTGGAGCTCGTAGGCATCCATCAGGCGCCCGGCGAGGTCCTCGCTCCAGTGCGGTCGCAGGGAGGCCACCACGTCGAGGTTCTGGGAGAGCTTCTCATCCTTCATCAGGTGACCGGCCTCCTGAATGAGGCAGGTTCCCTCCATGAGGCGCTGGTTCTCCCACGGGTTCTCTCCATCGACCTGGACGACTCCGGCGCTGGGCCGGCGGTGCGCCGCCAGGGTGGTGAGCAGTGTGGTCTTGCCGGACCCGTTGCGGCCGAGCAGCCCGGTGATGGCGCCAGCGGGCAGTGTGAGGTCGATGCCATCGAGGGCGCGGGTGTCGCCGAAGTCAACGGTCAGTCCGGTGGTCTGCACGGCGAATCCGGCTGCCTGCGGCTGGCCATCGGGCTCAGTCTGGGGAGTGCTCATGGTGCGCCTCCTTTCCGGATGTGGTCGATGAGTGTCTGCGGGTCGAGTCCCAGGGAGCGAGCTTCGGCAAGGACCGGATCGAGCCGGTCGGTGAAGAAGGCCGCCCGTCGCTGTTCGAGCAATCGGTGGCGCGCGCCCTCGGTCACGAACATTCCAAGACCGCGCCGCTTCTCCAGCACTCCCTCATCCACCAGGATCGTGAAGGCTTTGGCGGCCGTGGCGGGGTTGATGCGGTAGCTCGTCGCGAACTGGGTGGTGGACATGACTTGGTCGCCCGGGCCGAGTGCCTCGGAGAGCACCTCGCGGCGCAGGTACTCGGCGATCTGGATATAGATCGGCTCAGGACCGTCGAACACGCCTCACCTCCCGCCCTCGACCCCGCACCACTCCCGGGCTCTATGGTTCATTACTTGACTAATGAACCATAGAGGCGGAGAGCTGTCAACCAGAACCGGTGCCGCCTCGATCGTGGTCACTTGGCGCCGCAATCCTGGCCTACCCTCGCCTGGGAACGGCCCCAACTGACCACAATCGCCCCGGGGCGCGGGGTGGGTTGCGGGGTTGCCTCGGCGCCTGGGGGAGGAGGCGGGCCGCGGACCTCAGTCCTGGGTGAAGGCTGCGTCGAAACTGCCTGTTGCCGGCTCGACGTCCAGCTTCTTGAGGAAGGCCAGCGCTTCCGGCGCGCCGCGCAACCGATCCATTCCCGCGTCCTCCCACTCCACCGAGATGGGACCGGCGTAGCCGGCACCGGCGAGCGCACGGAAGCAGTCCTCCCAGGGGACGTCGCCACGGCCAGTGGAGACGAAGTCCCACCCGCGCCGCTGATTCCCCCACGGCAGGTGGGAGGAGAGGATGCCGTTGCGCCCGTTGCCCATCCGCATCCGGGTGTCCTTGCAATCCACGTGATAGATACGGTCGGCGAAGTCGGTGATGAAGGCGACCGGGTCCAAGCCCTGCCACATCATGTGGCTGGGGTCCCAGTTCAGCCCGAACGCCTCGCGGTGCCCGACCGCTTCGAGGGCACGGACGGTCGACCAATAGTCATAGGCGATCTCGGACGGGTGCACCTCGTGGGCGAAGCGCACACCACACTCGTCGAAGACGTCCAGGATCGGGTTCCAGCGGTCGGCGAAGTCCTGGTAGCCGGCCTCGATCGTCTCGGCGGGCACCGGCGGGAACATGGCCACGTACTGCCAGATGGAGGAGCCGGTGAAACCCACCACCACGTCGACCCCCATCTTCTCGGCCAGTCGTGCGGTCAGCTTCATCTCCTCGGCGGCACGCTCGCGCACCCCTTCTGGTTCGCCGTCACCCCACACCCGGGAACCGACGATCGAGCGGTGGCGCTGGTCGATCGGGTCGTCGCACACCGCCTGGCCCTTGAGGTGGTTCGAGATCGCCCAGCACTCGAGGTTGTACGTGCGCAGGATTCCCAGCCGCTCCTCGATGTACTCGTCGTCATCCCAGCGCCAAGCGTCCAGGTGCTCACCGGAGACGGCGATCTCCAAGCCGTCGAAGCCCCATTCAGAGGCCAGTTTCGCAACCTCCTCAAGACTCAGATCGGCCCACTGCCCCGTGAACAGGGTGAACTTGCGTGCCATGGCGCTCCTCCTTGAGGTTTTCACGTGTGTCTGATCGTGCGCACTCCTCCGGGCGCCTCGACCCGGGACCGTCATTTCGCGGTTCTACCTCATGTCGACTCGTGCACCACCCCGCGCGGCGCTTGTCTCGATGGCGCTGAGCACGCGTTGAACAGCGAGACCGTCGGCAAAGGTGGGGTGAACCGGCCCACCAGTGGCGATGGCGCGCAGGAAGTCCGCGGCCTGAGAGGTGAAGGTGTGGTCCCAGCCGAGCACATGCCCGGCCGGCCACCAGGCCTCAAGGTAGGGATGTTCTTCCTCGGTCACCATGATCGCCGTGCTCCCCTGGAGCGCAACGGGCCCGGACGCACGGTGCACGCGAAGCTCATTCATGCGCTCCAGGTCGAAGGCCAGCGCGCCCCGGTCACCGAAGAGCTCGATGGTCAGGGCGTTCTTCCGCCCAGTGGCCACCCGGCTCACCTCGAGGGAGGCGACCACTCCCCCGCTGGTATGCAAGGTGGCCCAAGCGGCGTCGTCAACGGTCACCTGCTCGGTGCCGGCCTCGCCCGGGCGCTCGGACACGAAGGTCCGCAGTGTGCCCGAGGCCGCAACCACTTCCTCGTCGAGGAGGTAGCGCAGCTGGTCGATCGCGTGCGAACCCAGGTCCCCGAGCACCCCGGTGCCCGCAGTCTCCTTGCGTAGCCGCCAGGTCATCGGTGCCGAGGCATCGGCCAGCCAGTCCTGCAGGTAGGTCAGCCGGGCCTGGCGCACCTGCCCGATCTCTCCATCCGCCACGAGCGCACGTGCCAAGGCCAGGGCCGGGACGCGCCGGTAGTTGAACCCCAGCATCGACCGGCTGGTGGCGTGCTCTGCGGCAGCAACGAGTTTCTCGGCGTCGGCCACGGAGTTGGCCAGAGGCTTCTCGACCACCACGTGCTTGCCCGCACGCAGTGCCGCCAGAGCCACCTCGGCATGCAGGTGGCCGGGCGTGCAGACGTCGATGATGTCGACATCATCACGAGTGATGACCTCACGCCAATCACCCGCGGTCTGCGCCCAGCCATACTGCGCGGCGGCTGCGGCGAGCTTCGCCTCGTCACGGCCCACCAGCACCTGCTGGCGCACTGCGGGCACGTCGGGATAGAAGGCACCCACGTTGCGCCAGGCGTTCGAGTGGGCCTTACCCATGAAGGAGTAGCCGATCACAGCTACCCCGAGGGCCGGTTGGTCGCTCACATCCAGTCCTCTTCAGTTGGTGGTGGTGTCGCCGGTCAGTTCCCGCAGGAACGCCAGCCCGTCTTCGGCCAGGGCATCCTGAGTGGCAGCAAGCGGCCGCCAGATCGACGCCGCCGACGCGATGGAGGCATTCTCGGCGGTGAAACTCTCGATGTTCAGCGGGCCGCTGTAGCCCACATCCCTCAGCGCAGCGATGAACTCCGGCCAGTCCGTCTGATCGTGCCCGGGCGCTCCGCGATCGTTGCCGCAGACCTGCACGTGCACCAGATGCTCTCCCGCGAGGCGGATCGCCTCGGCACTTGAGCGCTCCTCGATGTTGAGGTGGTAGCTGTCCAGCGCCAGACCCACCGCAGGCCCGAGCAGTCCATCGAGGCCTTCCAGAGCCTGGTCCACGGTGTTCACCAGGGAGGTCTCGTAGCGGTTCAGCGGTTCGATACCGAGCTTCACCGCGCGCTGACCGGCGTAATCGGCCACTGGGCGCAGGTGCTCACGCCATTGCCGGTAGACGTTCGGCCGTTCCTGCGGAGTCATCCGCCACACGCGTCCCGTCGAGGCGTAGAAAGGCCCACACACGGCGGGTGACCCGATCGCTGCGGCGAGGTCGATACAGGCCATGAGGTAGGCCTGCGTTCCCGCGATGACCTCGGGATCGGCGGCGACGAGATCCCGTCCGGGCGCCATGGCGCCGACCACGTACGGCGCGAGGCCTGCGGCGACCAGGCACGGCCCGAGGACGTCGGAACTCAGCTGTCCCGGCTCCTCCAGTGGGAGCTCGACGGCATCGAACCCCATCCCGGCGATCCGGGTGAGCAGTTCCGGCGCGTTCCTGTCGGTCAGCGGCGAGGTCCAGACCCAGGTGTTGATGCCGACACGCACGGCCACTCCTTCACGTTGATGTCAGTCGAGGGGGTGCTCAACGAGCAGCCGGGCGGTGCACGGCGATCCGCGCCGCCCGAGCCGGTGTGTCGCGGGCCCGCATGAAGCGGGCCCGCGACACTCCGTCAGGCGCAGGCTCAGCGGTTCTCCCAGACCTCGGGATAGCCGGGCAGGTCCTCGCCGCCGAAGCGGGCGTAGTGACCATCCGGCATACTCTCGTTGGCCTCGAGGTGCTCGGTGAGGTCATCGGCAGTGATCGGTTCCTGCGGCAGCACCCACTCGCTGGGCACTTCCTCGCCGTTGAAGATCATCTCCAGGGCCAGCAGCGGGGTGCGCCACTGGAAGTTGGAGTAGACCGGGGCGAGCCCGGTCAGACCGGTCTCGTCCCACTTGCGCAGGAAGCTCATCTCGTCCTCTCCGGTCATGACCGGGTAGTCCGCGCCGGAGAGCTCAAAGGCCTCGATGGCAGCGCGAGCACCGTCACCGGCGTCCATCCAGACGCCGTGCACGTCCCCGGTGGAGAGAGCGTCCTCGATGATGTTCTGGATGGTGTTCGGGTCGGCGTCGGTGAAGTGGTCCTCTGCTTCGATGCCGTTCTCTTCGAAGATCCGCTCGGCGGCAGCCCAGCGGTGTTCGAGGACATCGACGCCCGGCAGGATGCGTAGGGCGATCACGCGGTCGCCCTCGTTGAGGTTCTCCACCAGGAACTCCGCGGAGTCGATGCCCCAGCCGTAGCCACCCACCGGGTGGATGAAGGTGGTGGCGCAATCGGTTTCGACGCCGCGGTCGAAGACGACCACCGGCTTGCCGGTCTCGCAGGCACGCTCCACCGCCGGGGTCATCGCGGCCGTGGAGTTCGGCGAGATGATGAACGCGTCGCAGTCGGCCTCGCTGATGAAGTAGTCGATGTCGGCGATCTGGGTGTCGTCGTTGTCGCTGGCATCGCGGGTCTCCATCTCGGAGATGACTCCCTCGCCCTCCAGCACCTCAAGCTGCTGCTGCATGGTCAGCCAGCCGGTCTGGCGCCAGGGGTTACCGACCGAGGCATTGGCGAAGCACACCTTCTGTGCTTCGTCGGTGGCGTACTCCGACGTGTCGGTCATCGGTCCATCGATGTACTGAAGCCACGGCGTGTCCGGATCTCCTTCGAAGCTGGCGCCCAGTTGCTCGCGCTGCTCCTCATAGACGGCCTGATCGAACCATTCGCTGTCGTCACCGGCGTCCGTGTCCCCCTCGGTGTCGGCGTCCTCGTCTATGTCGGCGTCCTCGTCTGTGTCGGTGTCGGTGGTGCCCTCCTCCACCGTGCCGTCGTCGCCGTTGCCGGTGTCGTCGGACTCGTCGATGTCGGTGGTACAGGCCGCCAGCAAGGCGAGGGCGGCCGCGGCCGCAAGCGAGCCTCGGATCATGTTCCTACGCATCTGCTTCTCCTTCATCAGGCCCATCGTTGGGCCGGTTGTGATCACCCGGTGTGGTGCGGCCGGGAGTCTGGTTGGTGCTCAGGATCGAGGGTGGAATCGGGTTGCTCGGCGCGGGACCGCCGCCGCGAACCCCAGCTCTTGGCGGCGGCGGCCACGGCGAGGATGATGATCACGCCCTGCACGGTGGGCCGCCAGGTCGGTTGCACTCCTAGGAAGTTCAACAGGCTGAACATCAGTTCGAGGGCGAAGGCGCCGGCCCCTGCGGACAGGACCCAGCCTCGCCCGCCACCGAGCACTACGCCGCCCAGGACGACGGCGGTGATGGCCTGGAACTCGAGGCCGTCACCCAGGCTCGGGCTGGCCCCGGATCGACTGACCAGGAGCAGCGCAGCCAGGGTGGCCGCCAGGGCGGAGATGATGAATGCCCGGGTCTTGATCCAACCCACGTGCGCGCCGGCCAGGCGGGCGGCCTCGGGGTTGTCTCCTGCCGCAATCAGGGTCCTGCCATACGGGCGACGCATCAGCCACACCACGAGGGCTGAGACGGCCAGGAGGATCAGCACCGGATAGGGGATGCGTCCCACCAGCGGAACATCCTCGATGCCGTTGCGGAACAAGGGCTGCAGGCTCGCTGCCCGCCCTTGCACAGCACCACCGCTGACGTAGAGAGCCAGGCCGGACAGCATCAGCATCGTTCCCAGCGTCACGATGAAGCTCGGCACCTTCAGCCAGGTGGTGGCCACACCGTTGACGAGGCCCACGGTCAGGCCCACGGCGATCATCAGGGCGATACCCCGTACCAGGTCGTCCTCACCCAGGATCACGTTGCCGGCGATGACCGCCTGCATGGAGACCAGCGCACCGACGGACAGGTCGAACTCGCCGGAGACGATCACGAAGTACTGCCCGAAGGCCAGGATCATGATCGGCGCCGATCGGGCGACGAAGGCCATCAGCCGGCTCGGCTCACCGAAGCTCGGATTGGCGACGATGATGGCGGCCAGCAGCACCAGCGCGAGGACGAAGATCGCCCCGCCGGGGGTCGACAGCGTGCGCAGGAAACGCTTGATCGCGGTGCCTTCGTGGTGCTGCAACCGGTTGCGGGAGTCGGTGCCGGTGGTGGTCATCGCGTCTCCTGCGCCTGCGCATCGACGGTTCTCACGGAGTCAGGGGCGCCCGGTGTGGTGTCGGCCTTGCCCGAGACGAAGCGCGGTGGCCGGCTGGTGATGCTGCGGCGGGCGTACACCGCTACGGCCAGGATGATGACGGCGCCACGAAAGACATCGCGCAGGAACGAGTTGACGTCCATCACGGCCATGACGTTGTTCATCACCGCGAAGATGGCGACGCCACCGATGGTCCCGAGCAGCTTTCCCTTCCCGCCGGCCAGCAAGGTGCCTCCCAGCACGACGGCGGCGATGGAGAGCAGGTCATATCCTGCCTGCTCGGCGAAGGTCGGACTGCCGCCACCGGTGCGGGAGAGGTAGAGCAGCCCGGCCATCCCGGCCAGCAGGGAGCACATGGTGTGGGCGAAGATGATCGGCGGCTGCACGCGGATCCCGGAGAGGCGAGCAATCTCGCGGTTGCCACCAACCGCGTAAAGATGCAGACCGATGGTGGATTGGCGCAGTACCAGGATGATCAGACCCGCAAGACCCAGCATGATCAGCGTCGAGACCGGCAAGGGCCCGATGTAGCTACGACCGAGGAGTTCGAAGGCTGTCGGGGCCAGCCGGCTCGTGGGCCCGGGGTAGTTCGTTCCGAGATACCCGGAGAGGATCAGCCCCATACCGAGGGTGGCGATGAAGCCGTGCACTCCCCAGAAGGCCACGATCAGCCCGTTGACCAGGCCGATAGCGGCCGAGATCGCCAGAGCGAGCAGCACGCCGAGGACGATATTGCCGGTCACCCCCGCCATGGTCACTGCTCCGACCAGGCTGGCAAGGCTGCCGACGAACGGAACCGAGAGGTCCAGGCTGCCGGCCAGCACGACCAGGGTCTGACCGATGGCGAAGAAGCCGAGAATGCTGGTGGCGGTGAGAATGTCCCGCAGGTTGCCGGTGCTGAAGAAGTTCCGGCCGTTCATCGCGGTCAGGACCGCGCCGGCGATGACCGCCAGCAGCAACACGAGATAGACGATCGTGGTGGAGGACAGGTTGCGCACGGGACGCACGGCCGTAGCGACGCCGCTCATTCGGAGTCCTCCTCGACCGTGGCGCCGGTGGCCACCTGCAGTACTTCTTCCTCCGAGGCTCCGGCGGGGAGCTCGCCGCCGATCCGCCCGTCGCGCATCACCACGATGCGGTCAGACATGCCGATGACCTCCGGGAGTTCGCTGGAGACCATGAGGATGCCGACGCCCTGGGCGGTCAGCTCCCGCATCAGTTCGTAGATCGCGAGCTTCGCGCCCACGTCGATGCCTCGGGTGGGCTCATCCATGAGGACCAGTAAGGGCTTGATGCTCAGCCACCGCCCCAGGACGACCTTCTGCTGGTTACCGCCGGAGAGGTACTGCACCTCTTGGGACAGTGAACGCGTGGAGACCTCGATATGGCTCAGGGTCCGAGGCATCTCCTGACGCACGCGACGAGACCGGAAGGGGTAGGCAGCACGAATCACGCCCATGGCGTTGTCGAGGACGGACTGGCTGAGGGAGAGCCCCTTGGCCTTGCGATCCTCGGTGATCATCGCAATACCACGCTTGATCGCGCCGCGAGGGGAGCCCACCGTGGCCCGCCTGCCATACAGGTGGAGCTCACCACGGCTGAAGGGATGGACCCCGAAGATCCCTTCCAGCAATTCCGTGCGACCGGAGCCCTGGAGTCCGGCGATGCCGACGATCTCTCCGGCTCGCACGCTCAGGTCGATGCCATCGACCTCGGTATTGCCTGCGCCGTCCAGTCGGAGCACCTCCTCACCCAGAGCGATCTCGGGATCCTTGTCCGGAAAGAAGGCCGCCATGGTGCGCCCGACCATCAGTTTGACCACGGCAGCTTCATCAAGTTCAGCGGCCGGCCGGGTCGCCACGTGTGCACCGTCCTTGAGCACCGTGATGGTGTGGCACAGCTCGAAGATCTCCTTGAGGCGGTGCGAGACATACAGGATCGCGACGTTCCGATCGAGCAATCGACGGATGACCCCGTAGAGCAGTTCGACTTCGTGGCCGGCCAAGGCTGCGGTGGGTTCGTCCATCGAGATGATCCGGGCGTCGTAGCTGACCGCCTTGGCGATTTCGACGATTTGCTGCTCCGCCACGGACAGCGAACGCACCAATCGGGTGGGTCGAATGCCCTGGACGCCGAGGTCTTCGAGCAGCTCGGCCGTGCGCCGATTCATCTGGTGGAGATCGACCGCCCCGAACCTGCCCGGCTCACGGCCCAGGAAGATGTTCTCCGCAATGGTCCGCTCCGGCAGCAGGTTGAACTCCTGGAAGACGGTCGAGACGCCGGCCCGCTGCGCCTGGATGGGGTGGTGGAAGGTGTGGCGCTCACCGTTGATCTCCACAAACCCGCCGTCGGCTTGATGGACGCCGGCCAAGATCTTCATCAACGTGGACTTCCCGGCACCGTTCTCGCCGACGAGGCCGTGCACCTCGCCCGGGACAAGATCAAGATCGACACCGTTGAGCACCGTGTTGCCGAAGAAGCGTTTGGTCAGCCTCCGGGCGCGCAGGATCGGCGCGCGTACCGGGCTCGTCGATGAGGCCTCGACGACAGTGTCGATGGACATGCGGTGACTATGGCACGGCACAGGCCCTTTTGTCGAGCAAGACACAGAAGTCTGGTGGTGGACGCACGAAAGTCGTCATGGTTGACTCTGCAGATGCGCACGAGCGAGGTATTCCACCTACTTCGAGACGGTCAACCCTGGACGCGCGCACAGCTCTGCGAAGCCAGCGGCCTGGCCCGATCCACCGTGACGTCGCGCCTGGATGTCCTCGTCAAGCTGGGTGTGGTGGCCCCCTACGGCGACGGCACCTCCACCGGCGGCCGGCCGCCCTCGCTCTATGCCCTCAATCCCTCTGCGCGGGTCGTGGGAGCGGTGGCATTGGGCGCCACCCATGCGGTCGCCGCGGTGACGGACCTGGCCGGCACGATCCTGGGTCAGACCCGCGAACGCCTGGACGTGGCTCAGGGACCGGCCACGGTGCTGTCCTGGGTTGCCGAGACGGTCGAGCGCCTCCTCCTCGAAGCCGATCGCGCACCGGCAGATCTCGCCGCCGTCGGCCTCGGCGTGCCGGGACCGGTGGAACATTCCACCGGACGCCCCACCAATCCGCCGATCATGCCGGGCTGGGACCGTTACGACGTTCCCGGCACCCTCGGCGAGCGCCTGGGGGTACCGGTGCTGGTGGACAATGACGTCAACATCATGGCCCTCGGCGAGCGCAGCACCTACCTGCCCGAGGTCGACGACCTGATCTTCGTCAAGGTTGCCACCGGTATCGGCGCGGGCATCATCTCCGGAGGTTCCTTGCAGCGCGGAGCGCACGGGACCGCAGGCGACCTGGGACACGTCCGGGTCACCAGCGGGAGCGGCGTCATCTGCCGCTGCGGCAACGAAGGGTGCTTGGAGGCCATCGCCGGCGGCCCGGCGATCGCTGCGCGGCTCCGGGACGCCGGTGTGCCTGCGGAGACAACCGGCGACGTCGTAGAGCTGGTCCGCGGAGGAAACCTCGAGGCAGTCCGTGAGGTCCGGCAGGCCGGCCGCGAACTCGGTGAGGTCGTCGCCACCATGGCCAACCTCATCAATCCGTCCGTGGTGGTGATCGGCGGGTTACTCGGTGGCGCCGGCGAGCATTTGATGGCCGGGCTCCGTGAAGTGGTGTACCAACGCTCCATGCCCCTGGCCACCGAGCACCTCAGTATCGTGGCCTCGGTAGCTGGTGATCGTGCCGGCATCCTCGGTGCCTCGGCGATGGCGGCCGAGCACGTGCTCTCACCGGAGGCCATCGAGTCGGCCGCCGCCAACCTCACCGTCAGCGCCGCGCCCTAAGGGGCCACTCAGCAGAGACGGCCGCGCAGGATGACGGCAGCCGGGCGGGCGTATACCCCGACGTCGGTGCGCGGATCGGCGTCGTAGACCACCACGTCGGCACTGGCTCCCTCGCTGATGCCGTCGACGCCGAGATAGTCGCGCGCTCGCCACGTGGCGTAGCCGAGCACATCGGCAGGACTGAGCCCGGCGCGCGCGTTCTCGGCGAGCTCTTCCGGCAGCGTCCCGTGCTCGATCGTGCCGCCGGCGTCGGAGCCCATCAGCAGGGGGACGCCCGCCTCGTGCAGTGCCATGACGTGGGCGTAGCGACGCGCATACATCGCCCGCATCCGGGCGGCGAAGACCGGATACTTCGGCTCGGCCTGGGCGGCGAAGCCGGCGAAGTTCGCCACCTGCAGCAGCGTCGTCGTCACGGCGATACCGCGCGAGGCGGCCTCCGCGATGTGGTCGGCATCCATGCCGGTCCCGTGCTCAAGGCCATCCACCCCGGCATCGAGCAGGGGCCCCACTGCCTCATGGGCGAAGGTGTGCGCGGTGATCCGGGCGCCGTTCTCGTGCGCGGCTGCGACGGCATCGACCAGCACCTCGGGCGGCCACAAGGGGGTGAGGTCGGCCTCGCGTCCCATGGATCGGTCGATCCAGTCGGCCACGATCTTCACCCACCCATCACCGCGCTGAGCCTCGCGCGCCACCGCCTCGGGCAGCTGGGTGACGTCGTCGAGTTCGTCGGCGAAGTAACGGAGGTAGCGCTTGCGATAGGCCAGGTGTTTGCCGGAGCGGATCAGACGCGGGAGATCGTGGCGTTCATGGATCCAGGCGGTGTCCTGCGGCGAGCCGGCGTCACGCACCAGCAGAGTGCCGAGATCCCGATCGATGCGAGCCTGCTCTTCGGCTTCCTCCTTCGAGACCGCCCCCATCGGTCCGAGACCCACATGGCAGTGCACGTCCACCAGCCCGGGGACGACCCACCCACTGACGGTGCGCGCCCCCTCGGCGGCTGCGCCAGGGTCGCTGAGGCGCAACGCGCCGTCCACGACCCAGGCCTCGTCCAGCACACGATCGTCATCGGCGAGGACGGGACCACTCAGGTGCAGTGCGTTCACGGCTTCCTCTGCCCTCAGCGGAGGAACTTGGCGAGTTCCTGCAGGTCCGGCTCCTCGCCGCCCTGGCCTGCGGCCTTCCCGACACCGAAGGCGGCGCCGTCGGAGCTCCTGCCGCCCTGCTGGGCTCGCTGAGCCGCTTCGCGCTCCTGCTGCTTGCGCTTGGCCGGGTTGCCGGACCGGCCCTTCTTGTTCTTGGCACCCTTCGCAGCCTTCGGTGGTTGCTTGCCCTTGGACTTCTTGCCCGGGAGCCCGCCCATTCCGGGCATTCCTCCCATGCCGGGCATGCCGCCCATGCCCGGCATGCCGCCGCGCTTGGACATCTGCTGCATCATCACCTTGGCCTGCTCGAACCGTTCCATGAGCTGGTTGATCTCGGTGACGGTGGTCCCCGAACCACGCGCGATGCGCTGACGGCGAGAACCGTTGAGGATCTTCGGTGTGGCGCGCTCGGCCGGCGTCATGGAGTTGACGATGGCCTCGACGCGGTCGAGTTCGGTCTCGTCGAAGGCCTCCAGCTGCTCCCGCATCTGGCCCATGCCCGGGAGCATGCCCAGCATCGACTTCAGCGAACCCATCTTCTTGATCTGGGCGAGGTGGCCAAGGAAGTCCTGCAGGTTGTACTCGCCCTGGCCGAGCTTGGCGGCCATCGCCTCGGCCTGCTCGGCGTCCATCTGCTTCTCGGCCTGCTCGATCAGGGTGAGCAAGTCACCCATATCGAGGATGCGCGAGGCCATGCGATCCGGATGGAAACGTTCGAAGTCGGTGAGCTTCTCCCCCACCGAGGCGAAGAGCACCGGTGTACCGGTCACCCCGCGCACCGACAGCGCCGCACCACCGCGGGCATCGCCGTCGAGCTTGGAGAGCACCACGCCGGTGAAGCCGACACCGTCGGCGAAGGCCTGAGCGGTGGTGACGGCGTCCTGGCCGATCATGGCGTCGAGGACGAAGAGCGTCTCGTGCGGCTGCGTGGCGTCGCGGATGTCCGCAGCCTGCTGCATCATCTCGGCATCGACACCGAGGCGGCCTGCGGTGTCGACGATGACCACGGAGTGCTGGGCGACCGTGGCGCGCTCCACGCCGGAACGGGCTACGGAGACCGGGTCGCCGACACCGTTGCCGGGTTCGGGCGCCCACACCGGGACGCCGGCGCGCTCACCGACCACCTGCAACTGGGTGACGGCGTTGGGACGCTGCAGGTCCGAGGCGACCAGCAGCGGGGTGTGACCCTGCTCTTTGAGCCACAGGCCGAGCTTTCCGGCTAGCGTGGTCTTTCCCGCACCCTGCAGGCCGGCGAGCATGATGACGGTGGGGCCGGTCTTGGCGAAGCGCAGATCGCGGGACTCGCCGCCGAGGATCTCCACCAGCTCGGCGTTGACGATCTTGATGACCTGCTGGGCCGGGTTGAGCGCGGCAGAGACCTCCACACCCTTAGCGCGCTCGCGCACGTTGGCGGTGAACTCACGCACCACCGGGAGGGCGACATCGGCATCGAGGAGCGCGCGGCGGATCTCGGACACGGTGGCGTCGACGTCCGCTTCACTCAAGCGCCCCTTGCCGCGGAGCTGCTTGAAAGTGGCGGTGAGGCGATCGGACAGACTGTTGAACACGGGACCTCGTTGACATCACGACGACGGCGGTGGGCTCCCCAGGGTATCGCGGGCCTCGCGGGATGCGCGTGCAGGTTCGGCTCCGGCCTCTGCGCAGACCGCAGCACCGGAACCAGGGTCTCTCTCCGCGCGGCCCCTCACCCCCTACGGTGGTGAGGCATGGGTCGTGGCGGAGACCCCGGAAGGTTTCACCCTCGCCGAGCGTGGACCCGGGGGCTGGGCTGGAGGCAGAAGACGGCTCCTGCTACGTGGCGGGCCGCGGTGATGGGTTCGTGCCGGAGGACGAGAACCTCAGGGCCGGCACCCGACCTAGAGCGCGTCGAGTGCGCGTGCGGTGAGTTCGTCGATGAGGCGGGCCCGCCAGGGGCTCCAGGCTTTCGACCCGGCCGCTCGGGCATCCGCCTCGGTGAGGCGACGCAGCATGACCAGCGTGTCCCGTTCACCGCGTACTCCCTGCACGACCTCGGCAACCACGTCCGGGTCGCGTGGATCGCGGCTGGTGGCCAGCTCGGCGAGCAGGAGGTGGTGACGCACTAAGAGCACCACGAGATCTCGCTCCGCCGCCCCCAGGCCGAGGCGGTCCAGCAGAGGCCGGGCGATGCGTGCACCGGCGACGCTGTGGTCGCGCTCCCCCGGGAGCTTGCCGATGTCGTGCAGGAGCGCGGCCAGCGCGAGCAGATCCTCCCGCTCGACCGCACCGGCCGCAGCGGTGGCCGGGATGTTCGCTGCGGCTTCGACCTGATGCCGGTCGACGGTGAACCGGTGCACCGCATTGCGCTGGGGCCGATTGCGCACCGCCTGCCACTCGGGGAACCACGTGGTCACGACCCCGGCCAGATCGAGATCCTCCCAAACCGGGATCTGTGCTGGACCGGAGGTCAGGATCTCAGCGAGCAGCTGCCGATACTGCACCGGCCACGGGCTCGGGGGCGCAGGCGCGTCACCGAGGGCCATCAGCAGCGTGGGCGACAGGGGCAGCCCGGTGCGGCAGGCGGCGGCCGCCGCACGCAGCGCGAGCAGAGGCGTCACGGCTGAGTCGTCGGCGCGCACCCGACGCGCTGTGGCGGCGGCATCGAGCACGATCTCATCGGCGAGTTGCGCCAGGCCGGGAGCGAGCGCGGGCAGGCGCGGCGCGGGTCGGCGTCCGCTCGGCAGGCGCCAGCGGGGAGCGCGCTGGGCGGAGCTGGGAGCACCGGGGCCGGGGGTGCGGGAACGGACATGGTGGCGCGCGGTACGCAGGGTGCGGTCAAGCGCCGCAGAGACGATCCGGCCGGCCTCGGCGAGGGAAGCGAGCAGGTCATCGGCGTAGTCGTGGACGTCGGCGCCGTCGGGCGCCGTGTCCACCACCGTCCCCATCCTCGCCAGTCCCAGTGTGTCGGCGACATCGTCCTGAACGCCGAGGCGCAGCTTGGTCCGCGAGCGGCCGGTGACGTGCGCGAGCGCATCTCGGACATCGAGGAGATGAGAGGTGGCCGCATCCAACGCACCCCGGGGACGCTCCGCGAGCCAGGACGCCACCAGTGCGTCGATGAGGACGGCGTCGCGCAGTCCGCCGCGAGACTCCTTCAGGTCTGGCTCGATCAGATAGGCGAGCTCTCCGTGGAGGGCGACCCGTTCCGCCACGGAGTCGGCCAGGTCGCTGATCCGCCGCCGAGCCGCCCGGCGCCAGTCGGCGAGCACCGCTTCTGCGGTGCGCGCACCGAGTGCGGCATCGCCGGCAACGGTCCGCAGGCGGAGCAGTCCGACGGCGGCCGGCAGATCCGCCGAGGCCATCTGCCGGCACTCGGACAGGGTGCGCACCGAATGGTCGAGCCCGAGCTTCGCATCCCAGATCGGGTACCACAGTGCCGCGCTGAGCTCCGCAAGATCGGCCACGCCAAGGCCCTCATGTACGAGCAGGAGATCAAGATCCGAGGCCGGGCCCCCGTCCCTGCGGCCCAGGCTCCCCACGGCGACGAGCGCCACGCCTGAGCGCAGATCGATGCCGCCTCCGTCGAGCTGGCCGACCGCCTTGTCCCACAGCTCCTGCAGCGCGGCATCCGTGAGATCCGCGAGCTGGTGCCGGTAGGCAGGGCCACCCGGGGGCAGAGCAAGACGGGCCCGGTGCAGCTGATCCAGGAGAGGCAGCTGCACCGGGCCCGCAGAGTCCGTCATGCTCAGAGCGCGTCCGTGCCGCGCTCTCCAGTACGCACACGGACGACGTCCTCGACCGGCACGGACCACACCTTCCCGTCGCCGATGCGTCCCGAGTGGGCTGCGCCCACGATGGCTTCGACAACCGGCGTGGCGTCCTCGTCGGCCACGACGACCTCGATGCGCACCTTGGGCACGAGCTCGATGGTGTATTCGGCTCCCCGGTAGACCTCGGTGTGGCCATGCTGACGGCCGTAACCGTTGGCCTCCGAGACGGTCATCCCGTGGACGCCGGCTGCTTCCAGGGCCTTCTTGACATCGTCGAGCACGTGGGGCTGGACGATCGCAGTGACAAGCTTCATGTCAGTTTCCCTCCCTCTTCGGAATCAGGCGATGACGCCGGAGTCGTAACCGGCCTCACCGTGCTCGGACAGGTCAATGCCGCTGCTCTCACCATCGTCGCTGACGCGCCAACCGATAGTGGCCTTGAGGATCACGGCAATGACGGCTGTGATCACGCCGGAGAACACGATCGCCACCAGCGCGATGATGATCTGGACCCCGAGCAGGCTGACACCACCGCCGTAGAACAGGCCCTCGCCGGTAGCGAGGAAGCCCAGCGCGACGGTGCCCCAGAGGCCGGCCACGAGGTGCACGCCGACCACGTCGAGCGAGTCGTCGTATCCCAGCTTGTACTTCAGGCCCACCGCCAGAGACGAGAGCACGCCGGCGACCAGGCCGAGCAGGATCGCCCCGACCGGAGAGACATCGCCGGCGGCCGGAGTGACGGCGACCAGGCCGGCCACCACACCGGAGGCGGCACCGAGGGAGGTGGCCTTGCCGTCACGGAGTCGTTCGATGACCAACCAGCCGAGAATGGCGGCTGCGGTGGCGGTAGTGGTGTTCACCCAGGCCAGGCCGGCCACGTCGAGTTCGTCGTAGGCCGAGCCGGCGTTGAAGCCGAACCAACCGAACCACAGCAGACCGGCACCGAGCATGGTGAGCGGGAGGTTGTGCGGCTTCATCGGGATCTGGCCGAAGCCCTTGCGCTTGCCGATGATCACCGCCAGCACAAGCGCTGCCACACCGGCGTTGATGTGCACCACCGTGCCGCCGGCGAAGTCGATGGGCTCAGCGATGGAGGCAAAGGGGCCGTCGTCGGAGAGCAGACCGCCACCCCAGACCATGTGGGCCATGGGGAAGTAGGACAGAGTCACCCACAGGCCGACGAAGATCATCCAGGTGGAGAACTTCACGCGCTCGGCCAGCGCACCGGCGATCAGCGCGACGGTGATGATGGCGAAGGTGGCCTGGAAGCCCACGTCCACGATCAGCGGCAGCCCATCGTCGATGACGATCGAGCCGTCCTCGGCGAAGAGTTCGCCGCCGCCGAGTCCGAACTGCTCGAAGGGGTTTCCGAAGATTCCGGCAACGGAACCTTCGGCGTAGGACATCGACCAGCCCCACAGGACGTAGATGACGCCGACGAGGCCCATGGCCCCGAAACACATCATCATCATGTTCAGGACGGACTTCTGGCGCGACATGCCCCCGTAGAACATTGCCAACGCAGGCGTCATCAGCAGCACAAAGGATGCTGAGGCCAGCATCCAGGCTGTGTAGCCGGTATCCATAGTTCCTCCTCGTGCCAACTCCCTCGGATGGCTTAGGCAGAAACGGTGCTCTGCGAGCATTTCGGAACGGGGTCGTCAATGTTTCGCCTGCGTGACGGGGGCCGCATATCGCGTAACAATCTCATTGCGTAGGCCCAAATCGCTCACTCTGTGAGACCTCGCCGAGCGAACCATGCCTCACGGATGCAGACCTAGGTCGGGTTTGCGGGCTCTCCTGACGACCTCACGCGAGCCGGCAGCAGCCCCGTGCGCGACCGGCCGGCCGCCAAGACTGCGGAGCAGCCCTATCATGACAACTTAACTTGACATTTGATGTCAAGCAGAGTTGACTTTCTCTCGTGAGATCTTCACCCTCGACAGCGCACCCCGTCCGGGCACTTCGCAAGGAGCGTCGACTCACCCAGGCCGAGTTGGCTCAGGCCGTGGGCGTGAGCCGGCAGACGATCGTGGCCGTCGAGCAGGGCTCCTATGCCCCCTCGGTCTTCCTCGCACTCAGCATCGGCCGTGTGCTGGGAGCAAGTGTCGAGACGCTCTTCGGTCAGGACGAGGCAGTACTCGTCGCCCGATCTGCGGGCAACACCGAGTGAACCGCCAGGACATTCCCACTCTCGAACAGGAAGTAGGTCAACACCGATGAATGCTCAGCAGCAGGACTCCTGGGACAAGCTCGCCGCAGCCGTGGTGCAGCCCGACAGCCCTGCCTACGGCGATGAGCGCGAACGCGCCATCCTCACCGAGGCGGCCACCCTCGCCATGCAGGTGGGCTCATACCTGTGCTTCGCCGGGGCTCTGCTCACCGCACTCTTCGGCAACATCCTCGCCCCGGCCGTCCTGATCCTCGCCGGGACGGTGCCGAGCTACAGCATGATGTGGTACGCCAGCCGCCGAGGTGTGGACGCACATGCCCTGGCCGCGCGCGCTCCGATGCGATCCATCGGAGGTGCCATGGCCCTGGTCACCCTTTCACTGGTGGGCTCGGCCGCTGCCATCGCCTTCACGATCTGGCAGGGCGAGGGCATCCTGCCCGGACTCCCCTTTGCCGATATCGGGCTGAGCCCTTACGTGGGCGTGGGCATGGCCGTTGGAACGGTCCTCGGGCTGACCTTGGCCATCCTCGGCCTGGCGAAGGATCGCCGCAGTGCCCGGGAACGCGACAGCGCAGAGGCGCCCGATGAGGAGTGAAATCGGAGCAATCAGCTCAGCAAGGCGTCCACGAACTCCGCGGGCACGAAGGGGGCGAGGTCGTCCGGGCCCTCCCCCAGGCCCACGAACTTCACCGGAACGCCAAGCTCGCGTTGGACCGCCACGACGATCCCGCCCTTGGCAGTGCCGTCGAGCTTGGTGAGCACGATGCCGGTGATGTCGACCGCCTCGGCGAAGACCTTCGCTTGACGCATCCCGTTCTGCCCGGTGGTCGCATCAAGGACCAGAAGGACTTCACTGACCGGCGCGGTGCGCGACATGACCCGCTTGATCTTCCCCAGCTCGTCCATGAGGCCCGCCTTGTTCTGGAGACGGCCGGCGGTGTCCACCAGGACGACGTCGCTGCCCTGCTCCCGCCCGGCGCGCACGGCGTCGAAGGCCACCGACGCCGGGTCGGCCCCCTCCTTCTCGGAGCGGATCACCTCCACGCCAATGCGCGACCCCCAGGTGGCGAGCTGATCGGCTGCGGCGGCGCGGAAGGTGTCCGCCGCACCGAGCACCACCTTCTTCTGCTCGGCCACGAGCACCCGGGAGATCTTGGCGACGGTCGTGGTCTTCCCGGTGCCGTTGACGCCCACCACCAGCACGGTGGCCGGGTGCGGCACGCCGTCCTCACCGGTGACCGGCGCATCGGCCAGCGAACGATCCATCTCGGGGTTGACCAGCGCGACCAACTCCTCGCGGAGCATCTCGCGAAGCGGCCCGGCCTCGGTGGAACCCAGCACCTTGACGCGGGTACGCAGCGTGTCCAGCAGTTCAGTCGCGGGTTCGAGACCGATGTCGGCCAGCAACAGGGTGTCCTCGAGCTCCTCCCAATCAGCCTCGCTGAGGTGGTCGCGTGAGAGCACACCGAGCAGTGCCTGGCCCAGAGCCCCGGAGCGGGCCAATCGGGCGCGCAGACGCTGCATGCGCGAGCCCGCCCGCTCGGGGCGTTCCAGCGTGGCCTCAGTGGCCACCAGTGCCTCGGTCTCAGCAAGGGCCTCTGCATCGTCCGGCGCGGTCAGCTCGGATTCCGGCGCCGTCGCACGAGCGGTGGCCTCGGTATCAGGGTCGAGAACCTCCGGTGCGGAGGGGTCGATCGATGGCGGGGTCTTGGTGCCGGAGCGGCGCAGGAGGAAGGCCGCACCCACCACGAGGACGAGGAGACCAACAGCGATCAGCGCAAGAGTCACGTTCGGATCCACGCCCCCAGTCTCCCCTATTCGTGGCCCAGGGTCAGACGCCCTAGCCGGGTTCGTGCTCGAGGCGCTGAGAGATCACCGTGGTCACGCCGTCTCCGCGCATGGTGACCCCGTAGAGCGCGTCGGCGATCTCCATGGTGCGTTTCTGGTGGGTGATGATCACGAGCTGCGACGTGGACTGGAGCTCCCGGAAGATCTCCAGCAGCCGGCCCAGGTTGGTGTCATCCAGGGCGGCCTCGACCTCGTCGAGCACATAGAACGGGCTGGGGCGGGCCTGGAAGATCGCGACCAGGAAGGCCACCGCCACCAGCGAGCGCTCTCCGCCGGAGAGCAGCGACAGCCGTTTGACCTTCTTCCCCGCGGGGCGCGCCTCGACCTCGATGCCGGTGGTGAGCATGTGTTCCGGATCGGTGAGGACCAGCCTCCCTTCACCGCCGGGGAACAGCCGGGAGAAGACCCCCTCGAAAGCCTGCGCTGTGTCGTGATAGGCCTCGGAGAAGACGCGTTCCACCCGCTCGTCGACCTCGCGGATGATGGACAGCAGGTCCTGGCGGGATTTCTCCAGGTCCGCGAGCTGGTCGGTGAGGAACTTGTGGCGCTCCTCCAGCGCGGCGTGTTCTTCCAGGGCCAGCGGGTTGACCTTGCCGAGCCGGGCGAGGTCGCGTTCTGCGGCCTTGAGCCGCTTCTCCTGCTCGGCACGGACGTAGGGCCGCGAAGGAGGATCATCCTCACCCTCGGTCGGAGCAGAGGGCACCGGCTTGTCCGGGCCGTACTCCTCGACGAGGACGTCGGGTGCCAGGCCGAGCTCGGCAACGGACCGTTCGGTGATCTGCTCGATCTTCATTCGCTGCTGGGTGCGCGCCATCTCATCGCGGTGCGCGGCGTCGGTCAGCTGCGCGAGCTCACCAGCGATCTCCTCGACCGCCGCACGCACCTCAGCCATCGCCTGCTCGCGCTCGGACCGTTCCGCCTCGGCTCGCTCACGCTCGGCCGCCGCCTCGGCCACGGCAATCTCCACGGCGGCCACGGCGCGCTCGGCTCCGGCGCGCACCTCAGCCGCGGCTTGAGCGTCCGCTGCCCGCCTGGCCGCTGCCTCGGCCGCTCGGGCACGGGCTGCGCGTTCCTCGTCCGCGGCGGCCTCCAGGGCCGCTGCGCGATCAGCTAGCGCCCGGGCGCGCTCCTCGAGGGTGCGCACCCCCAGGCGCGCGTCGGTCTCTGCGCTGCGCGCCGCTGCCGTCGCCGCGGTGGCCGCCTCGCGGGCAGCGGTGCGTTCGGTGAGCTCCTCCTCGCTCTGGGCCGGTTCCTTCTGTGCCTGCTCCAGACGTTCCACCAGGGTGCGCAGCTCCTCCTGATGCTCGGCGATCTCCGCTTCGGCGCGGGCGATGGCGGGCTGGGCGCGTTCGATCTCGGCTTGGGCCGAACGCAACGAGGAGCCGTGCCGGCCCAGTTCCTCGGCGACCGCGGCATGGCGCGCATCCGAGGCATGCAGCGCATCCAGGCTCTCCTGGGCGCCGCGCTTGGCCTCCGTCACCCGCTCGTGGGCCGGTCGCAGCGCGAAGCGCGTCTGCTCGGCCCGGGCGGTGGCTGCCTCGACCTCGCGAGCGGCTTCCTCATAGGTCGCCTGCAGGGCGAGCACGGAAGCCTCGCCGGTGGTTCCACCGCGTGCGCTGTGGGCCGAGATCAGATCTCCCTCGCGGGTCACCGCCACCACGTCCGGGTCCGTGGCCACCGCCTCGCGCGCCGCAGCGAGGTCGTCGACCAGCCGGGTGCCGGCCAGCAGGGGGATGAGGGCGCCGCCGAGGGCGTCCGAGGCCGTGATGACCTCCGTGGCCCCGATGCCCGGGCCTGCGTCCCGCTCGGTGGCGGGCTGAGCCCGCCCGCCGGCGACTACCAGGCGCACCTGTCCGGCGTCCTCGTCACGCGAGCGGCGGATAGCGTCAACGGCCGTGTCGGGTGAGGTGACCACGGCCGCATCGGCGTAGTGCCCCAGGGCGGCGGACACCGCGTTCTCCCATCCGGGCTCGACGGTGAGGTGCTCGGCCAGGGAGCCGAGTACGCCCGGCCCGCCGGATTCCAGGAGCGCTCCGGTGCCGTCCTTGCGTCGCAGCGACAGCTCCAGCGTGTCGCGCCTGGCCGACCACGTGGAGCGATCGGCTTCCGCGGCCCGTTCGCTCTCCACCAGCGCGGCGACCGCCTCCTCGGCCGCCTCCAGCTCGGCGACCGCGGCCTCGTGTGCCTCGTCGAGACCTTCCTCGCCTTCCTCGACTCCGGCAACCTGCTGTTCGAGGCGCGCGAACTCGGACTCGGCGGTCCGGGCCCGTTCCTTCGCCGACGCCAGCGCATCGCGCAAACGCCCGAGTTCGGCCTCAGCCGACTCCAGGCGCGAGCGCCGGGAGTTCACCTGCCCGGTCAGCCGGGCCAGGCCTTCGCGCCGGTCGGCCAGTCCGCGGTGCACGGCTGCGAGAGCCTGCTCGGCGTCTCGCTGAGCTTCCTCCGCTGCGGTCCGCACCGCCACTGCCTGGTCAAGAACCTGCTGCGCGGCCTCGACCTCCCCGGCGAGCGCCGCCTCCTCTCTGCGGACGGCGGCCGCGCGTTCGTCAAGTTCCTCCGGGCGGTCCGAGGTGTCCTCATCCTCGGCGGCGGATTCGTGGCCGAGGAGGCGAACCCGTTCAGCGGCGACATTGCCCAGGGCACGCAGTCGCTCGCGCAACTCGGTCAGCCGGTACCAGACCTCGGTAGCCTCGGACAGGTGCGGAGCCGCCTGGGCCGCAGCCTGTTCCAAGGCGACCAACCGCCCGCGGGCGGCGCCCTGAGCCTGCTCGACCTCCGCGCGGCGCTCAAGCAGCGCTTTCTCATCCGCCTCGTCCTGCGCGAGGGTGCCCGTGAGCTGGACGAGGTCATCGGCCAGCAGGCGCGCTTTGGAGTCCCGGAGGTCGGACTGCACGCGCTGCGCACGCCTGGCGACGTCGGCCTGCCGGGCCAGCGGGCCGAGCTGGCGGCGGATCTCGGCGGTCAGGTCGGTCACTCGCGCCACGTTCGCCGCCATGGCCTCGAGTTTGCGCACGGCTTTGTCCTTGCGCCGCCGGTGCTTGAGCACCCCGGCTGCCTCCTCGATGAAGCCGCGACGGTCCTCCGGCGTGGCCTGCAGCACCGAGTCCAGGCGCCCCTGCCCCACGATGACGTGCATCTCCCGGCCCATGCCGGTGTCGGAAAGCAGCTCCTGCACATCCAGCAGGCGGCAGGAACTGCCGTTGATGGCGTACTCCGACCCTCCGGCACGGAAAAGCGTGCGCGAGATGGTGACCTCGGTGTACTCGATGGGCAGGGCGCCATCCGAGTTGTCGATGGTCAGGGAGACCTCGGCGCGTCCCAAGGGCGGCCGGGAGGAGGTTCCGGCGAAGATCACGTCGGCCATGTTCCCGCCGCGCAGGGTCTTGGCCCCCTGCTCGCCCATCACCCAGCTCAGCGCGTCGACCACGTTCGACTTGCCCGAGCCGTTGGGGCCGACGACCGCGTTGATCCCTGGCTCGAAATGCAGGGTGGTCGCAGACGCGAAGGACTTGAATCCGCGGAGCGTCAGCGTCCTCAGGTGCATCGGAGCAGACTACCGAGCCGCGGCGTCACTGCTGGGGGAACCACAGCCCGATCTCGCGCTCGGCTGACTCGACGGCATCCGAACCGTGCACCAGGTTCTGCACCACGGCGGTGCCCCATTCGCGTCCGAGGTCACCGCGGATGCTTCCCGGTGCGGCCGAGGTGGGGTTGGTGGTGCCGGCCAGGGTGCGGAAGCCCTCAATGACTCCGTGTCCCTCCACGATGGCGGCCACAACCGGCCCGGAGGACATGAACTCCAGCAGCGGTTCGAAGAAGGGCTTGCCCTCGTGCTCGGCGTAGTGGGCGGTGAGCAGATCGCGGTCAGCGTGGCGCATGGTCAGCGCCGCGATGCTGTAGCCCTTGGCCTCGATACGGCGCAGCACCTCACCGGTGAGCTGGCGGGCGACGCCATCGGGCTTGACCAGGACGAGGGTGCGCTGGAGCTCTGCAGTCATGGCTCCAGGCTACCGGCCGGGCGAGGCCCGCCCGGCCGTCAGTCAGGTCTGGTCCGTGGAGGCCTCGCCGGGCCCCTCGTGCTCCGGTTGAGCGGCGAGCGCGGTCTCGTACCGCTCCCATCGTTCGACGTCGATGCGGGCGCCGAGCCGGAGGGAGACCACCCACAGCACGGCGAAGATGACGCCAATCGCGAACATCGCGGGCACGAAGACTCCGGAGCCGATCAGCAAGGCCTGCACCACCGAGCCGAGAATGATCCCCGGGAGCCCCGCGCTGCGGCCGGCGCCCACCCGCAGCAGCCGTGCGGCCACGATGGCCACGAACATCAAGGCAGCGCCCACGGCCCACACCCAGGTGAGGTCAGCGACCTCCAGACCGTGGGCGACCAAGGTGGCGAAGAGGACGACGAAGACCTCCGACCACAGGGTGGCGTTGAGGAAGAGCCGCTGAGCCGAACTCGGCTCCTTCAGCTCGCCGAGCTCCGTTGTCTCGTCGGTGGCCTGGCGTGCGCTGTCATCACTCACCCGACCAGGGTAATCGTGCGCGGGCGCCAGCTGTTCGAGCTACCGGCCGCTACCTTCACCGAAGCCGGACTCGATCAGGGCGGCGACGGCGTCCAGGGCCAACGACGCTCCCGGGCCGGAGGCAGTGACGCGGATCGTCTGACCCTGGGTCCGCCCGAGAGACATCAGCGACAGCACGGAGGCGCCGTCGACGTCGTCCACCAGGACCTCGGCGTCGAAACCGGCGATCGTGCGGGCCAGCAGCGCAGCCGGGCGGGCGTGCAGGCCCACCTCGTTGACCAGGGTGAACTCACGGACTTCCACCTCGGAGACGGGTGCCGCAGCGATCTCGGGTGTCGCCGCTGAGGCGATGTGTCTCGGGTCTGGGCCGGTGGCGCCACGAGCGGCCTGACGGTGGGAGTACCCGTTCTGCGCAGCGACCGCTGCAGCGACCGAGCCTTCGATCAAGGGACCATCGACCACGGTCACCCGGGAGTCCTCGTCGATGAGTTCCTTCGCCGTCTCAGCGGCCATGACCGCGGAGCCGAGGTCGGTGAGCACCACTACGCCGAAGCCCTCGTCGAGCAGCGTACGAATCGCCGCCTCGACCCGGGGGATGGAGGTACCGACCCGTCCGTCTTCCGTGCCGCCGGCGGCGCGCACGGTAACGTCCGGAGCCATCTGGGCAGCCACCTCGCAGACCCCCTCGGCCAGCTGCGCCGAGTGGGCCACGATCACCAGGGCGGTCGTGATGTCCCGCGCACCCGGTGAGTTCATTCGGCGTCCTCGCCGGCGGCTGCCTCCGCCGCGGCGCTGAGCTCGAGTGCTGCCTCGGTAGCGGTGCGCAGTAACAGCACGGTGGAGACTGCGCCCGGGTCGCGGTACCCCGCCGAGCGCGGGCCGAGGTAGGAGGCGCGGCCCTTGGTGGCGATCATCGGCACCGTGGCGTCTGCGCCCTCCTCGGCCGCGTGCGCCGCGGCGGCGAGAACAGCCGTGGCGTCGCCGCCGGCCTCAGCCGCCTCACGTGCAGCCTGGGCCGCCGGAGCCCAGGCGTCGACCATGGTCTTCTCCCCCACTTCAGCCTTCCCACGGGACTGCAGTCCGCCCAGTGCGGCCTCCAGCGCGGTGGCGACGGCGTGCCCATCGAGCTCACCATCGGGCGCGCTGACGGAATCCGTGGCCTTGGCGGCCCGGAGGAAGGCCGTGCCGAAGAGTGGGCCGGCCGCACCGCCGACGTTCGCCATCACGGTGGTGGCCACCGTCTTCAGCAGGGCGGCGGGTGTGGGGGTTTCCTGGGAGGTCTCAGCATCGGCGGCGAGGCGCTTGGCCACCGCCGTCATGCCGCGGTCCATGTTCTCGCCATGGTCGCCGTCACCGATCGCCCGGTCGAGTTCGATCAGCGCCACGCGCTCCGCGGCGAACACTGCGTGCGCTCGCTCCATCCAGTCCTGCACCCACACGGCCGTCAGCCGTTGCTCGCTCACCGTGTCAGCCTCTCGTTGTCTTTCCTGGACATGCCATTCAACGCAGCGGACTGCGCAGGGACACAGTATCGACCGGCGCGTCCCACAACCGGGTCAGCGTCTCGCTCATGCGCAGCACGCTGATCGAAGCACCCTGCATTTCCAAGGAGGTCACGAAGTTACCCACCAGGGAGCGGATGACGCGAATCCCGCGGCGATCGAGCAGATCGCGCGCCTCGGCGTAAAGGACGTACAGCTCCGACAGCGGCGTACCGCCCATGCCATTGACAAGAAGGAGCGCCTCCTCGCCGTTGCGGAGATTGAGATCCGAGATCACCGGTACGATCAGTCGCTGCGTGATCTCGGCAGCGGTTCCGAGGCGGACGCGTTCTCGTCCCGGTTCTCCGTGGATGCCGATGCCGATCTCGACCTCATCTTCGCCGAGGTCGAAGGAGGGCCGGCCGGCATGGGGCACGGTGGGGGCGCGCAGGGCCACGCCCATGCTGCGCACCTGACCGGCCACGTAGCGCGCGATCCGGGCCACGGTGTCCAGGCCCTCCCCCGCCTCTGCTGCCGCTCCGGCGATCTTCTCCACCAGCAGCGCCCCTGCCACCCCCCGACGGCCGGTCATGCCGGCGGCATGCTCGAGGGCGACGTCGTCGGCGATCAGCACCGACCGGGTGTCGATCCCCTCGGCCTCGGCCAGCTCCGCAGCTGCCTCGAAGTTGAGCACATCGCCGGTGTAGTTCTTGATCAGGTGCACCACCCCTGCTCCGCCGTCGACGGCCCGGGTGGCTTCCAGGATCGGCATCGGCGGCGGCGAGGAGAACATGGCTCCCGGGACGGCGGCATCGAGCATGCCCGGGCCCACGAAGCCAGCATGCAGCGGCTCGTGGCCGCTGCCACCGCCGGACACCAGACCGACCTTGCCCGGGGTGACCCCGGCGGCACGGACGATATAGAGCGGGTCCTCGTTGACGCGCACGAGGCCGGAGTGGGCCAGGCCGAAGCCGCGAGCGGAGTCGGCCACCACACGGCGCGGATCGTTGATGAGCTTCTTCACAGGAGCCTCCCGCCTCCAGTGTGCCCCCTGCGGGCTAGTCCTTCTTCCCGAGCAGGGTGCGAGCATCGGCAGCCAGCAGCACCGAACCGGCGATCAACACGCCCGTGCCGGTTGCTGCCTGCCCGGCGATGTCGGTTCCGACCTCCGCGCGCCCGACGGCCTGGTCGATGGCATCGTCCAGCCGGGGCGCCAGATAGACGCGGTCCTCACCGAAGACGTCCCGGGCGATCTCCGCGAGCTCGTCGGCGGGCATGGCGCGCTGGTCCAGCGCCTCGGTCACCACCACTTCATCCAGCACGGGCTCGAGTTCGGCGAGGATCGCCTCCGCTTCCTTGTCGCGCATGATCCCGACCACGCCCACCAGCCGGTCGAAGGCGAAGGCCTCCTCCACGGCTTCGCGCAGTGCCGCAGCACCGGCCGGGTTGTGCGCCGCGTCGAGCAGGATCGCCGGGGAGTTGCGCACCATCTCCATGCGGCCGGGCGAGCTGACCGAGGCGAAGGCCTTCTCGACGACCTCACCGGAGAGCGAGCGTCCGCCGAGCAGGGCCTCGGCGGCCGCCAGTGCCAGCAGCGCGTTCTGCGCCTGGTGGGCGCCGTGCAGGGGCAGGAAGATGTCGGCGTAGACGGCCACCGGCGTACGCAGTGTGAGCAGCTGCCCACCGACGGCGATCTGCCGGTCGGCAACCTCGAGTTCCTGGCCGGCGCGCAGCAACCGCGCGCCGTGCTGGGCGGCTGCGGAGAGGATGATCTCGCCTGCTTCCTCGTGCTGTTCGGCCACCACCACGGTCGCGTTGTCGCTGATGATGCCGGCCTTCTCCGAGGCGATCTCGGTGAGGGTGTGGCCGAGCCACCGCGTGTGGTCGCGCTCCACCCGGCCGATCACCTCCACCACGCCATCGGCCACATTGGTGGAGTCCCACCGTCCACCCATGCCCACCTCGACGATGGCCACGTCCACCGGGGCATCGGCGAAGGCGGCGTAGGCCATGACGGTGTAGACCTCGAAGAAGCTCAGTCGCGGGCCGCCCTCGGCCTGGGACTTCTCGTCCGCCATGGCGATGTAGGGCTCCACGTCGCGGTAGGTCTCCACGAAGCGCTCGGGGCTGATGGGATCGCCGTCGAGGGCGATCCGTTCCCGCACGGTGTGCAGATGCGGCGAGGTGAAGCGCCCGGTCCGTAGGCCGGACTCGCGCACCAGCGCCTCGATCATCCGGGCGGTGCTGGTCTTGCCGTTCGTGCCGGTGATCTGCACGACCTGATAGGCGCGCTGGGGGTCGCCCAGCAGATCGAGGGCGTGCCGCACGCGCTCCAGCGAGGGCTGAGGCTGGTGTTCTGGGGCGCGAGCCAGGATCTCGGAGTAGATCTCCCGGACTTCGCCGTCATCGTTCGTCGTCACTGTGCCTCACTGCCCTTGGTCACACGCACCTGCACCGACTCGCCGGTGATCACCACGACCTGCACAGCGAGGGTCTCACGCGCAATGAGATCGCGATGCGCCTCGACCCACGCCACCTTGTCGGCCGGCACCGTGAGTTCCAGGTGGATCCGGTCGGCCACATGCAGTCCGGAGTTCTTCCGTTCGTCCTGCACCTGGCGTACGAGGTCGCGGGCATAGCCCTCCGCGGCGAGCTCTTCATCGACGGCGAGGTCGAGGACCACGAAGCCGCCACCGGGCAGCAGCTGGGCGGCGCGAGCACTGTCGTCCCCCTCCGCCGCGACCTGCGTGTGGAGCTCGTACTCGCCGTCGTGCAGGGCCACTCCCCCGGCGGTGACGCCCTCGGCGGTTTCCTGCCAGTCGCCGGCGCGGGCCCCCTGGATCGCCTGCTGCACCTGCTTGCCCAAGCGGGGGCCGGCGGCCCGGGCATTGACGCTCAGTCTGGTGACCACGCCGAACTCCTCGGCACCCCCCTCGGCGAGGGACCGCACCACCACCTCCTTGACGTTCACCTCCGCGGCGATCAGATCGGTGAAGCCGGCGATGCCCGTGCTCTCGGCCGGGGCGACGAAGGTGAGGGCGCGCAGCGGCTGGCGGACGCGCACCTGGGCGGCCTTGCGGAGCGCGTGAGCGGCGGAGACGACCTCCCGCGCGGTGTCCATGGCCGCCATGAGCTCCGGGTCGGCCACCGCCTCGCTCAGGTGCGGCCAGTCGGCCAGGTGCACGGAGCGCCCACCGGTCAGCCCCCGCCAGATCTCCTCGGTCACCAGGGGCGCCACGGGCGCCATCACCCGGCAGAGCACTTCCAGAGCGGTGCCCAGGGTGTCGAAGGCGCCGCGATCCTCGCTCCAGAAGCGGTCGCGCGAGGTGCGCACGTACCAGTTGGTGAGCAGGTCGATGTGCTCGCGGATCCGCGCGCAGGCCTCGGCCACCTCGTACGCCTCCAGGCTCGCGGACACCTTGTCGGCCAGGGTCTTGCTGTGGGCGAGAAGGTAGCGGTCCATGACGTCGAGACCGGCGATACGGGCGCGCTCGGCCTCGTCAGGGTTCTCGACGTTGATCGGCTGATAGCGGTACCCCTGCCCGCCGTCCACCGTGCCGGAGTAGAGAGCGAAGAAGTACCAGGTGTTCCACAACGGCAGCAGGATGGTGCGCACGGCATCGCGGATGCCCTGCTCGGTGACCGCGAGCGTGCCGCCGCGCAGGATGGGTGAGGCCATGAGGAACCAGCGCACCGCATCGGAGCCGTGGGTCTCAAAGGTCTCGTTCACGTCGGGGTAGTTGCGGCGCGACTTCGAGGCCTTGTGCCCGTCGTCGCCCAGGATGATGCCGTGGCACATGCAGGTGCCGAACGCCGGGCGGTCGAAGAGCGCGGTGGCCAGGATGTGCAGGGTGTAGAACCAGCCGCGGGTCTGCCCGATGTACTCCACGATGAAGTCGCCCGGGAAGTGATGCTCGAACCAGTCGGCGTTCTCGAAGGGGTAGTGCACCTGGGCGAAGGTCATCGCCCCGGAGTCGAACCAGACATCGAGCACATCCTCCACGCGGCGCATGGTGGAGCGCTGGCCCTCAGGGCGCGGGTCATCGGGATTGGGGCGGGTGAGCTGGTCGACATAGGGGCGGTGAAGGTCGACCTCGCCGCGCGCATTGCGCGGCAGTTCGCCGAAATCGGCCTCGATCTCGGCGAAGGAGCCGTAGACGTCCACACGGGGGTACTCGGGGTCGTCGGACTTCCACACCGGGATGGGGCTCCCCCAGAACCGGTTCCGGGAGATCGACCAGTCACGGGCGTTCTCCAGCCACTTGCCGAACTGGCCATCCTTGATGTGCTCGGGGGCCCAGTTGATCTGCTGATTGAGCTCGAGCATCCGGTCCTTGAACTCGGTGACCGCCACGAACCAGGAGCTGACGCCCTTGTAGATCAGCGGCTGACGGCAGCGCCAGCAGTGCGGATAGGAGTGGTCGTAGGTCTCGCGGCGGAAGAGCACGGTGCCCGGTGAGACGGCGCCGGTGTCGGCACCGGCCCCTGCTGCGCCGGCACGGGTGGCCGCTTTGAGGTGCTCGATGATCAGGGGGTTGGCATCGAAGACCTGCACGCCGGCGTACTCGCTGACCGGCGCGGTGAAGGCACCGTCCGGGCCCACCGGCATCACGGCCTCGATGCCTTCGCGATCCGTGATGGCCTTGTCGTCCTCACCGAAGGCTCCGGCGGCGTGGACCAGGCCGGTGCCGTCCGTGGTGGTCACGAAGTCGCCGGTCACCAGGCGGAAGGCCTTCTCGTGCCCGGCGTAGTAGCGGAAGGGTGGGGTGTAGCTCAGGTCGACGAGTTCGGCTCCGGTGCCACGCCAGGTCACGGTGAGCTCGTCGCCCTCGGCCAGGTTCTGGGCGAGTTCGCGCCGATGGGCCTCGAGCCGCGCCTCGGCGAGCAGGTAGCGCTCGGTGCTCCCCGTCGGCCCAGCAGACTCGACCACCACGTATTCCACGTCGGCGCCGACGACGACGGCGAGGTTCGCGGGCAGGGTCCAGGGCGTGGTGGTCCAGATGAGAGCCTTCACGCCCTGGAACGGCCCGGGCGTGGTGATCTCGAAGCCCACGGTCAGCGCCGGGTCCTGGCGCTGGGCGTAGACGTCATCGTCCATGCGCAGCTCGTGGTTGGACAGTGGCGTCTGGTCGTTCCAGCAGTAGGGCAGCACCCGGAAGCCCTCATAGGCGAGGCCCTTGCTGTGCAGCTGCTTGAAGGCCCAGATCACGGACTCCATGTAGTCCGGCTCGAGGGTCTTGTAGTCGTTCTCGAAGTCCACCCAGCGGGCCTGGCGTGTGACGTAGTCACGCCACTCGTCGGCATACTTCATCACCGAAGCCCGGCAGGCCTCGTTGAAGGCCTCGATGCCGGTGGAGAGAATCTCGTCCTTGGTCTTGATGCCGAGCTGGGACATCGCCTCGAGCTCGGCCGGCAGGCCGTGGGTGTCCCAGCCGAAGCGTCGCTCCACCCGCTTGCCGCGCATGGTCTGGAAGCGCGGGACGACGTCCTTGGCGTAGCCCGTGAGCAGGTGCCCGTAGTGCGGGAGGCCGTTGGCGAAGGGAGGACCGTCGTAGAAGACGAACTCGTTCTCGCCCTGCTCGCCCGCTGGGCGCTGATCGATGGAGGCCTGAAAGGTGTGGTCGGCGTCCCAGTACGCCAGCACGTCCCGCTCGATACCCGGGAGGTTCGGCGAGGCAGGCACGGCCTCGGCGTCCTCAGCGCGGTGCAGGGGGTAGAACGGCTCAGCGGTCACAGGTGCTCCTCGGTGGTACGGCGCGGCGGATGCGAGGACGATCTCGCTGCCCGGCACCAGATGCTGTGCCGGTGGCGTGACCGCGGTACCACCTCACTTGCCCCGGAAGCGCCCAAGCGCAGCCGTGACCACTCAAGCGGGCTGTGACGGGCCCGAATCGCCCGGTTCTAGTGAGGATCGGCCAGCTGCACGCCGAACGATCCCGTTCTTCCGGAAGCTCCCCGGTGATGGCCGGATCAACGCCTGTACGCAAAGTCTAGCGCCGTTCCTACCCCGGAGGCCACGGGGCAGGAACGGCGCGCGAGGTGGACACTGATCACATGCTCGCGGGGGTGCCCCGTCTGCGGTTCGCCGCGACGATGCCGGCACCGGCCAGGAGGAACAGCATGGCGGCAGCCACGAGACCGGCCGGATTGGCGCCGGTGGTCGGCAGGCCCGGGCCGGCGCCCGTGTCGTCCCCTGCGCCTGGGCCGTCATCGTCGCCTGGGCCATCGTCGCCTGGTTCCTCGCCAGGGGCGGGAGCCGTCGGCTCCTCGGTGGGCTCCTCACCCGGCTCCTCGCCCGGTTCGTCCTGGGTGCCCACCACGATGTCGGCCACGATCGGATCGTGGTCCGAGGCGCGCCAGACGCCCTGGGACCAGCCGGGTTCGTCGTACAGACCCGGAGTGCCGGTGGCCTCGTAGCGCGAGTACTCCAGCGCAATCGACTCCGCAGCGTTCGTCGACCAGATGTCGGTCTGGACGACCGTGCTGGCGGCGGCCTCGGTGGCGAAGACGTGGTCGAGCGAGCCGACCTCCGAGCTGAAGGCGTAGGACCACTGGCCGGTCTGAGCCGAGAGGTTGACGTAACCGCCGTCCTCCAGCACCACCAGCGGGTCTTCCAACTCATAGGAGTTGAAGTCACCCATCAGGTAGATGCGGTCCGTGCCGTAATAGTCCTCGAGCTCGTTGGCGAAGGCGAGCATGCCCATGGCCTGGCGGGTGCGGTCGCCGTTGAAGGCGCCTTCGCCGTACTGCTCCTCGTTGTCTCCGGTGCCGGAGCCGCCCTTGGACTTCAGGTGATTGACGATGGTGATGAAGCGGTCGTCCTCATCGCCGTCGACCGGCTGGAAGACGGCAGCCATCGGCTCGCGAGCGTTGGAGTACACCTCGCTGAGGGTCTGCCCCTCGATGGTGAGGTCGGCGAGCTCACCCAGGTGCTCGACGCCGCCTTCGAAGAGGATCACCGAGTCGACGGGCTCGACCACGGCAGGCTTGTAGATGTAGCCGTTGCGGATGACGTCCTCGCTCTCGGGGAACTCGTCCACCGAGACGAAGTCCCAGGTTCCTTCCCCCTCGACCTCGTTCAGCGCCTCGATCAGCACCTCGTGGGCGTAATCGCGGCTGAAGTCCACATGGTTCAGCTGCGCGGAGTTCTCCATCTCCTGCAGGGCCACCACATCGGCGTCCATCGCCACGATGGTCTCGATGATGCGAGCCTGCTGGGTCTCGAAGTGCTGCTGCGAGTAGGCACCACGCACGTCACACCAGTCGGCGGTGGTGGGGTCGCCGAAGCGGTCCTCATGGTAGCCACAGCCGGGCTCGTCCTCGCCGAGGTTCGGGAAGTAGTTCAGCACGTTGAAACCAGCCAGGCGCAGGTCGCCCGCGCGAGCCGGCGGGGCGGCGTTCTCGTCGCGAGTGTCCGAGAAGGTGGCGGGCTCGAGTTCGGGGTTGCCGGGCAGGAAGGCGGTGGGCTGGAAGCGCCAGGAGTCGTAGCGGTACTCCAGGATCACCGGGGCGGTGAAGTCCACCTCTGCGCCGATCCGCACGTGCTGCTCGGTGTTCAGGTAGGGCAGCGGCATGTGCCGGTCGAAGGCGAAGCTGGACCAGCGGTTCCGCCCACCGTGGTCGAGCCAGATGAGGCGCTCCGCGTTCTCCTGAGCGAGCGCGGCACGCTCCGCGCTCGCCGGCGCGTAGACCGTGTTCGGGATCCGCAGCGGCTCCTCGCCGTCCACGATGCCCACCCAGCCACCGATGCTGTCCGGGTTGCCGTGCAGGAGCGAGTAGTTGTCCGTGACCGTCCACTCCCCGGCGGGCTCGATGAGCATGCCGAGCAGGTACGGGCGGTCCTCCACCGCCACGAAACCGTCGTAGGTCACCGGCACCACGGGCTGAGCATCGCCGTCCAGCTGCTCGATGGAGGCGCTGACCAGCTGCAGCTGAGCGGACTCGCTCGCGCCGGTCTCCCGCCAGGAGGAGACGATCGCGGTGACCTCGACGTAGTCGTCGATGTCGACCTCGGCGCCGTCCCAGGAGGTGCCCATGTGCACGAAGATCGCGCAGGGCACCTCGGGGTATTCACCGGAGAAGCTCTCCGCACCGCAGGCTCCGGGAGTCTGCAGGTAGAAGCCGTCGTGGGCCCGCGAGTCGTTATCGGCGTCCGAGTAGACGGCCGTCACCACACCGCTGGTACTCACCGACTCGCCGTAGAGCGCGGCGTCCTGCGGGTCGAGGCTCACCGCGCCGCGGATCTCCGCGATGCTCACCTCGATCGGGTCTTCAGGCTCGCCCGGGCCACCGTCACGCCCGCCGGGCAGTTCCTCACCGGCGGAGTTGGTGGCCACGAACTCCTCGACGAGGTCGAAGTCGGCCTCGTTGTTGAGTGAGGGGCCGTCCCAGTCGGTCACGCGCTGGAAGGCGCGCACGTCGGTCAGAGAATCCAGGGTTTCGGCGGGGGCGTCGCCGGACCACAAGTGTGCGTCTCCGAAGCCGAGGACATCCACGATGTCCTCCCACTCCGTGGGGTCGACGGCACCGGTCGGCACACTGACCTGGGTGGTGGAGGTGGTCAGGTAGAGCGAGTAGGCGAGTGAGCTGAACCAGTTGCCGACCACGAAGTCGGCGTGGTCGTCGAGGCTGACCCCCTCGTCGTCGCCCTGGCCGCCTTCGAAGGCGATGAGGAAATGGCCCTCGGCGGGGACGACGCCGTCAAGATTGGCCGAGCTGGTGTAGTTGCCGGCCGCGTTGGTGAACTGGATCGACCATGCGGTGAGGTCGATGTCCTCGCTGCCGTAGTTGTAGAGCTCGACGTAACGGTCGGAGTAGATCGACCCGTCCTCGCCACCCTGACTGTAGGCCTCGTTGATCAGGAGTGTCGCGGGTCCGTCGTATGGCGGCAGCGGCTCGGGGCCGCCGGTCTGACCAGCAGAGTTGGTCGGACTCGAGGGCGCGACTGCGAAATCCGCACCGTTGACGCCGGTGTAGTCCACCCGGGTCAGGACGTCCGGGTTGTGATTGCCTCCAGGAGGCCGGCTGTCACCGAGCCACACCGGAGGGCTGCCCCAGCCGAGAGCGTCGACGACGTCGGCGTCCCCGGTGACGTCGCCAGCCAGGCCGGCCAGCGAGTCCTCGGTGGCGGCAATGACGATCGAGGAGCTCGCGGCGGCGAAGTTGATCGTCGTCTCGAGGTCCGGCGACGGCAGCGGTTCGTCGCCTTGATTGGAGGCGACCCCCTGGATGAGGAAGTGCCCCTCGGCGGGAATGGAGTGCCCATCCAGCAGGGTGGTCTCACCGGCCTGGTGGCTACTGGCGTTCCAGCGCTGGATGGACCAGCCGCTCATGTCGACGGCGACGTCGCAGATGTTCTCAAGCTCGACATAGCGGTGGGTGAAGACTCCGCCTCCCGAGCCTCCGGAACTGTTCACCTCACTGATGACCACGCAGTCGGTGCCGTCGCCGGGGGGCGCGACCTCTGCGGCAGCGTCATCGGTGGCCAGAGCCGTCATCGGCACCACGAGTGCGCCGGCGAGCGCCGCGGCCGCCAGGCCCGTGCGGGATCGGCCGGCGCGGCCGAAGCCCGCAGTCCGGTGGTGGTGTCCTGCAGTGGTCATATGGAAAGCCCCGTCTCCGAGATAGCTGCGCGCGCCTGGACGCTGAGGTTCGGTCACACCGATCAGACCGCACCGAGGTTACGTGGAGGTAACGAGGGGGAAAAGCCCGTGTCCGGCTTCGCCCGTGGATCGGGAGTGACATGCTGGTCCCATGATCGGATTCATTGGTTCGGGCAACATGGCCGCCGCGATCGTGCGTGGCATCGTCACGAGTGAGGACGAGGCTGCCCAGGCCATCCTGCTCAGTTCTGCCACCGGGGTCTCCGCGCGCGCTCTCGCCGAGGAGACGGGCGCCGAGGCCCTCACCGAGGGTGACGCCAACCTCGAGCTGGTACGCCGAGCGGGGCCGGGCGCCCTCATCATGCTGGCGGTCAAGCCCTATCAGTTCGCGCAGGTCCTCGCGCCACTGCGCGAGGAGCTCGCCGCCCAGTCCAGCGTGCTGGTCTCCCTGGCGGCCGGCCTGGACCTCGCTGATCTGGCGGCGATGGTCAGCCCCGGTCAGCCGATCATCCGCGCCATGCCGAACGTCAACGCCCGCGTGGGCGCCGGCGTGACCGCTCTGTGCGCGAACGAGGCCACCACCGAGGAGCAGCGCGCGGAGGCGGAACGGGTCTTCACCGCCGTCGGCGAGATCTTCTGGCTCGCGGAGCGGGTCTTCCCCGCCTACACCGCGATTGCCGGTTCGGCGCCGGCCTGGGCCGGGCTCTTCGTCGAGGCACTCGCCCGCGGAGCCGTGTCAAAAGGCCTGCCCAAACAGCAGGCGGTGGAGATCGCTGCGGCCATGCTTCTCGGCTCGGCCCGGACTCTCCTCGAGACCTCAACCACTCCCACCGGCCTGGCGGATCTGGTCTCCTCCCCCGGCGGCAGCACCGTGGCCGGCACCATCGAGTTGGAGGAGGGCGGCTTCACCCCGGCAGTGGTGCGGGCCGTGCGCGCGACCGCGGACCACGCTGCGGGTAGGTAGCGCCAGGGTTCCCCAGGTCTGCCCTCTCGCTCTTCCCGGCAGCTGCCAATGTGACTACGGTGGTGGGGTGCGCGCCTCCTGGGCCTCCCGGCCTCTCGTGACCGCTGCGGCGACCATCGGCACTCTTGCCCTCGCCGCGGGAATGAGCGCGCCCGCTTCCGCCACCGTCCTCGCCGACTCCGGGACGGCAGCGGCTCTCCGCGTGCTCTCCTACGACGTCTCCCTGGAGCACGACCTCACCGCATCGCTTCCGGACGGCGCCGACGATGAGGCCGCAGCAGTCGCCCAGGTGCTGCAGACCGTCCGCCCGGATGTTGTTCTCCTCGGGGGTTTCGGCGAGTCGCTCAGTGAGGTCGAGCTCGAAGAAGCTGTCGAACTCTTCGTCGACGAGTACCTCGCAGTCGGCCAGAACGGCGAGGAAGCGCTGTCGTACACCTTCAGCTACTCTGGCCTGCCAGCCCAGAGCTCCGGGGAAGCTCACGGAGCAGGCATGGTGCTGTTCTCGCAGTACCCGATCGACACCGAGGGCCTGCGCACCTTCTCCACCTTCCAGTGGTCGGACATGCCCGGCGCGCTGCTGCCCGAGGACGGAGCGGAAGCGGAGGCCGGCGCGCTCTCCACCTCCGGTCATTGGGATGTCCCGATCGAGGTCGGTTCGACCACAGTGCACCTGCTGGCCTCCCACCCGGCGTCCACGGTCGACGCGGACGACCCCGCGCTGCGCCGCAATCACGATGAACTGCGGTTCTGGGCGGACTACGTCCGTGGCGTACGCCCGTGGGACCGCTCATACATCTACGACGACGAGGGCGCCCACGGTGGGCTGATGACGGGCAAGCGTTTTGTCATCCTCGGCCGGCTCGGAGCCGACCCCGAGGACGGCGAGGCTTACGACGAGGCCATCGCCCAGTTGCTCGGCCACCCCCGCGTCCATGACCCGGAGCCGGTCTCCACCGGAGCACGAGAGGCGGCAGAGACTCAGGGGCGCGTCAACTCCCAGCACAGCGGCGACGCCGAGCTGGACACCGCCGATCTGGCCGACGACGGCCCGGGAAACCTCCGTCTGGACTACGTGCTCCCCTCCAAGAACCTGCCGGTCGCCGACTCCGGAGTCTTCTGGCCGGCTGCGGACGAGCCCGGCTCGGAGCTCACGGGGATCGAACCTTTCCCCGCCTCGGCACACCGGCCCGTCTGGGTCGACCTCCTCGTCCCGGGCCTGGAGACGACGAACTAGACTGAGACCTCGGCCCCGGGGCTTCTCCGGTGTGCAGGTTCCGTCTGGACCTGCCGGCCCGGCCGCGGCGCAGTGACCGTGGCGACCATTGCCGGAGCGCTCGCGTTCCGCGCTCACGCCGTCGTCATGGGAGTTTGCCGAATGCGCTACCGCCGTGCCCTGATTGTCTGCGCCGTCCCTGCAATGGCCCTGGGCGCCTGCACCGGTCAGGCAGATGCCGGTCCCGAGAGCCGGACTGACCAGTCCGAGGAGCCGATCGAGCTCGCCTCCTGCGGATACCACTCCGAGATCACCGGTCCACCGGAGCGGATCCTGGCGATCAAGTCCTCCACCGCAGAGTTGTTGCTGGCCCTGGGCGCCGGCGATCGGCTGGTGGGAACGGCGTTCCTGGATGCTCCTCTGCCTGAGGAGTATGCGGCTGAGGCGGCCGATGTCCCAGAGATCTCCGAGCAGAACCCCGCCTCGGAGCTCGTGCTGGAACTCGAGCCCGATCTGATCGTGGCTGGCTGGGAGTCGAACCTGACCGATGCCGGCGCCGGCGATCGGCAGATGTACGAGGACCTCGGCGTCGCGACCTGGGTGCCCCCCTCGGCCTGTGAGCAGGCTGGCGAGGACCACCGTCCGGCGCCGCTGACTTTCGAGGACGTCTTCGCCGAGATCGAACTGATGGGGCGTGTGCTTGGCCCCGAGGCGCAGGCTCGGGCAGAGGAGCTGATCGCCGAGCAACGTGAGCAGCTCGCAGAGCTGGACGAGCAGATCAGCGAGACGGCCGGGCTACGCGCCGTGTGGTGGTCCTCGAACAACCAGACACCGTACGTCGGCGCCGGGGAGGGTGCCCCGCAGCTCCTGCTCGACGCGGCGGGGTTGGAGAACGTCTTCGACGACCTGCCCGAGCGGTGGGAGAACATCTCGTGGGAGGACTTCGCTGCCGCTGATCCCGACGTCATCGTGCTGGTGGACTCGGAGTGGAACTCCGCCGCGTCCAAGATGGAGGCACTAACCGAGGAACCGATGACCAGCGAACTGACCGCCGTGCAGGAGGAGCGCTACATCGTCCTGCCCTTCCCGGCCACCGAACCAGGGATCCGCAACGTACCCGGAGCCCTGGACCTGCACGCCCAGCTGGCAGAGTTCAGCGACCTCATCGAGCAGGAGGCGAGCGCACCCTGAGCACCGCTGCCCCCTCGCGTGGCCGCCTGGCCGTCGTCATCCTCGCCCTCATCGGAGGCCTGGCGCTCGCCGGGGCCTGGGCGCTGACCGTCGGGCCTGCTGCCATCACCACCGGTCAGGTGCTCACCTCCGCCTGGCACCACGCATGCTCGCTGGTGGCCGGTGCGTGCGCGGCCAACCCCTTGGGGCCCTTGCAGGACGCGATCGTCTGGCAGGGCCGGGGTCCGCGGGTGGTGGCAGCAGCGGGGATCGGCGCTGGTCTGGCCCTGTGTGGCGCGGCCATGCAGGCACTGGTGCGTAATCCACTGGCGGACCCCTACCTGCTCGGGGTGTCCTCGGGGGCGTCGGTGGGCGCAGTCCTGGTCCTGGTGCTGGGAATGAGCGTGGCGCTGCCGGCGGCGGCCTTCGCGGGCGGTTTCGCCGCACTGGTGCTGACGCTGGTGCTGGCCACCACACGCGGTGGTGGCCTCTCCCCCGTGCGCACGATCCTGGCCGGGGTCGCGGTGGCGCAACTCGCTTCAGCGGCGGTCAGCTTCATCATCTTCTGGTCCGCCTATGGCGACTCCTATCGTGAGGTACTCACCTGGCTGATGGGGTCGCTCGGCGGCGTCTCCTGGCAGGGAGCGCTCCTCGCCCTGGGAGCCACGGTGGTGGTGGGACTTTTTCTGCTCTCGCAGGCCAGCACGCTCGACGCGTTCACCTTCGGCGAGGTCTCCGCTGCCTCGCTGGGCATCTCGGTGACCTCCACGCGGTGGGTGCTGCTCTCCGCCTCCGCGCTCCTGACCGGCGTGCTCGTGTCGGTAGCCGGAGCCATCGGCTTTATCGGGTTGGTGATCCCGCACGCGGTGCGTTTCCTCGTTGGCGAGCGCCACCACCGGCTCATGCCGGTCGCGGCGCTGGCAGGCGCCATCTTCCTCCTGCTGGCCGATACCGCAGCGCGCAGCGTGTTCTCTCCGCGGGAGGTGCCGGTCGGCATCATCACCGCCGCAGTGGGCGCACCGGTCTTCGCGTACCTCCTGCGGCGCCGGGCGCGAGCATGAGCGAGGTCCAACCCGACGGCGCGGTGGTCAGCGGCCTCAGTGTGCGCATCGGCGAAGCCGTCCTGGTGGACGACGTCACCTTCACGGCACCGGCGGGCGCCATCACCGCCCTGATCGGGCCGAACGGCGCCGGAAAGTCCACCCTGCTGCGCGCCCTGGTCGGCGCGGTGCCACTGGCCGGGCAGGCCGTGGTGACCCTGGCGTCCGAGGAGCTCACCGGGATGAGTCACCGCGAGCGCGCCCGCCGAGTGGCGCTGGTGGAGCAGGACGGCGCGGCCGATGTCGCCAGGCCGGTGCTCGACGTCGTGCTGCTCGGAAGGACTCCGCACCGCTCACGGTGGGGTGGCGACTCACCCGGCGACCTCGAGCTCGCAAGCGAGGCACTGGAACGTGCCGGCGTGGCCGCTCTGGCTGAGCGCGACTTCGCCACCCTCTCCGGCGGGGAGCGCCAGCGTGTGCACCTGGCACGGGCTCTCGTGCAGCAGCCGCGCTTGCTGTTGCTGGATGAGCCCACCAATCACCTCGATGTCGCCGCACAGCTCCAGGTGCTCCGGCTCACCCGCGCACTGGCGCGCTCGGGTATGACGGTGCTCGCGGCGCTGCACGATCTGAACCACGCCCTGCGCTACGCCGACCACGTGGTGGTGCTGGCCGGCGGAGAGGTGGTGGCGACGGGCGATCCCCGAGACGTGCTCACGGGCGAGCTGGTGGGCGAGGTGTACCAGGTGCGGGCCACCCGGGTGCAGGCAGCGGGGCATGACCTCCTGGTCATGGATTGAGGGAGTCGTTCCTCTCGCCGCCTGCGCGGCACACTGCGGCGCCGGGCTCAGCCCGAGGGGACGCTCGAAGTAGCCACCGTTTGTTACACGAAGTGGCGCTCCGGTTAACACGGCGTCGCTACAGTGCCGTTCGGGAGTCCGGCTGAGGTCACCCCAGTTGCTCCCGCGCATGGAGCTCCGGCATTCCGGTCGGCGCTGCGCCATCACTTCCTTCGCATCGATGCACACCTCTGGAGAGGCCTTCATGTCCCGACGCGTCTTGTCCGCCCTCGGCGGCACCCTCAGCCTGACTCTGGTCCTCGCCGCTTGCGGCGGCAGCGACGACTCCCCCGATGCCGGCGCCGATCCCGCAGACTTCGAGGGGGTCGAGCTGACCATGTGGCACGGCGTCCCCTACGACCCCTTCATGACGCTGAACCGAGAGCAGCTCGAGCAGTGCGCCGAGGACCTGGGCGTGACGATCGCGGTCGAGGACTTCACCGCGGATCAGCTCGCCCAGCAGGTGCTCCAGGCCGGCTCGGCCGGGGACCTACCGGAGATCCTCATGGTGAACTCGGCGACGATCGGTGAGCTGGCCTCGAGCGGCTTCCTCGCCGATCTGAGCGCCTTCGGTCTGGAGCCGGAAGGTCTGGACGAGTCCACCGAGCAGATGGGCTACCGCGACGGCACGCTGTACGGCATCGCGACCCACGTGGAGCTCGCCGCACTCGAGTACCGCCCGGATCTGTTCGAGGAGGCGGGACTGGAGCCGCCCACGACCTTCGAGGAGCTGCGCGAGGTGGCGGCCGAGCTGACCACCGAGGATCGCTACGGCATCGCCCTCCCTGGCGATGCGAGTGGCGATGCCGGCAGCTTCTTCCTGTTGCCCTTCATCCTCAGCGCCGGCGGCGACCCGGCCGATTTCTCCGATCCCGGCACGATCGCTGCGCTGCAGCTCTACCAGGACCTCGTCGAGGATGGCTCGATGTCCTCGGAGATGGTCAACTGGGGGTGGGACTTCCAGGATCAGTTCAACGGTGGCCTCGCCGCGATGACGATGAACGGTCCGTGGGCCGGCTCGCCGCAGTCCCAGGACTACGAGAACGCACCCCGGGAGTTCGCCCCGACGCCGGTCCTGGACAGCTCTCACGAGCCGCGGTCGGGTGTCACGGGCAACCTGTGGACGGTGACGACCGGCCATGACGACACCGTCTCGGCGGCGGCCGCCGCGGTGCTGGACTGCCGTATCGCGCCGGAGAACCAGCTCGAGATCGCCGAGGTGCAGTACTACCTGCCCGCCCACCAGGATGCCGCGTCCGACTTCAGCGAGCTCGACCCGGTGATCGCTCCCTTCGTGGATGGCATCGCCGGTGCCTACGACCAGGCAGCCGAGCTCGACGATGACTGGCGTGCCGTCGGCACCCGGCTCGGCTCGGCCATCGACTACGTGGTGGTCGAGGGCATGAGCCCCGAGGAAGCACTGGAGCGCGCAGCCGGTGAGTGAGACGACCATGGGGCCTGCGGTGGACGCGACTCGTCTGCCGCAGGCCCCTGGCGGCGCCGCCCAGCGCCGCGGTTCCGGCGCCGCGGGACCACTGGAGCGCCGCCGCAACCGAGCGAATCTCATGCTGCTCCTGCCGGCGGTGCTCTTCATCGGACTCTTCCTGGCCTATCCGCTGGGCTACGGCATCTACATGTCCCTGGTGGACTTCACCTCGGGCACCTTCCTCACCGGCGAGGCGCCCTTCGTCGGCTTCGCGAACTACGCCGAGGCGATCGGCTCAGCCCACTTCGGCCGGGCCCTGCGCAACACCCTGCTCATCACCATCGTCTCCCTGGCCATCCAGATGAGCGGCGGTCTCCTGCTGGCGCTGTACTTCCAGCGGGACTTTCCCGGGAGCCGCTGGATGTCCACCGTGCTGCTGCTGCCCTGGCTGGTACCCCTGATCATCACCGCCACCACCTGGCGATGGATGCTGCAGGGCAACGGCATCATCAACCAGCTGCTGGCGGGCATCGGCATCGATGGGCCGAGTTGGCTGGCGGACTCCAGCTGGGCGATCTGGGCCATCATCGGCGTCAACACCTGGGCGGGCCTACCCTTCATGGCGACCATCCTGGGTGCTGCGCTGCGCAATGTCCCTCACGAACTCGAGGAGGCTGCCACCTTGGATGGCGCCGGATACTGGCGGCGCCTGTGGTCGATCACCTTGCCGCAGATCATGCCCGTGATGCTCGTGATGACCATCCTGGGCATCATCGCCACGCTGAAGGTACTGGACCTGGTGCTCGCCCTGACCGGCGGCGGACCGGCGAACTCCACGCAGACCCTGGCGCTGCTCTCCTACGACTCCTCCTTCCGCCACTTCAACTTCGGCGTGGGCGCCGCCTTCGGCAATGTCCTGCTCGTCGTGACCATCATCATCGCCGCGGTGTATGCGTGGTTGAGCCGGCGCGAGGAGGCGAACTGATGCGGCCGCGTCATCCGGGGTCGCGATGGCTCTGGTCCCTCGGCGGTCTGGCGATCGTCGTCGTCCTGCTCTTTCCGATCTACTGGTTGGTTTCCGCCTCGCTCCAGGCCTCGGCCAGCTCGGCGACCATGACGGTGGTGCCGACCTCGCCCTCACTGCAGGGCTATGCGAACGCCATGGAGCGGATGCTCTCCCCCATCCAGACCTCGTTGATCGTGGCCGCTGGTGCTGTGCTGTTGACCCTGCTGATCTCGGTGCCGGCCGGCTTCGCGCTGAGCCGGCTACGCGGGCGAGTGGTGGACGTCGCCCTGCTCGGCGTCCTGCTCGCCCAGATGGTCCCGAACATCACGCTGCTCAACGCGCTCTACGCCATGTTCAACACGATGGGCATCCTGAACAGCCACCTGGCCTTGATCATCGCCAATGCCACGTCCGCTGTGCCGTTCGCGGTGATCGTGCTGCGCTCGTTCATGCTCTCCTTGGACAGCGAGGTCCTCGAGGCGGCCATGATCGACGGCGCCAGCACGCTCCAGCGCTTGTGGCGGATCGTGGTTCCGCTGGGCCGCAACGCGATCATCACCGCCGGGGTCTTCGCCTTCATCTTCACCTGGGGCGACTTCCTGATCGGCCAGACCCTCACCCGTTCTCCCGAGGTGCGTCCGGCAGTCGTCGCCATCTTCCACATCATGGATGCCCCCACGGTGGACTGGTCCACCGTGATGTCCGCCGCCGCCATGACCGCACTCCCAGCGGCGATCCTGCTGATCTTCTCGCAGCGCTACATCAAGGCGGGCATCGGCGCCGGAGCCGGGCGCTAACTCGCCGCACCGTTTCACGTCACAGACCAAGGAGCCCTCGTGTCCCGTCCAGAACTTCCCCCCACTCCGCTGCCGTCCGGGTCACCTCGCTGGGCCGGACCTGCCGAGGAGCCCTACCTGGCGCTACCCAAGGTGACTCTGCACGATCATCTGGATGGCCACATCCACCCCGAGACGCTGGTGGAACTGGCGCAGGCCCAGAACGTCTCGCTGCCGTACCAGGACGGCGAGAAGCTGGCCTGGTGGTTTCACACTCGCGATGCCGAGCCCCGCGAGGAGTTCCCGCACCAGAAGTTCTGGTTCACCACCGCGTTGATGCAGGACCCCGACTCGATCAGCCGGGTGGCCCGCGAATGGGCCTTCGACGCCGCGGCGGACGGCGTCATCCATGGTGAGGTTCGCTGGGCACCGGAGAAGCACGTGCGCGGCGGGCTGAGCATGGACGAAGCGGTGGCAGCAGTGACCGCCGGGCTGGCCGGGGCGGAGACCGAGCTCGCCGCGTCGGGCCAGGAGGTCAGCTTCCGTCAGCTGCTCTGCGGCATGCGCGAGACCGAGCTGTCCGCCGAGGTGGCGGAGCTGACCGTGCGCACCTACGAGGATGGCGGGCGCGGCACCACCCCGGGCTCGGTGGCCGGCTTCGACATTGCTGGTCCGGAGCATGGGCATCCGGCCGCCAAGCATCTGGTCGCGGCCCAGATCCTGCACGAGTCCGGCGTGCCGTCCACGATCCACGCCGGCGAGGGCGACGGCGTACACAGCCTGTGGGAGACCGTGCACGTCCTGCACGCCCTGCGTCTGGGCCACGGCGTGCGCGTGGTCGAGGACTTCACCCTGAACGGCGAGGCGCTTGATGTGCGCACGGCCGTCCAGCAGGTCGAGCTGGCCGGCGGCGTGGAGAGCGCTGACCTGGATTTCGGTCCGGTGGCCCGGTGGATCCTGGATCGGCAGATCCCGCTCGAGGTCTGCTTGCTCTCCAACTCGAGGTGGGTGGTGGATGGCCCCGCACAGCACCCGGTCGATCTGCTGGCCCAGCTGGGCTTCGCGGTCACGATCAACCCCGACAACCGCATGATGTCCCAGACCTGCATTTCGAAAGAGATGCGCGTGCTCGCGGAGACCTTCACTTGGGATGTTGCGGACTTCGCCCGGGCCGAGCTCACGGCCGCCGAGGCGGCCTTCCTGCCGCTGAAGGAACGGGGGCGACTGATGGAGCGCATCATCGAAGGCTTTGAGGAGCGGGCGCCGGGCTCGACCGCGATGGGGTGAGGCGGTGCGCCCCGGAGAGGCCGCGTGGCCGCGGGCTCGAAGGCCAGCGCGGCCGCTGGCGGACGGGATTCGGCAGGCGTGGGCACCCAGTCACGACTCACCGCAGCGTCCGCTGAAGGGCCAGTGATCCGGGTAGACCGGCGGAACGGCGACGACCTGGACGTTGTCCTCGTAGGTGATTCGGCCCGGCGCGCTCGTGCGGAGCTCCACCCACCCGATCCGGTGGCGATCGAGAAGGCCGAGATATACCTCGGCTTGGCGTAGCAGATCGACTGCGGAGGCCTTGAACCAGGCACGTGCCCCGGGATTCTTCGTGTGGTCGTAGCAGTCCGCGACCACGGTGACCGGGTCCACGTATGTCGCATTCGCACGGTCGTTTGCCGCTCTGAGCCAGACGGCGTCCTCAACAGAAAGCAGGCCCGCAGTTCCGAGTCCGTTCGCGAGTGCGAAGATCCCTGGGAATCTCCCGCGACGGTTCGGTACGGCGCTCTGATACCGAACGAAGGTGGGCACCGATCTAGCCTAACGACACACCCGCCGCACACCCCGGACGGCCTCCGAGAACTGCCGATCACGGCCGACGGACCGCAATGTCAGTGGTCGAACGTATGTTTGATTCATGGCGAAGCGAGAGTTCGAGATCCCGGATCTTCCGGGCCGTGAGCTGGTCGAGCGCGCTGCGAACGTGACCGGCCTGGAGCTTGCTGTGCTCGCGGATGCCTTCGACGACTCGCTCGACTCCTACGACTCGCTGGACGCTGTGGCCGTGTGGGGCCGGGTGGCCGCGTGGGCGCAGGCACGCCAGGCCGAGGCGGCTGCCGTCGTCGAGGCGCAGGTGACCGAGCTCTATGGAGCGGGCGAGGGCGCCCGGCCCGCTCCCACGTCAGCCGGCCCCGGCGAGGCGCGGAGCCGTCGTGTTCTCGAGCCGCGTGCCGCGCGAGAGCTCGCCATGCGGCTCGGCATCTCCCGGCCAGCCGCGGCCACGCTCATCAAGACCGGCCGGGCGATCACCGGCTCGATGACCGCCACCGGCGAGGCGCTGGCCGACGGGCACCTGTGCTGGGCCAAAGCCCGAGCCCTGATCGGCGGTCTCGACGGGCTGCCTGAACCACTGGTCATGGACGTCGAGGACACGCTCCTCCCGCATGCTGCCGGTCGCACGCCCGCACAGCTGACGCGCGATGTGGCGAAGCTGGTGGTGGCGGCCGACCCCGAGGGAGCTGGGGCGCGACATCAGGTCGCCCGCAGCATGCGCCGGGTCAACCGGCCCAGCGCACTCCCGGACGGCATGGCCCGTATCTCGGCAGTGCTCCCGGCCGAGGACGCGCTGGCGCTTGACCTCAGCCTCGACGGAGCGGCGCGCCATGCACGTGCTGAGTCGGACGGACGCACCACCGATCAGCTGCGCACTGACGCTCTCGCGGCGATCGGGCATCACGCCCTGGCGACCGGCCGGGTCGAGCTGCCGGTGCTGTCGGGCACGGCCGACTGCCGATCGGGTGGGATGTCGCCCGATACCGCGGCGGAGCCCGCCAGTGCGGATTCAGCTCAGACCGTCAATGAGGTGGGCACCGAGAATTCCGAGGCGAGGCCAACGATTTTCAGCTTCCCCACCGGGGGCGGCGCCCCGCGCATCAACGTCACCGTACCCGTCACTGCACTGCTCGAGCCTGGTCGTGAACCGCCGGGCTCTGGCGAGGCACCAGCTGGCGGAACCGTTGGCGAAGCACTCCCCTCACCGGAGAATGTCCCGGAACTTCACGGTTATGGCGCCATCGATCCGATCACCGCCCGAGCCCTCTCGGCCGGCGGCATCTGGCGCCGACTGGTCACTGATCCGGAGACCGGCACGGTCCTCGATGTGGGGCGGAAGGTCTACCGGCCACCAGCCGACCTGGCCCGGCTCGTCCGGGCGCGCGACGGAACCTGCACGCGGCCGGGCTGCACGGTGAAGGCCCAGGCTTGCGAACTCGACCATGTCCAATCGTGGGAGCATGGCGGACCGACATCGGCGGCGAACATGGTGGCCCTGTGCCCGAGCGATCACCGTGCCAAGTCGCGTGGCGACTTCACCGTGGTCCGGCATGCGGACGGAGCAGTGGACTGGACCTCCCCGACGGGGCACACCTACCGGCGCGCACCGGGCGGGACCGTGGTCCACCTCGATCGTCACGACGGTCAGGCAGATGCCTCCGTCCCCGCAGATCCGCCCTATTAGCCGCAACACAGCGCCGCAGCCCTCGATCAGTGCGTCTCGGGGTCCTCAGCCACCCCGCGGCGGAACATGTCCTCCTCCGGGGTTCGGATCAACTCGCGGGCACCGGCGCCGTCCTCGTCGGTCACGGCATGCCCCATGCCGCGCACGACGGCCACTGGCCGGCCGGTGGCTTTGCCTTTGACCAGCTCGGCGGCTGCCGCGATCTCGTCGGCCACCGCAATGACCGTCACCTGCAGCTCTCGGCCGTAGGAGTCGTGCTCGCCGCGCCGGTCGTCCTGCACGGCCACGCCCGCCGCGCCGATCGCCTGGTCCACCAGACCGCGGCGCCAGGGCCGGCCGAAGGTGTCCGTGACGATCACGCCGGGCTTGACGCCGGTCCGGGCGTGCAGGCCGAGGCGGAGCTTGCGGGCGGAGGCGTCCGGATCCTCCGGAAGCAGCAGCGCGGTACCGGGCGGGACATCGGAGGTGTCCACCCCGGCCGCGGCCATCACCAGGCCCAGGTGGTTCTCCACGATCCGCAGCGCACCGCCATCGGGGCGGGCACGCTCGGCGACGACCCGCACCGTCTCCCCGGCGATCACTGCCTGGCGCTCCTCCTCGTCGCGGGCGGCCACCAGGCGCCCCTCGGCCTTCGAGACGATCTTCGAGGAGACCACCACCACGTCCCCCGGGCGCAGCCCGAGCGTGCCGTCGGGCCACACCGCGCGCTCGAGCACCGGCGTCAGGACGGCGGCGAGGTCATCACCCGAGGTCAGCACCGGCACGCCCTCGGGTGCGATCACGGTCAGGGCAGCGGTCGCGGCCGGCTCCACGGGGACTGTCGGCCCGGTGGCTACCGCGGGCGCGGCAGGCTCGTTGTGCTCCGCGGACACCGCAGACCCTCTCTCCTCCGCGCTCACCGGCTGAGCTGGGGCAGCACGTCGCGCCCGAAGACCTCGGCCCACTCCCGCTGGTCCCTGCCCACGTTGTGCAGATAGATCCGGTCGAAGCCCAGGTCCACGTACTTCTGAATCTCGGCGCGGTGTTCGTCCGGATCGGCGGAGATCACCATGCGCCCGGCGAAGTCCTCCTCGCGCACCAGCTTGGCCATGGCGGCAAAATCGAAGGGCGAGCGAATGTCCGCCTTGGGGAACTTCATGCCGCCGTTCGGCCACTGGTCGAAGGCACTCGCCAGCGCTTCTTCATCGGTAGGCGCCCACGACATGTGCAGCTGGAGGATCTTGGGCATGGCGTCCGGGTCCTTCCCGGCGTCCTTCGCGCCCGTGGCGAAGCGATCGAAGAGCCCGGCGATCTTCTCCAGCGGCGCACCCACCGTAATCAGGCCGTCGGCGTGCTTACCGGCCCGTTTGGCGGTGACCGGCCCGCCGGTGGCGACGTAGATCGGCGGCGCCTCATCCGGCATGGTCCACAGCCGGGTGGACTCCAGCTTGTAGAACTGCCCGGAGTGCTTGGTGTCCTTGTCGTTCAGGGAGTTCGTGAAGAGCTTGCGGATGATCTCGATCGCCTCGAACATCCGGTTGATCCGCTCCGGCGCCTCGGGCCAGTAGTCGGCGACGATGTGCTCGTTCAGTGCCTCGCCCGAACCCAGGCCCAGCCAGTGCCGACCGGGGTACATCGCGCCGAGTGTGGCCGAGGCCTGCGCCACCATGGCCGGGTGCCAGCGAAAGGTCGGCGCCGTCACCCCCGGGCCGATATCGCCGGTGGTGCGCTCCCCCAATGCGGACAGCACGTTCCACACGAAGGACGACTCCCCCTGGCTCGGCGTCCAGGGCTGGAAGTGGTCGGCAGCCATGACGCCGGAGAAGCCGTGCTTCTCCGCCTCCACGGAGTACTCGATCGCCTCGCTGGGGTGGAACTGCTCCAGCGCTGCGGCATAACCGATGGTGAGGCTCATACCTCCAGGCTAGACCCACACCCGGTCCACGATGTGCTGGGCCGCCTCGACCGAATCCACCAGGGGGTGGGCCGCGAACGCTCGCCAGGCCTTGTCCTTCGAGCGGGTCCGGGCGGCCTCGATGATCAGCCGTTCGGCGGACTTCACCGCCTGGACCCGGGCGAGTTTGTCGCCGTCGAGCGGAGTGCCCGAGGCCAGCGGATGAATGCCCCCGCGGTCAGCCAGCACCGGCACCTCCACCACCGCGCCCAGCGGGAGCCCGGGGATCAGCGGAGCCGCGTCCGGCCCGGCATTGCCGATGTTCAGGATCATGCGGTGCTCTTCCACCCCGAGCAGTGCCGCCATGAGGTCGATCGCCACCTCGTGATAGCCGCCGCCGAGATCCTCCTCCTCACGTGCGCCGGCCCCCTGGGTGTCCCGCTCGGTGGCCATGTAGGTGGCCTCTCGCTCGGCGTGCGCCTGCTGCCACAGCTGCCCGGCCTGCTCCGGTTGGGCCGCCGCCGCAGAGTAGAAGGCGTGCTGCTGCTCGGCGAGGTACTCCCCGCGGGTGTGTTCTGCGCGCGCGATCGCCCCCAGCGCCTCGCGCGCATGGTCGTAGTAGTACTGGTACTCGTTCGGCAGGGCCCCCGAGGCGCGCACCCAGTCCACACCCAGCAGCCGCACTTCTTCCAGCGAGGAGGCCGCGGCCTCGTCGGCCAGCAGGCCGGGGAGGAACTCGATCCCGCCGACGTCGGCCCCGCCGCGAGCGCGGATACTGCGCAGCCAGCCGCAATGGTTCAGGCCGGCGTAGTCCACAATGGCCTCGCCGCGATCGAAGGCCTCCGGCGGCAGTCCGAGAGCCCGCAGCGCGCGCCGCACCAGCGAGATGGGCGTGTCGCAGATCCCGACCACCCGCTCCCCCAGGGCCACCCGCATGGCCTCGGTGACGATGGAGGCGGGGTTGGTGAAGGAGATCGTCCAGGCCTGCGGCGCCAGCTCCGCGATCCGCCGGGCCACGTGATCGACCACCGGCACGGTGCGCAGTGCATAGGCGAGGCCTCCGGCACCGACCGTCTCCTGACCGAGGACCCCCTCGCCGAGGGCCGTGCGCTCGTCGGCCACGCGGCCGGCGGTGCCTCCCACGCGGATGGCCGAGAAGATCACGTCAGCGCCGGTGACCGCTTCATCGAGGTCGGTCGTGGTGCGGAGCGCCGGCACACCGCCACCAGCCGAATGCTCAGTGCCCGCAGCCGCACGACCAGCGTCAGCACGACCCAGCGTCGCGGCGCGCTGCTCCAGCACCGCTCGCATCACGGCGAGCCGATCGGCGTCAACGTCGTAGAGGACGAGTTCGTCCACATCGATGCGCTCGCGCGCCGCGAGAAGGGCCTGATGGACCTGGGGCACCCGGAAACCGCCGCCGCCGAGAATAGTGAGACGCATCATGCCACCGTAATGCGAAGCGAACCTGGCAGGATCACGGTGTGCGCACTCAACCCGCTCAGTTCGCCCAGCCGGCCTCCCCCTATGCCACCCAGCAGCCTCTGGATGTGCTGGTGACCGGCCCGGTCTTCTTTGACCTGGTTTTCACCGGATTGCCCTCCGGCCCGGTGCCCGGCACCGAGGTGTGGGCCTCGGGCATGGGGTCGGCACCGGGGGGCATCGCGAACCTGGCCGTCGCGGCCTCCCGGCTGGGCCTGAGCACCGGTCTGGCCGGCGCCTTCGGCGACGACGCCTACGCCGACTGGCTCTGGACCGTGCTGGGCAAGCAGGAAGGAGTGGACCTGAGCGCCTCACGCCGCTACCGCCACTGGCACACCTCCGTGACCGTCTCCCTCGCCATGGAGAACGACCGCGCGATGATCTCCCACGGCCACCCCGATCCCGAACCCGCGAGCGCGCTGGTCTCCGGGGCGCGCTACGCCCATGCCGTCGTCGCCGAACTCTCCGCCGAGGGCGAGCCGTGGTGGCGTGATCTCGCGGCGCGCGGGACTCTGATCTTCGCCGACGTCGGCTGGGATCCCGAGGGCTCGTGGGATCCGGCCTGGCTGGACCTGCTGGAGGGTTGCCACGCCTTCACCCCGAACGAGGTCGAGGCCATGGCCTACACCCGCGCGGACTCGGCAGTGGAAGCCGCCAGGGCTCTCGCCGAGCGGGTGCCACTGGCGGTGGTCACCCGGGGTGCGGATGGTGCCGTGGCCGTGGACTCGGCTAGCGGTGAGGAGGTCGAGGTCGATCCCCTTCAAGTGGAGGCGCTGGACGCGACCGGCGCTGGCGACGTCTTCGGCGCCGCGCTGATCACCGGCACCATCAACGGCTGGGACCTGTTGCGCCGGCTGCGCTTCGCCGTGCTGTGCTCCGCGCTGGCCGTGCGCCAGTTCGGCGGCTCGCTCGCCGCGCCGGGCTGGGGTGACATCGCCGACTGGTGGGAGGCCACCGTGGCCGCTGCCCGCACCGGGGATCGCGCCGCCCGCGAGACCGCCGCGCGCTACGACTTCCTCGACGACGCGCTTCCCGGCCACCCCCTGGCCCGCGTGCGCCGCGCCGACGCGACCATGGCGCGCCTCGCCGACGTCTCCACCGGGGAAGGGCCAGCCCCCACGGTCCGCTCCTCGATGTGACCGACGCGGCCCCGGCCGGCTGGGCCCCACCCGCTGCGGCGTGACACCCGCGCCGGGCTCCATGGAAGAATCGGGAACCATGAGCCAGCAGAACCTCCCCGACCCTGCCGCGCCCGCGAGCGCAGCCCCTGCCACCCCGGCCGAGCCCTTGCCCGCGCCGCAGGTACCGCAGCAGGTCGGACTGGAGGGGCTCGAAGCCAAGTGGGCCGCCGCCTGGCAGACCGAGGGCACTTACGACTTCGACCGCTCCGCCACGCGCGAGCAGGTCTTCTCCATCGACACCCCGCCCCCCACGGTCTCCGGTTCCCTGCACATGGGGCACGTCTTCTCCTACACCCAGTCCGACGTCGTGGCCCGGTTCCAGCGCATGCGCGGCAAGTCCGTCTTCTACCCGGTGGGCTGGGACGACAACGGCCTGCCCACCGAGCGTCGCGTGCAGAACTACTTCGGCGTGCGCTGCGAACCGGCCCTGCCCTACGACGAGTCCTTCACTCCCCCGCAACGCGGCGGCAAGGTGGTCAAGCCCGGTGACCAGGTGCCGGTCTCGCGGCGCAACTTCATCGAGCTCTGCGAGGAGCTCACGGTCGAGGACGAGAAGAGCTTCGAGGAACTCTGGCGCCACCTCGGCCTGAGCGTGGACTGGGCCTACCAGTACCAGACCATCGGCAGCCGCGCCCGCAAGGTTGCCCAGGTGGCTTTCCTGCGCAACCTCGCCCGCGGTGAGGCCTATCAGGCCGCCGCGCCCGGGCTCTGGGACGTCACCTTCCAGACGGCGGTCGCCCAGGCGGAGCTCGAGGCACGGGACTACCCCGGGCACTTCCACGAGGTGGCCTTCCACGCCCCGGACGGCGCCAACGTGGTCATCGAGACGACGCGCCCCGAGCTCCTCGCCGCCTGCGTCGCGCTCATCGCCCACCCCGATGACGAGCGCTACCAGCCGCTGTTCGGCACCACGGTCACCTCCCCCGTCTACGGCGTGGAAGTCCCGGTGCTGTCCCACCCGGCCGCCGAGATGGACAAGGGCGCGGGCATCGCCATGTGCTGCACCTTCGGTGACCTCACCGACGTGCAGTGGTGGCGTGAACTCGACCTGCCCACCCGCCCGGTGATCGGCCGCAACGGCCGCGTGCTGGCCGAGGTGCCGGAGTGGATCACCTCCGAGAAGGGGCGGGCTGCCTACGCCGAGATGGCCGGGCAGACCACCTTCTCCGCTCGCAAGACCGTGGTGGAGAAATTGCAGGATTCCGGGGATCTGCTCGCCGAGCCCAAGGCCACCCAGCGGAAAGCGAACTTCTACGAGAAGGGCGACAAGCCGCTGGAGATCGTCACCTCACGCCAGTGGTACATCCGCAACGGCGGACGCTCCGTGGACGGTCGCGACCTGCGCGCCGAGCTGCTCGCTCGCGGCCAGGAACTGGACTTCCACCCCTCGTTCATGCGGGTGCGCTACGACAACTGGGTGGGCGGACTCAACGGCGATTGGCTGATCTCGCGCCAGCGCTTCTTCGGCGTGCCCTTCCCGCTGTGGTACCGCGTGGACGCCGACGGCGAGGTCGATTACAACGCCGTCATCACCCCCGACGAGGCCTCCCTACCCGTGGATCCCTCCAGCGAGGTGCCCGCCGGTTTCACCGAGGACCAGCGCGGCAAGCCCGGCGGTTTCGTCGGCGAACCCGACATCATGGACACCTGGGCCACGTCCTCCCTCACCCCGCAGCTGGCCGGCGGTTGGCTGGAGGACGAGGATCTCTTCTCCAGGGTCTTCCCGATGGACATGCGCCCCCAGGCGCACGAGATCATCCGTACCTGGCTGTTCTCCACCGTGCTGCGCTCCCACCTGGAGTTCGACTCCCTGCCGTGGCGGCATGCGCCGATCTCGGGCTGGGTGCTCGACCCGGAGGACAAGAAGAAGATGTCGAAGTCCAAGGGGAACGTTGTGACACCCCTGGACCTACTGGAGCAGCATGGTTCCGACGCCGTGCGCTACTGGGCAGCCTCGGCGCGCTTCGGCACGGACACCGCCTTCGAGGTGAGCCAGATCAAGATCGGTCGCCGCCTGGCGATCAAGCTGCTCAACGCCTCGAAGTTCGCTCTGACGATGGGAGGCGACGCCGAGCTGGTGCTCGACCCCGGCGCCGTCAGCGAGCCACTCGACCGTGCCATGCTCGCCGCTCTGGCCGAGGTGGTCGACAGCGCCACCACGGCGCTGGCCTCCTTCGATCATGCCAGGGCGTTGAACCTCACTGAGTCGCTGTTCTGGACGTTCTGCGACGACTACCTCGAGTTGGTCAAGGAGCGCGCCTACAACCGGGACGGAGCACTCGCACCGGCCGAAGCGCTCTCGGCTCGCGCCGCCCTGGCCATCGCAGTCGATACCTTCGTGCGCCTGCTCGCCCCGGTGCTGCCCTACGCCACCGAGGAGGTGTGGAGCTGGTACCGCACCGGCTCGGTGCACCGCGCGCCCTGGCCCGAGTCCGCCTCGCTCACCGCTGCGGCCGGCACCGTCGACCCAGCGCTGCTCGGCGCCGTGGGCCAGGCCCTGGCTGCGCTGCGGAAGCTGAAGTCCGAGGCCAAGGTCAAGCAGGCCACCCCCATCCTCTCGGCCCACCTGCAGCTGCCGGCTGCCGCCGCCGCCCTGGTGCAGGACGGGCTGGCCGACCTCCGCGCGGCCGCCAAGGTGACCGGGACACTGACCCTCGACGCCGGTGAGGACGGCGTCACCGTGCTCGCCCACGAACTCGGCGAGCCGGTCGCACGCAGCTGAGGTGAGCTCATGGCCACCCTCATCCTGATCCGGCATGGCCGCAGCACCGCCAACACCGCGGGAGTGCTCGCCGGGCGGTCCGCCGGTATATCCCTCGACGACACGGGCCGGCGCCAAGCAGAGGAGGCCGGCACACGGTTGCAGCGGC